>NZ_JBSSBG010000025.1:0-42076 GCF_054968445.1 Polaribacter sp. M10
TGCTAAAATTCCATACAAAATTTTAATTCCTTTTTCTTTCATCTTTTAGCGTTCTGCTTTTTGCTTGTTGCCAACGTGTTTGTGTAATGAAAGTTGCGTGGTTTAAGCAATAAAGTTAATAAATAAAACACGAACCAAGAAAATCCGAGAGGATTTTCGTAAGTAGGCTTTTACCAGCAATTTTTTTTACACGGTGTTAGGCACTTTTTTTTATTTTCCACCTTTCTTTCTATTATATTTTTCCATTATTTTAAATGCTTTTTTTCCATTATTTAATATGTCATTTTGTGTCAAATAATGAATTGCAAATACAATTTGAACACCTCTATTTTCAATATTTATAGATTTCGGATATTCCAAAATATTAGTTGCGATAAAATTTAGATTTCCTAATCCACCAGTGTCTAAAGTTTCTGCATATTTTATAAGATATCCACTGGTTTTTCCTAATTCACGAACAAATTTTATATAATTTTCATTTCCACTGAAGCATAGACTGTAATACTCGTATTTGGGTTCGTAATCACTCCAATTTCTGCACCCACTCCATATTTTTATAAACGTGCTCAATGAAATTTTCTTCAAAAGATTTTTCTGTCTTCTAAAATTTATTTTTTTAGCTATATATGTACCTCTAGATTTTTCAATTTTAGGAATTATTTTTTTGACACATTTTCCAAAATTCTTTCTTTCGGAATCGCCACAAAGTTCTTTTTGAAAAAAATCTGTTATAATATTTAGCTCCTTTATTTCCTGCGTAGAAAAATAATTATTTAAGCTTGTTGAAGTTTCTTGTCCAAATGAAACTTGATTTAAAAATAGTAAGATATATAAGATTATTTTTTTAATCATTAGAGTCTCATTTTCATAATTGTGCCTAACGTTGTTGTATAAGGTTTGTTGCGTTGGTTTTGCAGTAAAGTTAGTAAATAATTACTGACAAAGAAAGTCCGCGAGGACTTTCGTAAGTAAGCAAAAAGCCAGCAATAAATTTTATACGGTGTTGCCAGTAGTTTTTATTTAAATTCTTTCGGTTTTCTTCTTATATATTTATTTTTTTTTATTTCGTTTGAGTTTGAGTAAAGAGTATAAAATAGTTTCTTTTGTGGATTTTTATATTCTAAAAGGATTTTCAAATCATTAAAATTAGGAGGAAGCCCTTTAGCTTGAGTTCTTTCATTTCCGTTAACTTCTTCAAACATAGTATAAGTTCCTTTTAGAAGTATCTGTTCATTAGCTTGAATTGGTTTATTTATGTCAAGTTTGTCAATTTTCGTAAAACTTAACTGTTGGTTCAAGTAATTTAGTTTTGGGTAATATGCAGTTATTTCTGAATTATTTGTGATTTTTAAATCAATTCTCCAATCTATTTGAAAAACATATATTGCTTTATTTCCTTCAACATAACCTTTTGACGTGTCATTTTTCCCACTCAAACCTCGATTCATACTTAAACTTCCATCAGGAATTAATTCAATAGTCAGTTCAGGGCCGTTGAAATAAACTTTTCTAAAATAAGGAATAAGTGCTAAAAGAATAGTTATTACTAAACCTAAAATTCCAATTGTAATACTTAATGGATCCATTTTATCTTCAATTTGTAGCAAACAAAGTTGCATTATTTATCTTCCTTTAGTTTTTTAATACTCCATATTGTAGAATAAATTAAATATCTAACTCCAAAAATGATAGATATGATAATAGTAAATAAATCTAATGGATAAATTTCATTATTAAATATTGATTTTTTTAGACTTCTTATTTTTTTCTTTAAAACTAAAACTTCTTTTTTTTCTTTATTTCCAAAAACCTTTAAATTCCATTCTGCATAATTAGCCTTTAATGTTGCTTTACCTCCTAAAATTTCGAAAACGTTCTTTTTTTCAATTTCGCTATTCTTTATTTTATTTATCCACTTTTCTTCGCTCATTTTTAATGAGTCGGTTGCTCCTAAATAATTAAAAAGCCCTGATAAATATTCATTATTGGGTTTTCTAAATTCAGAGTTTAATAATTTTACCTCCTTATTTAAAGATTCAATTTCATTTTTATTACTGGAATTTAAGTAATTCCAAATTACAAAAATTCCAATAAATAATATTATTGAAAATAAAGAATATAAAAACTCTCTTGCTATAATTTTCTTAACTTTTTCTTTCATTTCGGATTTGAGTGAGTAATTACTGGCAACGTTGTTGTATAAGGTTTGTTGCGTGGTTTAAGCACTAAAGTTACTAAATAATTACAGACGAAGAAAGTCCGAGAGGACTTTCGTAAGTGAGCAAAAAGCCAGCAATAAATTTTATACGGTGTTAGCTACTGGCATTTTTTATTAATTCCATTATTTCATTACTGTTACCTGCTGATTCAATTATTATTTCGTTAAAGTCTTTAAAATCAGATATTCCAATTCCACCTTCAGGATTTAATTTTTGTTTGTTATCTAATTCTAATATAAAATCAAAGTCAGAACAATTAGCAATTCCTTTTTTTTCAGATAAAGACTGAATATTTGATTTATATAATTTATAGTTTTCATTTGGAACTAATTCTCCAATTATTCCACCCATACTTTCGTCTGAAATTTTTAAGTTTGTTGTTCCAACAACATTTTCATTTATATAAATTTTCGCTTTCATTAATCTTTTCCTTCTATTGATATTTTAACAAGTTCAATTCCTATATTTAAACCTAAAAGAATATTTATCGTTTCTTCATCTACTGAAATAATTATTAATTTATAATCTTTTTTTTCCTCAGAAAATTCCACAGTTTCTATTTCCGAAATTCTCAAGGTCAAGGAAAGTCCTAAATTTAAAGAGATATTAACAAACCAATTGACTTGCATTGTTCCTTTTTTAATTTCACCAATCATATAGAATTCATTCCTTCTTTTGATTGCAAAACTATCAATAACTTCAAATTCTCCTTGTTCAGTTTGGGTGTTCATTTTGCTTGTAGCTAACGTTTTTGTATAATATTAGTTGCGTGCTTTAAGCACTAAATTTAGCAAATAAATCACAGATAGAAAGTCTGCGAGGACTTTCGTTAACTGGCTAAAACCAGCAATTAATTTTATACTGTGTTGTGTATAGTGCTTTATTCAGTTGCTAAATCCATTTTTTGATTCAATAATTCTACATTAAAATTAATTTTAGCATTTAAGGCTCTAAAAACTTTCAAAATTGTTTCAAATCTTGCGTCAGTTAAATTGTTTTCAATTTTAGAAATTTGAGCTTTTTTTACTCCAATAAGTTCTCCAAGTTGAGTCTGTGTTAATTTTCGGTCTTTTCGTGCTTGTCTAATTGCTTCTCCAATTAGGTCAAGTCGTAATTCGTTTTCGTAAGAATCTCTTTCATAAGTTCCTTTTTTACCAATATATTTGTCTTTTACTTCATCGAGTGTATATGTTTTCATTTCTTTTTGTTTTTAAATTCAAAGTATTTTTTCATTAATTCGGTTGCTTTGTCAATCTCCTTTTTAGGTGTTTTTTGAGTTTTCTTTATTATTCCGTGAGTTGCAATAACAATTGTCACTTTCTTGTCAGTTTTATTCCAAAATGCAAAAAGACGATACTGTTTTTTATTAAACAATGTCCGAAATTCCCAAATATCTGAAGTCAGTTTTTTAAAAAGTGTATTGTCGGATTTGACTTTTGCTTTGTCAATATTGAAAAGTATTTTTTCTCGTGCCTTCTCGTCCAATTCATCAAGAAATTCAAAAACTTCTTTAAGGAACTCAACTTTAAATTTTTCTATCATTCATATTTGTTTAATACAAAGATATAAGTTTCCTTTTTAGTAAACAAGTTTAATTTTATAACTGAATTTTTTTTCGCATTATACACAACTTGTATATACACCCAACTTTTATCAGCCTTTAAAACCAAATTGGCGGGCTATGCTGAGTTTTTATTGTTTATACTTATCTTTAATTTTTTAGTTAAAGATATCATTTTATTATAAAACATCAAACCCATTTTTAGAATTTTTACATACAGCATAAAATAAAACGTTCTACTCCCCTATTTTGCCTTTTTTTATAGCCAAATTTCAACATAAAAAAAGCTAAAAAAATACCATCCATAAACACACCAAATTTGTACTCTAAAAAAGACAAATAAACATACTCCATATCAGTGTCATATCAGCGTCATATTAACGTCATATTAACGTCATATTAACGTCATATAAACGTCATGTTAAGCCACCTCAAAATTAAGCCTTAAAAAAGGGAAAAATTCCACTCAAAAAAGGCAGCAAAAATACCACAAAAAAAAGGGTAAAAAACAACCCTTTTTTATACTACAAAAGCACACCAAAAAAAGGGGTTCAATAAAAGCATGTTTAAACCCAAAAAACAGCATAAAAAAAATTGGTAGCATTACTTCTAAAAGTAACCATACCAATTTTAAAAAAGTGTTGTTCAAAAAGCCTTACTTTGCAGCTTCTTGTTGCAATGCTTTAAACTGTTGCAATAATTCTTTGTAACGGTTTTCGGCTTCTTGTCCTGGTTTTTGGTCTGCATTGCTAATCATGTTTAGCAAATACCCTACTTGAGCTACAAACATTTGTTGCGGATACACTACATCATCATTTTTAAGTTGTTGTAGTACTTTTTTAGCAGTTTCTGACTTGCTTTTCTCCAATTGGGCTTGCAGTTTTCTAGCGTCAGAAAGTAATACAATTACTTTTTCTTGCAACGCAATCTGATTCACCAAATCCGTTTTGCTCAATCCGCTTTTAGCAACCCTAGGATCCATTTTAATTTCAAAAGGCTGGCTTAACGTTTGTCCGTTTACTTTTAAGTTTACGGTATACAGGCCAGGCGCTACAATAGGGCCTCTTTTAAAACTTCTTCTTGGGTTGCTAGACCATGCTCCTTTTTGTCGTAAATCCCACGCAAAACGATTAATTCCTGCTTTGGTTTCTAGCTTAGTATCTACATATCGAAAAACCTGACTCAGGTTCATGTCTTCTACCTCTTCTACTTTTGGCAATAAGGTTTTATTACTTACAATACTAGCAACCGTTTTGTTTTGGGCATCTATAATTTCCAATTCAATAGGACCTTTGTGGCCTTTTGGCAAATAATAATCAATACGTACACTGGTTCTTGGGTATTGTGCCACCCCTGCTCTACTGCTTACCTTCGGATATCGATAACGGATGGTATTGTCTGGCTGAAACAATACAGGGACATCTTTTAATTGAGTAATACGTGCATCTCTCAAAGCCGTAATATTGTCTAGAATCCAAAATGCTCGTCCCATGGTACTCAATACCAAATCGCCTCTAAATATTTTAAGGTCGGTAATGGGAGTTACAGGTAAATTTTGCTGAAAAGAGTGCCACTGCTCACCATCATCAAAAGAAACAAACATCCCATATTCTGTACCTGCATACAACAAACCTTCTCGTACAGGGTCTTCTCTTAACACTCGCGTATAGTAATCTGAAGGTATTCCGTTAGTTGCTGTAGTAAGCAATTCCCAACTTTTTCCATAGTTTTCTGTTTTATAAATATACGGTGTCGCATCGCCCAACAAATGTCTTTCTACGGCAATATAGGCTTTGGCAGGATTGTGGTGCGAAGGTTCTACAGACTCAACGCGTCCGCCTTTAGGCATTTTTTTAGGGGTCACATTTTTCCAAGTTTTCCCTCCATCTTGGGTGATAGAAATTACTCCATCGTTAGATCCTGTCCAAATCAACCCTTCTTTTAGTTTCGATTCTCTAATGGAATACAAAGTACTGTAATATTCTTCTCCGGTGATGTCTCTCGTAATCGGCCCACCAGAAATCACTTGTTTGTCGGCTTCAAAAGCGGTTAAATCGGGTGATATGGTTTCCCAACTCTCGCCATCGTTTATGGTTTTATGCAAATATTGCGATCCATGATACACCACATCAGGATTGTGAGGCGAAACATGAATGGGTGCTACGCGCTGAAAACGGTATTTTAAATCTTTAGGATTGTGTCCATAAATGTTAGACGCTCCAACATAATAACTTTTTTCGGTACCTGTGGTTTTGTCGAATACAAAAAAGCGCCCTTTACAATTGGCATACACAATATTGGCATTGCCTGGTTTGGGTACTGCTGGGCCTGTTTCGCAACCTCCTGTATTCATAATCCAGCCTACACCCGGATATTGAATGGCGCTTGGCGGAAAACTTGGCACAGAAACAGTGCTACTATTGTCTTGCTGCCCTGCATACAACCAATACGGATATTGATCGTCTACTTCTACTTGATACAATTCTGCTGTGGGTTGGTTAAATTGGGTAGACCAAGTTTTACCGCCATTATGCGATATGTTGGCCCCACCATCATTGGCCTGAATTATTAGTGATGGATTCTTCGGATTCAACCAAATATCATGATTGTCTCCATGGGGTGCGCTCATACGTTTCCAAGTTTTTCCACCATCGGTTGATTTTAACAACGGATTGGCATTGGAATACACAATGTCTGGATTGGTAGGATCTAATTCTATATTGGTATAGTAAAATGGTCGGTTTACCAAACCTTTGTTGTTAGAAATGTGGGTAAAAGATTTCCCTTGATCTACTGATTTGTACAAACCGCCTTCTTTGCCAGGGGCTTCTATAACCGCATACACAATGCTAGAATTTACAGGCGACACTGCCAAATCAATTTTACCAATCAATCCTTTAGGCAATCCGTTTTCTAGTTTTACCCAGTCTTTACCACCGTTAATAGATTTATAGATTCCGCCTTCATCTTTGTTTCCTCCAGAAATAATCGTCCAAGGTTTGCGTTCTGCTTTCCAAGCTGCAGCATACACAATATCCGGATTGTTGGGTAACAATTCCAAATCGGCAAAACCTACTTGGTCAGAAACAAATAAAACTTTTTCCCAATGTTTCCCTCCGTCTGTGGTTTTATAAATACCGCGCTCGCTATTGGCTTTAAAAGCATTCCCAATGGCTGCTACCCAAACTACATTGTGGTTGTTCGGGTCTATTTCTACAGCACCAATTTGGCCTACATCCTTTAATCCAATGTGCTCCCAAGTTTTTGCACCATCTATAGATTTGTACATTCCTTTACCCGCAATTACATTGCTTCGTAATCCGTCAGAACCTGTACCAACATACACAATATTAGGGTCGTTAACGGCTACTTCTATAGCTCCAATAGATGGGGTAGCAAAATAACCATCAGATACGTTGTTCCAAGACACTCCATAGTCTTCTGTTTTCCAAACGCCACCACCAGTAGCTCCTAAATAAAAGGTGCCTGGTAATTGTGAAGTTCCTGTTACTGTGGTTACTCTTCCTCCTCTTTCTGGTCCTACAGTTCTGTACTGAAAAGCATCAAAATCTTGAGCTTTAATTCCCAATGCCATCAATACAAAAAGAAGACTAATTTTTATTGTTTTAAATTTCATACTATCTGTTATTTATCTTCTTTGATGAGTTCGTAGCCTTGGTTAATTCCCTTTTCTAGGGCAGGTACCCCACGTTCCATCCACATTGGTTTTGGGGCTCCTTTTAAATAATAATCAAAGAATTGCGCCAAACGAATGTTAAAGTCTATTCTATTTTGCATTTTTAAAGGCCAGTGGGGTTCGCCATTATAATTCAATAACCACGAAGGTTTGCCCAAACGTCTTAAGCTTACAAAGAATTCAATTCCCTGATACCATGGCACATGTCCGTCTGCATCATTGTGCATAATTAATAATGGAGTTTGTATTTTATCGATATTAAAAATCGGTGAGTTTTCTACATAACGCTGCGGATATTCCCATGGCGTACCTCCTATTCTACTTTGGGTATGCTCGTACTGAAACTGTCTGCTTAAACCTGTCCACCAACGGATTCCTCCATAAGCACTAATCATATTCGGTACAGGTGCTCCTGATTCTGCAGCTTTAAAGATATTGGTTTTGGTTACTAAATAGGCAATTTGATACCCTCCCCAGCTGTGCCCTTGCACACCAATATTGTCTTTGTCTACAAATCCTTTGTCTATTAAAGAGGTAATTCCAGGTATAACACAGTTCAAAGCACTTTCTCCAGGATACCCATCTCTATAATAAATATCAGGATTAAAAATTAAATACCCACGACTGGCATAAAAAGGATAATTGATGGTAGATCTACCATAAGAAGGCGCACGATGTCTGTAAATACCGTCTGAATTTTTCTCATAGAAATTCACAATCATTGGGTATTTCTTATTCGGATCAAAGTTTTCTGGTTTTACCAACATCCCTTTTAAGGGTTTGCCATCTAAAGAAGTCCATTCCACCATTTCAATTGTTCCCCAATTGTAGTCTTTTTGTTGCGGATTGGCATCTGTTATTTGTTTGGGTGATTTTAGGCTAACGTCTGTAACATAATAATTCGGGAATTCCGTAAAATTTTGTCGTGTAAACAGCATTCTCTTTTTTTTATCTTGTTGTGCCATTTTATAGGCTCCATACGTATGGCCAGATTCCACCAATTGTGTTATTTTATTGTTCTTCGGATGAAAACTTGCTATTCCACCAAACTTGGTCTCATCATTAAAGGTTCTTAACAACCAAGTGTTCTTTGTTGAGATGGATTTTTCATCATCATCTAATTTAATATAACGATAGCTGGTCTTTTTAGCCCTACCATTTGTCAATTGTTCTGCAGCTCCTGTATCAGGATCAAAAGCCCAAATGTCGTAACGATCGTAAACCAATAGCTTTTCATCGTTTTCTGTCCAGCCCATAGCCCTATAACTTCTTGGATCATCAGGATAATCGTGCAACTCGTTATAGAATTGTTTTCCTTTGGTTAAGGCTTTGTAGCTCGATGTTTTAAGGTTGTAAGTAAACCAGGTAGAGTCTTTTCTAGAATAGCCATACATATAATTTCCTTTCGGACTCAATGCGTTTCCTCCGTAAATCTTTTTACCCAACATTGTTTTTTTACCCGTAGATAAATCTACTTTCATCATGTCCATAGCACGTTGGCCTGTCCACTGACTCTCTAACATATAAGGCGTATTGTTACCAATAACGGCATAGTCTGAGTTGCCTTCATCTGCATAACGTGCAACATCAAACTCAGCATCTGCAATCTGCACCATTGTATTCGAGCTAAAATCATACAAAGACAAAAAGGCTTTTTTCTGATCTCTTTTTACTTGCATTTCTTGTACAGTGTACAATCTTGGTTCGTTATAACTCCACACTTCTACATTTACAATTTCTTCTTTAAGTAAGGTGGTGTCTTGTACAATAGGCGGTTTTCTTAATCCAAAGTACAAACGTTCTTCGTTTTTAGAAAAAACCAATCGTTCATCTGGCGATACCAATAAGTTGGCTGCATTCTCTTCAGAGGCTACCAATTGCTCTGCAGCAGCTGTTCCACTTTTCCAAGCAAACAAACTTGGCTTTTTAATTAGGCTTTTGGTAGAATCTGCATCTACTACAAAACCAATGCGTTTTCCAGAATCAGAGATGCCCATTTGTGGGTATTTGGTTTTAGCATGACTCTCAAAAATCAATGTAGATGCTCCATCTTTTACATTGTATTGGTAAACACCACTTTTCATTCCCGATTTTGTACCTGTAGTTGCATAGGTTATTACCTTACCTTCTTTAGACAAAGCATGTTTGGTTACAAACTTTAAGGTATCTTCTATACCTGTTTCTAATTGACGGATTACAATATGATAGCCATTTTTACTCGATACCTTTTTTACTTTTGGTTTTTGGGTTTTTGCCTTTGCTGTTTTTTCAGGTTGCTTTTCTTTCTTTGGCTTTTCTGTTTTTTCTGTTTTTTCTGATTTTCCTTTTTTAGGCGTTACCGGTTCTAATTGATAAGCCACAATACCAGCCCATTTTTCCGGAATTTTGTACCATTTTACATTCGGTATTTTTTCTACCTTTTCTTTCTGAATGTTATAAATTACCAAAGTATCTTTCGGAAAATCTTTCTTTTTGGTCTTTTTACGTTTCAATGCAGTAATACTGTCTTTAGACGCATTCACCGAAAAAACCACGAACTTAGAATCGTAAGTAAAATCTCCTCCTTTCGCACGAGGATATTCCATAATAGCATTGCCCTTAGTACTTTTTAAGTATAGGGTTTGGTCTTTTTCGTCTTGAGCTAAGCCGAATAAAACATAATCCCCAGAATTGGATATGCTTGCATTTTTAATCTGGTTCCATAATGCTTTATCTTCATGTTGCATTACTTTTTTTTGCGCTTGCAAAGAAATTGCGACGCAAAACAATAGAAAAGTGGACAAAGTTTTCATAAGTGTACTAGTTTGAATTTGAATTGATATACCTAAAGTTCTTTTGTGTTGAACTTGTCTGAATTATACTATGTTATTACTCGTAAAAAAGTGAATGCTTTTATAAACATTCACTCAAGTTGATTAGTTGTCAATAGCTAAAATGATTTAACTATGGTAAAGACCCATTTAAAAATAATTTGTGCTTGCAAACGCTTTTTAAATTAGTGGAGGATTACAAGTTTCTTTAAAATTTGTATCCTAAGGAACTTGCGCGTAAGTA
This sequence comes from Polaribacter sp. M10, assembly GCF_054968445.1. Lineage (NCBI taxonomy): Bacteria > Pseudomonadati > Bacteroidota > Flavobacteriia > Flavobacteriales > Flavobacteriaceae > Polaribacter > Polaribacter sp. M10. Next base: position 10,532 of record NZ_JBSSBG010000025.1, read on the forward strand.
AATAAAAAAAAGAGAGGTGTTATTTTGTGCATAGGTTAATTAGTTTGATTTGAATTTTGTCCTAAATTAAGAAGATTTTAACGAATTGATTGCCAAAAGCTAATACTGTTATCAATTTTAACGCATTTTAAAGAATACTTTAACATTATATCACCTACATGACCTATTTTATTTTTTTGCCAGTACAATCCCTAAGAATATAATTCAAATGATTTACATCGTTTTGATTCAATTGTAAAGTGCCTGTAATAGCCACTACATCATCCGTTTTAAAGGTATTCGAATTTATATAGTGAATCTCTAGGGCTGTTTCTGGTTATTGCACAACATTTCCTTTTTTTAAATACAACTAAGTTGCATTATATTTGTATTATGGGAGTAATAAGAAAAACGAAATCTGTAGCCGCTATTTTAGGTGAGTTTGAGAAATTAGAAGGCTCAGGTGCCATTTCAGTGATAGATTTGATTGCTATGATCGGCACAAGATTTAACAAGACCACTATATATCGTGTTTTAGATAAATTGGAAGAAGATGGTTTGTTGCATTCCTTTTTAGGAAAAAACGGATTAAAATGGTATGCCAAATGTAATGGCTGTACTTCTACTGCACATCATGATTTGCATCCGCATTTTCAGTGTGTAGCTTGTGGTAAAGTAGATTGTATACCCACTACTGTAAGTATCCCAAGTTTGCCCAACAGAAAAGTGGACACCACCCAGGTATTGATACAAGGTACATGCGAAAATTGCCTTTAGAAATACTACTTTAAAAGGAATTTTTCTGAACAAATGCTAAAAACTTTGGTTTGTACTGCTCAGAAACTGTAATACGTTTTTTGTTGATTATAATTTGGCTGCGTTCTATTTCTTCTATGTTTTTTAAAGACACAATATAAGAACGATGTACTCGCATAAATTGAGCACTAGGCAATTCTTGCTCTAAAGTTTTTAAGCTCATTAAAGTTAAAATGGCTTTTGGGTTGTGTTTTAACCAGATTTTAATATAATCTTTTAAGCCCTCAAAATACATTACATCCGCTAATTTTATACGCAATTGTTTGTATTCTGATTTTACAAAAAGGAATTCCTTTTCTTAAGACACTACTTGTTGTGCTTTGCCTTTTATCAACTCGAACCATGTATTGGCTTTGTTGGCAGCCGCTAAAAACTCAGCATAATCAAAAGGCTTTAACAGGTAATCTAAGGCCTCTACTTTAAAACCTTCTAGTGCATATTCATCAAAAGCAGTGGTAAAAATAACACGTGTTTCTTTGGGCAGCATTCTAGAAAACTCAATACCGGTTAAATCTGGCATTTGTATGTCTAAAAACAGCAAATCTACAGGATGTTCTTTGAGATACTGCAGGGCTTCTATAGTACTACTACACTTCTTTTTTAGCTCTAAAAAAGGCGTTTTTTCTACATAACTTTCTACTAAATTTAGTGCCATAGGTTCCTCATCTACTACAACACAAGATATTTTAATCTGACTCATGGTTTATTGGGTTTCAATTTCTAAATTTACAATAAAACGATCTGAAATGACTTCCGTTTGAAATAGATATTGTTCTGGATATAATAATTCTAGCCTTTTTTCTAAATTCTTAAGTCCTATACCAGAACCACTTTTATCGTTTGCTCTTTTTGGGAAATTTGTGTTTTTTATGGTAAACGATACGGTTTTGTGGGTACTAGTCATATTGATGTTAATCGTGCTTTCTTTGCTAGCAGAAACCCCATGTTTAAAAGCATTTTCTATTAAAGAAATAAATAATACAAGGTGCAATTTGAATGCCTGTTTCTGCATTCGGAAAATTATAATCTACCTTGGTCTTATCAGATACTCTAAGCTTCATTAATTCAATGTACTTTGTCATAAAATCAATTTCTTTGGTTAAGCCAATCGATTCTTCATTGGTTTCGTACAAAAGATAACGCATTAATTTACTTAAACTATGTATGGATGTTTTAGCCTTATTAGGCGAAAGATCTACCATAGCATAAATATTATTTAAAGCATTAAAAAAGAAATGGGGTTGCAATTGATAATGCAAATGCTGTAATTCTGATTGCAATTTAAAATTAAGGGCTTCTTTACGTTCTGCCTCTGTTTTTACCCAACGTTTGGTGGTTTTAACAGCAATAGAAAATAACAAAGGCGCCATATAAGATACCATTTGAATGTAAATAAACATTTTAAACGGAGGCCCTGAATTGGTACTATTATTAGGTCTATTTTTAGCGATATCTAGAAAAAAAGTATCTTCTATGGTTTCTTTTAAATAGATAAACCCTCCAATACAAATAATGTTAATAAGCACAAACCATAAGGTTTTTTTATTGAACAGATAGGTGTCTATCCATAAAAAATAGTTCAAATAAAAGAGCATTGCCGAAAACAATAAAGGAATCCAGAAATGAATGATTACTCTGTTTAAATCTTGTTCTTGTCCGTAAGACAATAAATAAGGCATACTAAACAGCACAAACCAAACCAGAATGTGCGAGAGTAAGGTAATGTTTTTATTTTTAATCATATTGTTTTATGCTAATGCTTTATTAAAATGATGTCTTATTTTTTAATGAGAATTCATTAGTTCATCTCATTTTATTCTCGATATAAATTTTACTGATTTCAGCTGTAAACTCTATTTGAATAGACAAAATTTTAATCTATCGTATAAATATAAAACAAATCCTTTTTTATGATATAAAGAATAGATGTTTTAAATGATTTACTATATTAATAAGGTTATTTTATAGATGGCAAATGGAAGAGTTTTGTAATGCATTACAAATTATAAAAAAATAGAAAGCACCTAATAATTTATTAACTTAAAAAATTATCTTTTAAAATAGAAGAAGAAATTAGTTAAGATTATTTTTATTATCATATTGCCAAACTTTTAACTTGGATTTTATTTACAACCTTACGGCTATGAAATGTGTGCAATTAGAAACATACTAGATTTTCGACCTAGTATATTACAGCTTTTTTGAGTTATAAATTTATTATAAGCTAAATAAAAAAAGGTTTGTGATTTTATAAAAGAATCACAAACCCTTGAAGTAGACATACGACCACATTTTTTTATAGCCGTTGTTGTATGTTGAACTTTGTTTATCATCTGTTATTAAATCAATTTTTTAAAAGTCGTATAGTATTAAATATCATTTTTAAAATATTTTACTCTTAATAAGTAAGTAAAAAGTGATATGTACATAATCTTTATTAACATTTTTAGACTTTATACATAACGAATTTACTACTTAATTAATTCAACTTTATAACAAAATGCATGTTTTCCGGAATGATTATCTGGGAACGAAAGCTCTAAACCATAAACATCTCTTTTCCAATGTATTTTTTCGTCAGATCCTATCAAGCTAATGTTTTTTATTTTTTTATTAAAGTATGGTAAAATTGTAGATGCCATTTTTGCAGTTGTTTTGCCTTTCGTTGGTCTGTCAAGAACTATAACATATAGCGTATTTTCGTCTTTACTTTGTGTGTAACGGATATCATTTTCTGTGTATATAGCTTCCCAATTTTCATTAAAATGACCATCTGATTTTAAGGTAGTTGGACCTTCTCCATCAATTACCCAAGGTCTCGTATTGTAAATTGCCTCTCCGTTCATCTTTAACCATTCTCCAATTCCTAACAATGTTGTTTTTTGATCTTCAGGTATGGTTCCGTCTGCTTTTGGACTTACATCTAATAATAAGCAACCGTTTTTACTAACTACATCACATAAAATCTCAACAATTGCTTCTGGAGAACGAGATTTACGTCCGTTATAAAACCAACCTCCAAGTGGTGTGTCGCTCAACCAAGGATCTGCACGTAGTCCCGTAGAACGACCTTTTTCATAATCTAAAATACCTGCTGAGGGTGGAATACATACATCATATTTTATTTTATAAGTTAGCCCAATATCTTGATTGTTATTATTTGCATGATTCAATAAATAAGCAAATGCTTTTTTACGAATGTTGTCACTTAGCAATTCTAGCCCCATATCAAACCAATAAAGGTCTGGGTTATACTTGTTAGCAGACTCCTTTAATATATTAAACCAACGCTGTTCAAAATCGGCACTTGGGTAAGGTGCAAAACTATCGCTATCTGATGAAAAAGCGTGAGGTGTTCCATATAAATCTTCATTTCCTGGTTTACCTCCATCAAAAGCAAACGAATGGTAGTACCAATACCAGGTAAAAGCATGATGGTAGGTAATAAGATATTTCATATCTCGTTTACGAATCGCTTTTTCTAACTCACCTGTAATATCAACACCTGCCATATCCATACTGTTCCAACGACTAACATCAGAGTCCCAGTTCAGGTAATTATCATGAAATACACCTATAGGCCCCATAAATTTAGCTCCTGCTTTTTGAAAAAGGTCTGCCCATTCTTCGGCATCGAATTTTGTTGGCTTAAATTGTTTGATAATATCTTTATAACCGACTTTGTTTTGATCGCCTCCAAATAGTTCTTTGTGTCTTTTAAATTCACCTGAAGGTTGCGTTTTTCCTCTTGGAGCATTGTTCCAATACACGCCAATAGTGTCGTACATAGCCCATCCATACCATTCTGTAGTTTTGTTTTGTGTAGCTAATGTTGCTGGTCCAATACAAGTAAATATTCCAAATTTCGCATCTCTAAACCATTCAGGAACTGAATGTTTGGCTATTGATGGCCATTCTTCTTTAAATTCAGCACCTGCTTTTTTAGCTTCTTCAATTTGATTGACTTCACTAGCGTTCTCTTTTTTATCTAGTTTGTTTTGCGTAAAACCTAATTGATACATGAAAACAGTTAGTAATACAAATATAATTTTCTTCATAATTATTTGATTTTAATTTTATATACAATAGCAGCATCACCTTCTTTAGGTTTGCTTTTGGGTTGAATTAGCGTTAAGCCCTCTTTTGTTTGTTTCCAATTAATTTTTTCACTGCAACCCAATACAGTTACCTCTTTAATATCATATTTTTTTGAGTCTATAAATGAATGGAGAGTTTTAGTTCGATTTTTAGATGCCCATCCTAATTGTATTGCATATATAGTATCACCATTTCTGGTATATCTAACATCTGACGGATTTAGCTTAAATAATTGTTTTTTACTAACAGAACCATCTGATTTATTTGCTTTAAACATAGAAGGACCTTCGCCAAAAACATCAAAAGGACGAGTATTATATATTGCTTCACCATATAATTTCATCCAGCGACCAATTCCTTCCATTGTTTCAACTTGTTCTGGAGGCATTGTGCCATCTGCCATTGGTCCTGCCGATAACAACATAACTCCATTTTTACTTACAACATCGGCTAAAAAGCGAATACCAAATTTGGGATCTAGTGCTACCCTGTGCTTTTTGTTGTAACTCCAATAAGAGCCTAATATAAAGTCAGTTACCCACACTTCATCTTGTATGTCATCCATAGAAGATTGTTCTACATTTACAATAGCCAAATCTTTAGGAAAAAAAGCTCCCTTTGTATTTACTACAACTTCTTTATTTAGCTCATTAGCTTTATTAAAATAATTACTTAAAAATTGCTTACGATATTCTTCAGCGATAAACTTTTGTCCAAAATCCATCCAAATATAATCAGGACAATGTGCATTAATTACTTCATCTAGTTTATTTAGCCAAAGTTCTTGCATTTCTTCATAGCTATAGTTGCCATAGAGTAGTTTGTATTTCTCGTCTTGTGGTACTTTACAGTTATGATAACTTTTGTTTCTTATACTATTTGGACGTAAAAAAAGAGAACTATCATCTTTTGGGTAAAAGAGACCATGAAAGCCATGATGAAAAGTAGACATAAACTTTAGATTACGTTTTTTAGTTTCGTAGGCCATGGCTTTAACTACATCAATATTAGGCCCCATATTGGCTGAATTCCATTCGTTAACCTTGCTATCCCATAATGAGAAACCATCGTGGTGTTCGGCAATAGCACCAATTATTTTAGCCCCCATTCCCTCAAACATATCTACCCATTGTGCTGCATTAAACTTTGGGGCTTTCCACATAGGAATAAAATCGTGATATTGGAAATTTTCACCATAAGTTTTTACATGATATTTATGCCCCCAATGCCAAGGCTTTTTTAAAGAATCTGCATCGTGAATGTACATGATGCGAGGATACCATTCACCCACCATAGCAGGTACAGAATATACTCCCCAATGGAAGTAGATGCCCAGTTTAGCATCTGCAAACCAATCTGGTACTGCTTTATGTTGTTTTAGTGATTCCCAACTAGGGCTATAATTTTTTTGTGCTGTTACAAACATGCTTGTAATAAGCATAACAAAACTTACTATTATTCTCATAACTATTCATTTTTTTGTTTCAATTTCAGTTTATAACAAAATGCATGTTTACCACTCACATTTTTTGGAAACGAAAAAGTCATATTTGTTTCGTTTTGCTGCCATTCAATTATTTCATTAGAACCAATTAAACTTACACTTTCAACCTTACGAGTTAAATACTCAAACCCTTTTCCTAGCTTTTTAGCTATTACAGTATTTGTTATTGGTTTATCCATTACAATTACGTACAAAGTATTATTATCTTTACTTTGGGTATATCTAATATCTTGTTCAGTGTAAATAGCCTCCCAGTTTTCGTTAAAATGACCATCTTTTTCAAGTTTTGTTGGTCCTTCTTCGGCTATTACCCAAGGACGCGTACTGTAAATAGCTTCTCCGTTAGTTTTTAACCATTCTCCAATACCCAATAAGGTTTCTTTTTGGTCTTCTGGAATGGTTCCATCAGGTTTTGGACTAACATCTAACAACAAACAACCATTTTTACTTACAATATCTATAAGAATTTCAATAATGGCTTCGGCTGAACGTGATTTACGTCCGTTATAAAACCATCCACCTAAAGGAGTATCTGTTAACCATGCATCTTCTCTCGCATTTTGAGAACGTCCTTTTTCAAAATCTAAAATTCCTGCTTTAGGCGGAATTGGGACACTAAATTTTACTTTATAAGATATTCCAATATCTTGGTTGTTCTTTTCTGCATTGTTTAACAGACCTGCAAATGCCTTTTGACGAATGTTTTCGCTTAATAATTCTAATCCCATATCAAACCAAAATAAATCTGGATTGTATTTTTGAGCTGCTTCTTGCAATAAAGCGTTCCATCTATTTTCATATTCAGCATCAGGATATTCATCAAAACTATCACCATCGCTAGAAAATTTGTGAGGTTTTGAATACAGATCTTGGTATTCTGGATTTGCCCCATCAAATTTATGTGATTCATTAAAAAACCACCACGAAAATGCATGATGAAAGGTCATTACATATTTCATACCCTTTGCGCGTATGGCTTTTTCAAGTTCTCCTACTACATCAATACCTGCAGTACGTTTCATATTCCAACGAGTAATTTTTGAGTCCCACAGCATAAAATTATCATGATGACACCCCATAGGCCCACTAAATTTGGCTCCTGATTTTTCAAATATATCAGCCCATTCTTCAGCATTAAATTTTTTGGGCTTAAAATCCATAATCAAATCCTTATAACCGTATTCATTTTGATCTCCAAAAAGTTCTTGATGTAATTTGAAGTTACGCGTTGTATCAGGAGAATTTGGTCTTACTGCATTTGTCCAGTATTTTGCCTTTTTATTATACATAGCCCATCCCCACCATTCTGTAGTTTTGTGTTGTGTTGCTAATACAGCTGGCCCAAAATGGGTGTAAATTCCAAATTTAGCATCTCTAAACCACTCAGGTGTTGAATGACGAGCTATAGAAGGCCATTCTTCTTTATATGTTTTTTTCTCAATTTTGTTCTCTTGCTTAGAATGGGTTTCGCTTATGTTTTTCTGAGATTTTTTTTGACCAAATATTGAGCCTCCAAAAAGAAGTACAAGAACCATTGCCAAAGTTTTAATTTTAATCATTTTATAATTGTTTTTAATTCTCTATTTCTTTGTTTATTAATAAATAGAACTATACCATGTTGTTTTTATAGAAAATTTTGATTTTTTCCACATCAGCAACTAAGTGTCTATTAATCAATACCCAAATTTATTATTTAATGTTATTGAGTTTAAAAAAAAAACTATATTAAAACTATACTTTGGGATTTAAGCTTCCAACATAAACTATATTTAAAACCGGAAATAGCTATCTTGCAAAAAAAATAACATGCGTTTTGGGATCGCTTTCCTGTATCTATTAATACTTGTCTGCTCGTCTAGGGTTTTAGCCCAAAACGAAATAGATACTTCGGTTTATGAACTTAAAAAGTTTAACAATAACCGTTATCTAATGTCGCAAGCTCCAACCACAGAGGCATATTATTATTTTAAAAACGGAGCCGAGTATTTTTTTTCGAAAGGTGATACTATTAATCATCTAAACTGTGTTGTTCATATGTCTGATATTGAATACAGAAAAGGAAAATTTAACAATGCTTTTGAGCTGCTTTGGGAAGCAATGCCTATGGCTAATGCTATTGTTAATAAAATGCCTTTACTTGAAGTGCACCAAATGCTAGGTATCTTATACGGTGTTTACAACAAAGAAAATGAAGCATTATTTCATTTAAAAGAAGGCGTAAAGATCGCTGAAAACTATGCAATATCCGACGAGCAATTTCAAAAAAGACTTACAGCTTGTTATTTAGATATCGCTGTACAATATGCTACAATGAAAAAATACGATGCTGCACTTAGCTACCTTAATTTGTGTTACAAAAGTGATAAGTCTGGTAACAGACTCTATTTTGTTGATGGTATATACGGACATGTTTACATTGAATTAAAAGCATTCAAAAAAGCTGAAAAATATTTAAAAGGCGTACTTAACTATCTTGAAAAACAAGGAAATGGTTTTCAGGCATCTGTAGCTTATTATATGGGAGAATTGAAAAATGGAATTAAACAAACAGATAGTGCTTTTGTTTATTATCATAAATCACTAAAAGCAATAGATTCTTTACAAAGTCAAACCAAATTAAAGCCAAAAGTTTTAGAGAGTATAGCTATGTTGTATGCTAAAAAAAACAACAATAAACAAGCATATAATTATATACAAAAGTCAAAAAAATGGTCTGATAGTTTATTTAATATTCAAAGTTTACAAAATAAAAATCTTTTTGAGATAAAAAATAAATACAGAGAAGATCTTAAAAAAAAGAAGTTACAACTAGTGAATCAAACTAAGCTTTTAAAATTAAGTAATAAAGCTCAATTTAGGTTACGTTTATTAATTTTTGTAATCCTATTATTAGGATTGATAGGCATTATTACTTTTAGGCTAAAAACAAAAATGAAAAAAACAGTTTTAGAAAAGAAACTCAATGATGAAAAAAACAAAGCTATACTTAGTGTTAAAAACAAAGAACTTACTGCTAACGCATTGCAAATAATAGAAAAAGAGCAGTTAGTTAAAGAACTTTTAGACGAAGTAAGAATTAAATTACCAAACTCACATAAAACTTTTAAAAATAAATATAAACAGAGTAGTAAAAAAATATGGCAAGATTTTCATCTCCGATTTACACAAATTAATAAAGGTTTCTATGACCAGTTATTAGAACAATATCCAAATTTAACATCAACAGATTTAAAACATTGTGCTCTTATAAAGCTAAATTTCGATAGTAAAGAGATGTCACACTTTTTAGGTATTTCTGTTAATAGCGTACATATGGCCCGTTCACGTATTCGAAAAAAAATGAATTTAAAAAGAGAAGAAAACCTAAATATTTTTTTAAATAAGATTTCTGAATCATAAAAGTTTCAAACTCTTTTAAAGAAGTAAAATATCAATTTTATAAATACTAATTATAATTAAGTAATAATTTAAAAATCCATGAAGTATCAATTTAAGGCAGCACTATTTTTAATTCTGGTTATCAATCTTACTACTAATGCACAAGATTTAGATTGGGAAACACCAGAAAATATTGGAGTTAATAAGGAAACCCCTCATACCTATTTTATATCGTATGAGTTGGAAAAAGACGCTATTAAAGATGAGTTACAAACCAGACATTATAAGTCTTTAAACGGTGTTTGGGAATTTAATTGGACTAAAAATGCAGAATTACGAGATAAAACCTTTTATCAATTAAATAAGTCTATGAAAGGTACAACACCTGTGCCTTCTAACTGGCAAATGCAAGGTTTTGGATATCCATTTTATGCAAATATTACTTACCCTTTTTCTAAAAATAAACCTTACGTACCTCATGACTACAATCCTGTAGGTCAATATAAAAGAACTTTTGTAATTGATGGTTTATGGAGAGATAAAGAAATTTACATTCATTTTGGAGCTGTAAAATCGGCCTTTTATCTTTGGGTAAATGGTAAAAAAGTAGGATACAGCCAAGGAAGCAAATTACCTGCTGAATTTAATATTACAAAATATATAAAAGAAGGCAAAAATGAAGTTGCCCTTGAGGTATATCAGTTTACAGATGCTAGTTACATAGAAGATATCGATTTTTGGAGATTAGGAGGAATAGAGCGAGATGTTTTTCTGCATGCAAGACCTAAATTAATGATTCAGGACTTTTTTGCAAAAACTACCTTAGATAAATCCTTTAATAATGGAGTGTTAAACTTATCGGTAGATCTGAAAAATGTTGATAAGCAGCAAAAAGGGACTCTTGAAGTTAAATTGTATGATGGAAATCAGATTATTTATGTTTCAAGTAAAAAACTTCAATTGAAAAAAGAAGAAAATAAAACTCTCAATTTTAGCACTGAAATTAAAAACGTTAAAGCTTGGTCCGCAGAGAAACCAAATTTATATACACTTAGTTTATTATTAAAAGACAAAAATAATAATCTATTAGAATGCACTACTCATCAATTAGGTTTTAGAACTATTCAACTTAAAGACGGACAACTATTGGTAAATGGTAAAGCCATATTATTTAAAGGTGTAAATCGCCATGAGCACGATCCAAAATCGGGTCATGTTATGTCTAAAGAAGTTATGTTGAAAGATATTAAATTGATGAAGCAATTTAATATCAATGCAGTTAGAACCTCTCATTATCCTGCAGATCCTTATTGGTACAAACTATGTAATAAATATGGATTGTATGTAATTGATGAAGCCAATATTGAAGCACATGGTTATGGTTGGATTGTAAATGAGGTTGCCAGAGACCCCAGATATTACAACGCGATTACAGATCGTATTCAACGTTTATTTAATAGAGATAAGAACAACCCTTCTGTTATTATATGGTCTATGGGTAATGAAACAGGAACAGGAAAACCTTTTATTGATAGTTACAATTGGCTAAAAAAAATAGACAACACTAGGTTGGTCTCTTATGATAGAGCAGAAATTGATCCAGAATACAACCACATTCGTCATACAGATATTATTGGGTATATGTATGCTCCTATAGTTGATGTTGAGAAAGAACATTTACCAATGAATCCTCATCGTCCATTTATTTGGGTAGAATATGCGCACTCTATGGGGAATAGTACAGGGAACCTTAAGGAATTATGGGATTTTGTTAGAAGAGAACCCAGAGTGCAAGGTGGTTTTATTTGGGATTGGATAGATCAAGGAATTACAACTAAAAACTCGAAAGGAGAAGAATATTGGGGGTATGGAGGAGATTTTGAGCCCGAAGGAAAACCGCATGCTGGAGCATTTTGCTTAAATGGGTTAATTTTTCCAGACAGAACTATACAACCAGCCTTATGGGAGGTTAAAAAGCAGTACCAGAATATTCATATGAAAATGATTGATGTTAAAGAATTGACTTTTGAAGCCTATAATGAGAACTTTTTTATCAATTTATCTGATTATAACTTAGAATGGGAACTATTAGAAAATGGAGTTATAATTAAAAAAGGGAAACTATTATTAAAAGCAAATCCACAAGAAAAAGTTAAGTTTCATTTAAAAGACCAAGGTATATCTTTAACAAATGCAAGTGAGTATTTAATCAACTTTTATTGGAAAACAAAAACAGACTACGGTTTATTAATGGCAGGTCATAATATTGCAAAAGATCAATTTTTAATTAAAAGAGCTTCTATAGTCGTTAAAAATAGCAATTCTAAAGAATTAGTAAAGGTTAAAGAATCAAAAGAAAACATTACTATTGTTTGCAAAGACAATATTTTGGTAGGTTTTAACAAAGCCACAGGAAACCTAACTTCTTATAAAGTAAATGGAGACAATTGGTTAACTGCTCCGTTAATATTAAATACATGGAGAGCTCCAATAGATAACGATTTAGGAGCTAAAATTCCTGTTAAATCATCTGACTGGAAGGATATTGAGTCTAAAATGAAAGTGAAACAAATAACATGGCAAATGTTAAGCGAAAAGAAAGCCAAGATTAGTGTTTTTAAAACGGATAATAAAACGGCTAATTTTATTTTAAGTTACACAATAGATAATGATGGTAAAATTCAAGTTCAATATGTTTTTGAAAGAATTGAAGGCAAAGGTATATTGCCTCGTATGGGAATGAACCTTAAGTTAAATAGAGGTTTAGACCTAGTTTCTTATTATGGACGAGGACCACATGAAAATTATCCTGATAGAAAAGAAGGTGCTTTTGTAGGCCTTTATAAAGCTGATGTTAAAGATTTTTACGTTCCATATATACGTCCTCAAGAAAATGGTTACCGAACAGATGTTAGATGGTTAGAAATTACAAATAAAGAAAAAAATGGATTTAGATTCTCTAGTAAACAATACCTTAACTTTAACGTTAATCATTTTAATAATGAAGATTTTGAAACACATACTAAAAATCGTCATACTACGGATATTGTTCCTAGTGACCATACAAATTTAAATATTGATTATAAACAAATGGGAGTTGGAGGAGATACAAGTTGGGGTGCTTTACCTTATCAACAATTTTTAATTTATCCAGAGCCTATGAAATATACTTTTGTGATTGAACCACTTTACAATAAGTAAAGTTTTATTAAAAAAAAAATCCGGAGCTCCCTTTAAACTTTTGTTTTAATTCTTTCTCTAGCGTACCTAAGTTGTTGCGTAAGATTATTAACTGTGGTTGAGTATTAAAGTGCCTAAATAAAAATCAAATAGAATATATCACAGCAATATTTTTAAGTGGGTTTATACAAAAAATTACACACGTTTTAGTGTCTAGTTATTTTTCCGTTTGCTTATTTATCCAATCCATTAAATCATCTTTATTTATTTCGTTCCAAGTTGTCTGTGTATTCCGATTTTCGGATAGATTATATTCTGATTGTAAAACAATTAATTCCGTATTTTCATTTCCTGCAAGTTTTAATTCGGCTAAAAACCCAACTATGTCAGTCAAATTGTTCTCATATAAGGTTCTGTAGTACTTTTTTAGTCTATATTTTATTTTAGGCTCAACATAAGCTCTAATAGCATAATTTTTGTAAAACTTAACATTCTCATTATTTTTGTTCGAGTAGCTATAAGTAGAGAAATTATGGTAATTATCTTGGGCAGTTTTAGGCGTGCCTTTCAAATAGGTTTCCAACATAAAATTCATAAATATTGGCTCCCAAAGGTCAATTCGGTTAATTTTTATATCTCGTTTGTGTTGTTGCCATTTTCTTGTCCAATCCAATGTAAAATCACAAATAACAATTCCTTTTATGTTAACCTGAAAGTCATAATCTCCTTTATTTATAAATTCAATATATTTCATCGCTCTATGGCCTACTAAACTTGCTCCTAAAAAGAAAATATTTTTATTAGGTAAATGATGTTTGTTAAAGAGCTCTTTAATTAAATTATGAGTATAATTCACAGACGATTTAGAAAAGTAAAAGTCTAAAGGGATTTCAGTTGAAATTGACAATACCGCAAAATTATTTTCAGATGCTTGATCATACATCTGCTTTGAGCTAAAATTCTTTTTGTCATATTTTGAATCTTCAAGAAAAATAAGTACGCCTTTAATCTCTTTATTTTCAGGAAGCATTAGCGTATAGCCTTTTTGAATAAAAGACAGAAAGTCATTTTCTCTTATTCCAATTTTTAAACTATCATTTTTTACAGGTTTGTAATCTTCAACCAATTTCTGTGCAAAAGATTTTGCATTTAAAATAGTAAAGAAGAATAAAAATAAAACTTTAAAAGATATTTTCATTATCATTTTTTCTAATAATTGAAAACCAGCACCTATCTCATTTTTTCTAAATTATTAATTCCCCACTACCCTTTCAGTACAAGCATTTTACAAAAAATAAATCTAACGGTCTCGGCGATGCGTAGTTCCGTGGATTAATATTTAACTTTGCAAGCACACGCCAAGCTGAAAATCTGCTAGGAGTTTAGAAGTAGGCGAAAACAAGCAATTACCAATAGCCATTGTTACAGGGCGTTTTTTTATTCTTTTATTAAACGTATACTTAAGCCAAACCTAAGATCTAAATCTTCAAATAATACTTCCCCATTTTCAAGGAAGGTTATTGTTCTTCTTGTATTGTTGTTTAAGTCTACACTTGAGGTGCAAAATCTTGCAATTAACGATTCAAAATCTGGAGTACCAGCAATTATAGTAGTTCCTGCAGGTTTAACATTAAAACCAAACAAATTTGTGCCATTTCCAGAACTATTGAACCAGCCTTCAGTACTTTTTAATACTGTAGCTTCATTACCTATATGCCCTTGACTACCAACATAGTTAATTAGCTCAATATAATCTTGTTCGGTGGGCATTCTCCATCCTTCAATTGCAAGTTTACCCGTTTGTATTGCTTCATTATTGTAGTGCGCTCCATGAAAATTAGTTGGTAACTCTTCTATGTAAAAGTTACCTAAATCAAAAGTAGATGCCCATTGATAAAGCGCTTGAGGGTTATTCGTGTCTACCCAAGGGAAAGGTGATTGATTAAAGTGTTCATATTCCGTAATTAGAACTCCATCATTAAAGGTAGTTGTTTTTAAGTTTTCTGCCATCCAGATTTGGTTACCAATGGTTACTGTTTTATACACATTTCCATCAAAATCGGTTAGCACTATTTCTTGATTTTGAGTAGTTTTATTAGGCTCATCAGAGCAAGAATTCAATACAATAGTAAAGATTAAAAGTGTTATTTTTAAAAATTTTATTTTCATTTATTTTTGTTTTAAATGTGCTACAACTTAAGGTTTTATCCAACTTCTAAAATTCATAACTATTTGCTCTCCTTTCAGTTTAACAATTTTACAAAAAATAAATTTAACGTTTTTCGTTTAAGATTGGTTGCGTTTTTTTAGCTAAAAGTAAGCAAATTATTAAACAACTTTGTGCCTAAGTATTTTTCCGATGGAAAAATAAAGTAGCAATAAATTTTATACAGTGTTGTAACCAGTTTTTTATAATTCTTCAAATAGTATTACTTTAATATCTGGAAATTGAGTTTTTAATTCTTTTTTTAAACCAACAATATGCGAAGCTCCAACAAATAGAATACTTTTTTTAAAATCATTTTCATTGATTTGTGTACCAAGATTATAGGCAAAACGTCTATTTCTTTGATTAAAATAGTCAACTGCTTTTGCACAATCTGAGTTTTGTTGATTTGTATATTTTAGTCCACTTAAACTATCCAAAAGTTGAAGGTGTTTTAATTTGTTATTGATAATACCATACCTACCAACAATAGAAGGTAAAATTTCTCTTAGTACTATTTTTCGAGTTAATTTCTTTTCTTTTCTTTTGAATGATGTACCATCCATAGCCTTGTCACAAGCTCTCCAATGTTTATGAAATTCTCCATTGGTTTGTTGGTCATCAGCTGCATATATTTTTTTATGACTTAACTTAAGTGCTAATTTTCTAGACAACTCATAGTTTTCGTGCCTTCTAGACTTTTTATGACCATTAGGAAAATAATCTTGAATGTATTGGTAATAGTAGAAATTTGGATAATCACGTTGATAGGCAAATGAAAGTTTAATTCTGTTAAAATCATCTTTGGTCAATTTGTCAAAATCTTTGCTTAACAAATAATCTAATGAGTCTTTATTGTATTCAAATTCTTCTTTAACTTTTATAGAATATTTATAAAACTCTTGAAGGCTTTTGCTATATCCATTTTTTAAATACTGCCAGCTTAAAGAGTCATCAGGCATAGCAGTTTCAACAAATATAGCATCCGACTTGTATTTTAAAGACTTATTATACAGTGGTTTGTAGCTATTTTTTAAAATCTTTGGTACTTGATGCATTGTACCTACTAAAACAATTTCCTTTTGTTGGCCAAAAACAAAGGAATAACTAAAAATTATAATAAAAAATAGTATGTTCTTCATTATTCGTATTATTTAAATTACCTACAACTAACGCCCACACCCACTTTTTCTAAATTAATAATATTCTTCTACTCTTTAGTTTAACAATTTTACAAAAAATAAATCTAGCGCTTCGTTTTTATTTTTGTTTATTTCTTTGGCCTACTTACCAACGTCGTCTGTGTGTATACTTTGTTGCGTGGTTTAAGCAATAAAGTTACTAATTAATTACTGACAAAGAAAATCTAAGAGGACTTTCGTAAGTAAGCTAAAACTAGCAATTAATTTTATACTGTGTTAGCTGACGTTTTTTATTTCTAGTTTACTTGGTTTCCAATTTCCTTTCTCAGATTTTTTCCAAATTCTCCAATGTTTTTCAGACGGTTTAAAAGGTAGCTTAGAGTTTAACTTTTCTATAAACTCAAATTCATATTTTCCTACTTTCTCAAATGGAAAAGCAAACCAAACTGAAATCGTTGTTTTTTTAGATAGTCTTAAATAAATTTTAGAGTTTTTGTTCCTAAATTCCAATAATGGTATTAATTTTTGATTCGGTAAAACTTTATTAGTTTCTGGATTCTTGAAGTGAAAATTCCAATTAATATTAAGACTTATTGGTCCTAAAATATTTTTTGGTAATTTATTATTCAGTTTAAGTATTTCAAACCCTTTTTCAAGATTGTTTTGAGATAAACTCCAAATCCAAGTTTTCAGCCAACCATCATTTTTCATTTTTGGAATTCCAAATTTCAAAGACAACTTCAAAGCCAAATTAAGAGCAGAATATCCTTTTTTTTCAGATTGATATAAAGTCAATTCAATTGATTCAGGTTTAGTTTTGTCTGCATATAAATTCAGAAAATTTAAGGTCTTTTCATAATTAACTTCTATGGCTTTTCTATTCAAACTGTGTGCTCCTCCAGAGTTAATTGGTAATCCTTCATATGAAATAAATTTATTCATTTTCCTATTATGCAGATTTTTTCTCCTAAATGACAGCCAACGTGTTTATATATGGTTTGTTGCGTAAATTTAGCACTAAATTAGTAAATAATTACAGGCAAAGAAAATCCGCGAGGGCTTATGTAATTAGGCTTTTAATAACATTTTTTTTTACACGGTGTTGTAGCCAGTTATTTAATTCCAAATTTCATTCGATTTTGTTAAAATAACAGGATTTTTATCAGTTATAAGTATCGTTTGTTCGTGTTGGGTTACATATCCACCTTTGTTTCCGACTAAAGTCCAACCGTCATTCAGTTCTACTGCAACAGTTGAATTTGTTGAAATAAAAGTTTCTATTGCAACTGTTGTATTTTTTTTGAATCGTTCTCTGTTATTTTTAACTCTGTAGTTTAAAATATTTTCGGGTTCTTCGTGTAAACTTCTACCAACTCCGTGACCAGCTAAATTTTTAATTACTTTAAATCCCGACTTTTTAGCTTCAGTTTCTATTAAATATCCAATTTCAGAAATTTTTACTCCGCCTTTTATATTGTTTATAGCTTTACGTAAAATTTTTTTAGAAGCATCTACAAGAGGTTGATGATTATGAATGTCTTTTCCAAGAACAAATGAGCCACCATTATCAGACCAAAATCCATTTAACTCAGCTGATACATCAATATTAATTAAATCTCCTTCTTTCAATATTTTTTTATTTGATGGTATTCCGTGTGCTGCTTCATTATTTACACTTATACAAGAATAACCAGGAAATCCATAAGTTTCATAAGGTGCAGATTTAGCACCATAACTCTTTAAAATTTTACCTCCATATTCATCTAATTCTTTAGTCGACATTCCAACTTTAGCATATTCCCTCATTAGTTTTAGTGTAGTTCCAACAACTTCACTAATTTCTTTCATTCCGATTAATTCAGATTCTTTTGTTATTGACATTTTGTTTTTTTAATTGGTTACCTTTTTTGTATGATTTCGTTGCGTGTTTAAGCACTAAGTTAGCAAATACAAACCGAATAGAAAGTCCGAGAGGATTTTTGTAAGTAGGCAATTAGCAAGCAATTAATTTTGTACGGTGTTGTGCAACGTATTTTATTTGAATTCAATTCTTAATTTTTCATACTGATTCACCATTCTTTTTGTAAATTCAGAATTAAATTCTTCTTCGTTTATTTTTCCTTCAATTAAGTTTTCAAGATTCTTATAATTCTCCAACTTGTAATAAGTCCTTTTATTTTCATTATTTATTCCTAAGTCAAAACTATTTTCTGTTTTTTTTAAAATATTTCCAATAAAATTTGATTCTGCTTTTGAGTTAAAAAATAATGAATCATTTTTCAAGATCATTTTTCGCGGAATCATTCTCAACATATATTCAGAACAAATATAAACAGTGCTATTTTTTATAAAAATTTCTGCATAATCAATTGTATTGTCTTCAAGTTTTTCAGAACTACTTGAATACCAATTTCCAGAAATATTCCATTTTTCTTTTTTTTTATTGCAACTTAAAAGCAAAATAATGATTAGTGAAAGTGTTAGTATTTTAGTCATCAGTAATTTTTCGCTTTATGTTGCCCAACGGTTTTCTGTATGATTAGGTTGCGTAATCAAAAAACTAAATTAGCAAAAAGAAATGAACCAGAGGAATGATCCGAAGCATTACTCCGAACAGTTAAAAACCAAGCAATAAATTATACATATTGTTAGCTTTTAGTGATTTTATTTCCGCTTACTTGCTTGTTGGTATTTTGCTTTAAGTCGACTTTTCAATTCCGCAATATTTTTAATTCAGATTTCGAGTAAACAATTCCTCAACTTGCTGAATTCCGATTGAGTGATATTCATAATATCCAATTCAGTATTCAATTCAGCAAACTTGTACAAAATCGTTTTTATGTTTTTTCATTCTTTATTTTTTGTTCTCTACCGATTAAAAAATATAAAAAAACACCAAAAAAATTAGCGAATAAAACGACTAAAATCCAAACAATTTTATTGTTCCCTTTGAATTTGCTTTTTAAAATATCCACAAGAGCAATTATCGTTGGTAAAATCGCAAGAAATAAGACCAATAATATCAGAATTAGTTGCCAAGCTCCAATCATTCCTAAATATATCATTTTTTTCTTTTTTTTAATTATTAGTCTGACGTTTGTCTAGCATTAAAGCCAACTAACGTCCACACCCACTTTTTCTAAATTAATAATATTCTTCTACTCTTTAGTTTAACAATTTTACAAAAAATAAATCTAGCGTTTCCTTTATAGTTTTGTTTTATTTTTTACCTAGTGTTGACTAAAGTTGTTATTTATAATTTTGGTCTTTTATTTTTTCCAATTTAGCCATAAGTTTTTGTAATTCATTTTCTTTCTCTCTAAATATTGGTTTGCATTTATTAATATAATCTCTAGCTTCATAACAGAAATTGTATTCCTTTTTACATTTTTGAGATAAAGCAATAATTAATTTTTGATGCCCATTAAAATCTTCAGGAAAAAATTCAATCCCTTTTTTGTAGTGGAAAATAGTTTCTTCCCATTTTTCAATTCTAAAATAGCGATCTCCAATTCTAATATTATCTTCATACAGTGTTTTTAACCTTTTTTTAGAAGGATTTTCTATTTCAATTTTTTCATTAAAAAAACCTAGATAAATATTTAGAGAAAGACTTAGTATTATGATGCTAACTAAAGAATAAATTAAATATGTTTTATCAAATTCCGATTTTTTTAATTTTATTTTTAAAATCTTTTCTTCCTCAGACAAATCTCTTATTTCAAAATTTTCTTTTTTTGATTTCGGCACATCATAAAATTTACTTCTTTCCTTAAACTTTCTTTTATTTTTCAATAATTTTCTATTACTTGTTATTACTGAATTCATAAAAGACATAAAACCACCACCACTCATATTTCTTTACATTTTAATTTTATTTCTCTTTCAGTCATTAATGTTTGGCAACGTTGTTGTATAAGAAAAATTGCGTGTTTAAGCACTAAAGTAGCAATTTTTTTTATACAGTGTTGTGTGAAGTTTTATATTATTTTTTTCGCTTTCTTAATAATTTTTCAATTAAAGGTTTCGTATATTTTTCAGCGGGATCAATATTTTCCGCATCTTCCTTTCGATAATATTCTCCAGAATCAAATGCTTCATAACATTCCCACGCAACATCTGAAAATCCGTAATTTTCGAAATAGTATTCATTCGTTACCCAAAAGGAATAAATATTGTTCATTATACAATCTCCATCTTCATAATCCATTTTTCCATTCCAATATTTTAGAGCAGTTTCAAGAGATAGTTTTTCAACCAGTTCAGTTGGATATTCTTTCGGATTATTAATAATTTCAGAGACTTGGTTTCCGCTCAAATTCTCTTTCGATAATTCGATTAATATTTTTTCAATATTTCGATTTTCTTCTGACATTTATTTTCTTAAATCACTCAATTTCAGTTTAGCGATTAGATTTTCTCAAATTAAGCACAACTAGCGGCCATACTCACTTTTTTCTAAATTTTTCATTACAAATATTTTACAAAAAACAAATCTAATGCTTCGTTTTTATTTTTGTTTATTTCTTTGGCCTACTTACTAACGTTCTCTGCTAGGATTTCGGCGTGGAAAATCCGCATGGATTTTCAACTGTAGAAATCAGCCGATTTAAAGTTAGTAAATTTTGTTTTTTTTTCATTCAGCGCGCTGAATTATAGCCATTGTTCGCAATAGTATTTTTTAGTTCTTCCTTAATTTTTTTCAGTACATTGTATTCTTCTTCTAAGTCAATTCTAAATTGAGTTGAAATTGTTTTATTTAAATACTTAAATTCTATTTTATTATTAATTCCAGCCATATGCCATGGACCTACATAGTTCGGTCCAGGATGCTTATATTTATCCCAAAAATCTTTGATTGTTAAATCCAGCATTTTAATATTTTTAACATCATAACGTTCAGATTTAATTTCAATAAATTCGGTATTTATCTTTATTGTTCCATCAAGTTTCCCGTTTAGTTTTTCTGAAGAGCCAATTGCTCCGAATTTTCCGAGAGCAAATATTCCAAGTGAGATATAACAACATACTTGGAAAAGTGTTTCAAGAAAATCATTTCTCCAATTATCTTGATTTTCAATTGCTAAAAAACCAAAAATCAAAAATGAAATAATTCCACTCCAATACCATTTCTGAGAATCACTTAAATTCAGAAAACTCTTGTTCGGAATATATATTTCACCTTCGAATCTCATAGTATTGCCAAAATCTGTGTGTATGCTTTGTTGCGTGGTTAAGCGATAAAGTTAATAAATAAAAACTAACCAAGAAAATTCACGAGGATTTTCGCAAGTAGGCTTCCACCAGCATTTTTTTTTACACGGTGTTAGCTGACGTTTTTTCATTCGATTTAGTTTTATTCCGATTTTGCTGGATTTTTTCCCCAGTCACACCAAAAGTCAAACTTTTTTTCAGTTAATTTTTCTTTCAAATTTTTATTCATTCCTATAATTATAAGATTTTCGTGAGTATTTGTTGCAAAAAATTCTTTTCCATTTTTGACAAAACTTATATCTTCATAATTATAACCATTCCAATCTCCGTATTTTTTTGATTTGATAAATTGCTTTAATTCATCTGATAATTTATATCTGACAAAATAATTTCCATTAGAGTAAATTTTTTCAACCCTTTTGTTTTTTTCTACTAAAAATTCAGATAGAGATTCAATTTCAGGTATAATTTCTTGATTTGAATAAAGTACATTGAATTCAACAAATTCAGCATTTTCAAAAGCATAATCAAGTAAATATTGCCATTTTTCTTCTTCTCCATATTTCAATGAATCGTCACAATAGTATCTGTTTTCGGTGTTGCTCATAAATGACAGCTAACGTGTTTGTACAAGGTTAGTTGCGTGGTTTAAGCAACTAATTTAGTAAATAATTACAGACCAAGAAAGTCCGCGAGGACTTTCGTAAGTAAGCAATTAGCCAGCAATTAATTTTGTACGGTGTTAGCAAACGTTATTTTACTTTTTCTATTATAAAATGCTCTAAACTAAAATGATACTCTTTGTCCTTCTCAATAATGTCATCAAGGTCGTAATACATTGCTGTACTTGAAAACTCTCCTTCTGCGTATCCACAAAAATCTTTAATTGAAACCGAAATAGAGAATTTTTCCACACCTTTCTCTCGCTTTATATAGTCGTATCTAACTTTCCTTTTTTCCTTTTTATCCGTAATAACTCCAATGAAATAACAATCAGCCATTTCTTCTGGGTTTTCGTGTTTTTGTACTCTGTAAACTTTTAATTTTTCTTTAGTGTTTTTCGTTTTTCTAAAAGCAATTTGCACAGTATCTCCAACCTTGAAAGAGTTAAAGTTGTTTTCAATCAATTGTTCTTCCTTTTCTTTTTCTTTTGAAATTTTCTCCCAATAACTTTTATAGTGGTCAATTTGAGCTTTTAAATCAATAGGTTTGTCGTTTAGTTTTCTGTGAAATGATGTTAGAATTATTGATGACATATCATCAGGATGAAAAATTCCTTTAGACTTAAAATACTTTGAAATCCGATTTTTACCTTTCCATAATTCCCAACCATTTCTAATTCCTTGTCCAGTTCCAAAATGTAATTCAGTCACAGCATCGCTCTCGTCTTTACTTTTAAATTCTGATTTGTCAGATTCCGACCATTCACAGTTTAAATATTCAATTGCATCTTTCAGATTTTTCGGGATATAGTTTTCCTTATAATCTTTGCAATCATTTTGCGAAAAGACTGTTCCAAAAACAAAAAGTAATATGATTGCAATTGCGTTTCTCATAATGTTTGCCAACTAACGGCCATACCCACTTATTTCTAAACTTTTTCAGTTTCACAATTTTACAAAAAACAAATCTAGCATTTCGTTTTTATTTTTGTTTATTTCTTTTGCCTGCTTACTAATATGTTTGTTTAACATTAGCTGCTTTGGTTATGCATAAAGTTACTAAATTATTACTGACAATGAAAATCCGCGAGAATTTTCGTAAGTAGGCTAGAACCGGCAATTAATTTTGTACAGTGTTGGCAGTAATTATTTTTTCATATATTCTTCAGCCTCATAAGCATCAATAGGGAAATTCGGTTCAGTCATTTTCTTATAGTAAAATTCTCCAATACTTAAATTCAGGTTTATATAAATAGAATCTAAATTTTCAACTTCTTCATTTTCCCATAATTCATCGTGAAAAACATATCCCATTTTCATAGTTTCAAAATTCAGAACGATTGGATCTCCATTCATTCCACTTCCAACAATAAGTAATTTTCTATTATAAATATTCTTATTTTCTTCTTCTATATTTTCAGTTCTTATTTCATTTACACAAGAAAAATAAATTCCGCCAAAATTCAGATATTGTTGAAAAGAAAATTGTTTGAGGAATTCAACTAATTCTGAATTCAACCCAATTTCTTTAAAAAATTCAAGATTTTTTTCATTGACTTTAACTACATTTTTAGTGTAATTAAATTTAATGATTTCTAAAGATTTTTCAAATAATAATTTGTCAATTTTCATTTGATTTATTTTCTTTATAATTCTATTTTATTGATGATTTTCGTCAATTACTGCCAACTAACGGCCCCACCCACTTTTTTTTAAATTTTTCAGTACAAGCATTTTACAAAAAACAGATATAGCGCTTCGTTTTTATTTTTGTTTATTTCTTTGGCCAGGTTAACAACGTTTATGTATAAGATTAGTGGCGTGTTTAAGCACCTAATTTAGCAAATAAACACCAGATAGAAAATCCGCGAGGATTTTCGTAAGTAGGCGAGAACTAGCCATTAATTTTATACTGTGTTGTGTGTAGGCTTTATTCATTTGCAATTAATATTCAAAACAGTGATAGTATTCCAATTATTAAAAATATCGAATAACCTATAATTGAAACAATATATTTATAATCCTTTTTTTCCTTTTTAATGACGCTTAAAGCTGTAAGTATTATTCCAGAAATAAGAAGAATATTCGTCAAAATAACTAATATTGATAAAATAAAGTCAGAATTATTTGTTGGCTTTTCATAACCTTCCAATTCAATTGTCAACGTTGTAGAAGTCGCAATTATGTAAGCAACTAATACATTTAATAAGAAAAGATATATTAAAAACCGGAAAGACCAATTTCTAAAATTTGTTGTTTTATTATTACTTACTTGAGTTGATTCCATTCAGTTATTTTTGATTCGATTGTTTTTTTTTTAGATTTGAGTGGGCAAAAAGATTTTGTATTCAACTAGTTTGCTTTAGTTTAACTGACTTTCCAGCTTACACACAACTAGCGGCTATACCCACTTTTTTCTGAACTTTTTTAGTTTCACAATTTTACAAAAAACAAATCTAGCGCTTTGTTTTTATTTTTGTTTATTTCTTTGGCCAGCTTACCAATATATTTGTTTAATATTAGCTGCTCTGGTTATGCATAAAGTTACTAAATTATTACTGACAATGAAAATCCGCGAGAATTTTCGTAGGTAGGCTAAAACTAGCAATTAATTTTATACGGAGTTGTACAACGTATTTTAATTCAAACAAGCTTTTATGGAATTCTTATAATCTTCCATTCCAACTATTTCTTTCCTTTTTGTTTTTCTCCATTTTCTTTGATATTGAATATCTAAAATTTTTATAATGTAAAAATTATATTCAGTTACGCATTCATAAATTTTTCCTTCGCAACCAAGTTCAACATATTCAACATTATATTTTCTTTCAAATTTTTCGTCCTTTTTCGTGTTTTCAATTGGGGCAATTCCACTATTCAAGTAAAGTTTTGGTGTTCCATTTTTCCAATCTTTTCTTGCTTGTTCTTTAGTTATTTCACACTTTCCGTTAATAACAATTGATTTCGGTTTTTTCCTTTTATTCCAAATTGTTTTGTATTCATAAATTAAGTTGGGATAATTTCCGACTGAAATTTCTAAAAAATGACTTTCTTTTTTAGTTTTGGTAATTAAATTAAATTCTCCTAAATCATTCGCAAATGTTCCATTTGAAGTTCCTTTTTCAAAAACATAAATTTCTCCTTTAGGTTTTTTCATATTAACTGAAGAGAATATTTTTCCTTTTATTGTGTCGTTTTGAGAATGAGAAAATTCAGCCTTTAGTAAAGCTAAAATTATAAATGTTATGACGAATTTTATTTTCATTCTTTATGTTGTACAACTAGCGGCTATACCCACTTTTTTCTAAACTTTTTCAGGTTCACAATTTTACAAAAAACAAATCTAGCGCTTCGTTTTTATTTTTGTTTATTTCTTTGGCCAGCTTACTAATATGTTTGTTTAATATTAGCTGCTCTGGTTATGTATAAAGTTACTAAATAATTACAAACAAAGAAAGACCATAAGGACTTTTGTAAGTAGGCTAGAACTAGCAATTAATTATACACTGTGTTGTAAGTAGTTTTTTATTTTCCTCCAACATATGTTTATAATACTCGTTTCATAAATTGCTTGTTTTTTTTGAAATATTATAATTAAAATACTTTCAATAGATGAAATAAATGCAAGATTCAAACATATTTTTCCAAATCCGTGTGTCGAATTCAAGATGAGTTCAGATAGATACAGAAACAAACTGGTGAGCCATAAATATCCTATTATAGTTTTCGTAACATAAATTTTCCTGTGTCTAAAATAGGATAATACAAAAACAGTAGTTTTCATTGTTAAAATCAGCATTAAAGGAGACCTTAAATGAATTCCAACATTTCTAATATAAATAACACATAAAGAAATGAAAATCCAAGATAAGTAATAGATTAAAACGGATTTAGTATTTTTAATTTTACTATACTTAATTATATCAAATATCAATATTGTTAAAAAAATAATAGTAGCAATATTTTCAGCATTCATTGAATGTCTAAAAATCATAATTATAATTAGAAAAACAATACTTAATACTATTCTTAATTTGTCATTCAAAATTCTGGTTTTAAATTACTTAACGTTGTTGTATATGGTTTGTTGCGTGGTTTAAGCACCTAATTTAGCAAATAAAAACCGAATAGAAAATCCGCGAGGATTTTCGTAAGTAGGCTAGAACCAAGCAATAAATTATATACGGTGTTGGCATGTCGTTTTTTTATTTCCGTAAATCTTCGTCAGTCATTTTTGAATCGTATATTTTTCCGTCTTTATCGAAACTCCAGACATTAGAAATTTCCTTAATCTCAGGGAAGTCTGTATTTTTTGATTTGACCTTTTGTTTTACAATTCTAGGATATTTTCTATTTGCGTCTTGTTTGTTTTCTTTTTCAGATTTCGCTGTTGTAATTCCACGAATTTTAGTTTTCTTTTTCGACCTGCTCATGGTTGTTTTACTTTTCGTTATAAATATCGCAATCTATGGTTCCGTTTATGTCATTTATAAATTTTATTGTCCGCTCACTGAAATGTAGTCCAGGACTTTCATCTCCGAGAAAAATCACAATTTCTAAAACATAACTAAATTCAGGATTTTGGTTTTTCAATTCGATGAATTCATTTTTATGTTTTTCTAATTTGTCAATCAGTTTTTCAACTTCTTTAAAATAGTACGGATTTATCAGTTTTCCAGAAGATAATTCCCAAATCGTACAAACTGGTGTTTTTCCGTTTTCAAATTTCCGTTTAAATTTAGTCGGTTTTATAGACAGACATGAGTTAAAATCCGAGAGTTCGAAATTTTCATTTTCGGTTTTAATTGCAAAGTATGTATATCCTTTAGTGTCTGTCATTCAAATGCATGCCAACTAACGCCCACACCCACTTTTTCTAAATTAATAATACTCTTCTACTCTTTCAGTTTAACAATTTTACAAAAAACAAATCTAACGCTTCGTTTTTATTTTTGTTTATTTCTTTTGCCAGCTTAACAACGGTTGGTATAAGAATAGTGCGGTTTTGTGTTCGAGGATTTTCCGAAGGAAAATCAGAGTGACCAAATACGCACTAACCTTTAGATTTAGAATTAAATTTAAGCATTATTTTTATACATTGTTGTAGCCAGTTATTTTTAATAATCAGCTTCATATCCGTGTCCATTCTTTCCATAAAAAATTAACCATTTTGCTAGAGAATAAACGATATGTAATTTACTTTCCAAATCTTCTTCGTCAACATCTGGTGGAATTCTTTGGTCTTTCAGATATTCTAATTTATTCTCTTTAGCAATTTTATCAGCAACTGTCATTAATCTATTTCCATAATCTAAAGTCTCATCAGCTAGTTTTGTTTCCCAGGCTTCATTGGCTAGTTTTTCCCCAATTATATCAACACAATCAACTAGGAACTGACCTCTAAATACATTTTCATCTTGTCCTAAAGCTATATAGCAAGGAACTCCATCTTGTTCTTTAGCAAGTGGAATAACAAAAAAACCTTTATGTTCTTTTAAGAATTCCTCATAAGTAGGTTTATCTTCTAATTCCTCATACTTTTCTTTTAACCATTTTTCAGCTTCTGGGTCTTTTCCGACCATAGGTGCTTTAATTGTCTCATAAGTTGGGATTTGATTTTCAAACCATTCTTGTATTAATTGGTCTTTAGTAGGAAACTTTTTTCCTTTTAATTTGTCCAAAAAACTAGGTTTCGGAATATTGTCCGATTCCACCATTTCAAATATTTCTTTAAACCTTTTTTCAAATCCTTTTTTAGGCTTTCCTAAAGGTCTCATATCTAATCCCATAATCTTGGTTTTAATTGGCTACAACCAGCGGCCACACCCACTTTTTTCTAAACTTTTTCAGTTTCACAATTTTACAAAAAACAAATCTAGCGCTTCGTTTTTATTTTTGTTTATTTCTTTGGTCAGCGTACTAAATATGTTTGTTTAATATTAGCTGCTCTGGTTATGCATAAAGTTACTAAATAATTACTGACAAAGAAAATCCGCGAGGATTTTCGTAAATAGGCTAGAACTAGCAATAAATTATATATGGTGTTGTGCTTTCATGCTTTTCTAATTTAACAATTCATTTATTTTTTCGAACCAACCTTTAACCTCATTATTAGGATCTCTCTCTTCTATCATTTCGGCTGTCATATTAGGGAATGCTCTTTCCGCTAAGAACTTTTTTGCGTTTGTATCTCTAATTGGGTTTGGTATTCCATTCTTTAAGGAATAAGCCTCTGCAAATATTTTCGGAGTAGCTTTATTATCCCTATTTAATTGGTCAGGTATTTCAATATCTATGTCAAATCCAATTTTCACTGCATCTTTGTGTAAGTAGCTTTCTATTTCAAGTTTTTGAGTTAATTGACCAATAGATAAATCATTACGCTTGTTAACTTGGTCTATGGAATTTTGATAAGAAGCTACATCATTATCATATAGGTGAAATTCTGGCTTTCCTAATTCTTTTAAATAATTGTGATTAACCCAATGTTTTAATGTAGAACCTCCCATTAAAATAAATGCAACACGCTCATCAGTAAGTAAGTTTGGTATTTCAGGATATTTTAAGTTCATAGCTTTACTTAAACAACCTAATGCAGTGACATCAGTTGGTCCTTCTACGCAAATTAAAGCTTTTACTCTGCTATCAGGTGTTACACCTAAAGTTTCTGCTATTTTTGGAAAAATGCTTTCTCCAAATGTAATGCTTAATTTATCGTGTTCGTCTTTATCTATAAACCTTAAACTATTTGTTGGAAGTTCAGAAGCTAATCCAGGACTATGAGTTGTTAATATTATTTGGCAGTTACTTTCATTGGCTAATGATTTAAAAGATTCAATTAGTACTTTTTGATTACTTGGATGTTGTGCAGTTTCAGGCTCTTCAATCGCATAAATTATATTTTGTTTAGCTGAAGATTTAAGTCGTCTTTCAGCTTCTGCCTTGAAGAAACTTACTAAAATCATTCTTCTTACTCCACTGCCTCTTTTATTAAGAGGGATTCCGTCATCTGTGTCTAATTGGATGGAGAATAAACCATTCCATTTTGCTGGAGTTGGAGGGTTAAATTTTGGGTCTAATTTGCTCGCTAAATTTTCATCAATTTCTTTTAATGCTTTATGGGTATTGGATGCAATTTCTTCTGCTTTTTCTCTTACTTTTTTCTGAATATCATTTATTTCTTGTTGTACTTCTGAAATAGCAGTTGCAATTGCTGCTTTCATAGGGCTTTGTACTTCACTATCAGAATCACTACTACTTCTGTCGCTTTGAAATAAAGCAAACATTGGCAAATAAGTATCTATTTGTTCCCAAATCCTTTTAGCATCTTCTTTTGGTTTTGAAACAGGTAATTCGATTTTTTGAAGTTTTAAGTCTGAAACTGAACTCCAAATTGCTTTTCTCATTGTTGGATTTCCCTTTAATTTAGAATCTAATGATTTCGCTTTTATAATTCCTTGCAAGTCTTTTTCTTTTAGCTCTAGAAGATTTGCAACTTCTTTTTCTGTTGGGTGATTTGCAATAATATAAATATCAATGCTTGGTGTTTTTTTATTACAATCAATTTTTTTTCTAATCACTAAAGTTTCATCTTTAGATAAAAGGTATTCATCTTTTAGATTAGTTGGAGAAGAAGAATCAATAGATATTTCAGAAGGGTAATCGGTGAATTCGCAAGTTATTTCAACAGTTTTATCTGTTGAATGAATATTTGCATCTGAGGATTCTATTTTTACTGTACTATTATTAAAGAAAATTTCAAGTGCTTCAAGTACCGTAGATTTTCCAATATCATTTTTTCCAATGATTGTGGTTAATTGGTCAAATTCAATTTTTGTTTCAGTTTGATAAGCTCTGAAATTTTTAACAGTTAAAGATTTTAAATTCATTTGATTGCTTGGTTTTTCTGCATGAAGCACAACGTTCAGGCTATGGTTAGTACGGGATTTAAAAGTAGTGAACTTTCGATTAAGCACTTAGCCAAAACTTTTTATTTTGTTTTAATTTTTTCATTTTAAAAGCCAAAATAAAAAAGATTTGGCGGACTTCGTTTAAAGCTTTAAACTTTGGATTAAGCACCAAACCCGTATTAATTATAGCCCTTGTTGTAGGTAGTTTTTTATATCCTTTTCCGCTTCTGTTTTTTTAGTTTTTATATAATCATTGTTCGTTTTAATCAAGTCAAAGTCCTTTATTACAGTTTTTAATTGTTGTTTGTCTTTGAGTTTTTTTAGAACATTAATTTTCTGAAAAATATATGCAGGTTCAGGTTTGTCTATCAGTTTGACTTGAATTCTATTCAACAAATCTTTTAGAATAATCTCAAATTCTTTCTGGTCTCCCTTTTGCCTATAAATCTCAGCTTTAGAAATAAGCTGATAGTCATCTAATCCGTTATTAAAAGCGATGTCAATATTTTCTATCGCTAAATCATATTCTTTAAGACCTAAAAAAGCTAATGATAATCTGTTATATATTGTATGAATTTTAACTCTTCCATAACCTTGTAATTCTAAAGTTCTATTTAAAGCAGTAATAGCTTTTTCATAATACTTAAACCTTATACAAGTATTCGCAAATGAGTTAAATATTTTATTCAATTTTTTATAATCGCCATTTAATATTTCAATAAGTGATAAGTTATGTTTTTCAATTTCTAAAAATAAGTCGTTAAAGCCTGAAATTGCATTTATTTCATAGGCGACTTTCTTTTGCTCATCTAAATAAATATTTGGTTTTGAAAAAGTGTATCTAGAAATCAGAGTTAGTCGAGTTAAATGATTTTCAATGTCATATATTTCAGAATCATTTAGAGAAAGAACTTTTCTCGAACTTAAGATGGCATTATCAAAGTCCTCAATAGAATAATACATTGAGGAAATGTCTCTCCAGCCATTAATATTTTCAGGATATAAATCAATTAATTGTTTATAAACTTCTATGGCCTTAAGTTCTTTACCTCTTGAATGATAAAGTTTTTCTCCTTTTTTATATAATTCTTCTTCTGTCATTTTTTTAATTACCTACAACTTAAGGCTATGCCCAACTTTTTAAATTAATAACTATTCTCTTCTCCTCTATTGAGTTCAAAAAAAATAGTATTCAACGGAATTTAAACTCCATCTAAATTATCAATGTAATGTGTTAGCCTACAATTTTTCAATAAATATATAACATTTTTTATGGTTACACTGCCCAACCTAAAAAAATAAGGCGCATATTTTAAAAAATATCAGCAACAAAACACCTAAAATTCATTACAAAAGCATAAAAAAGTCACTCTACACACACCTTTCTATAGGTTCTGCTCCAGTTTGCTTCGGGTTTTGTTCGTAAAAGCATGCATTTTTGAAAAATACACCCTAC
>NZ_JBSSBG010000026.1:0-35169 GCF_054968445.1 Polaribacter sp. M10
AAATCAAGGTAGTTTTAAGAAATTGTTTGAATAAATCAGTAACACCACCTGTTTAAATACCAATTTTAAATGGGTGGGTATTAAACTCTTTACCAAGTTTACCAATCTTTCACCATGTAAAAACCACCTAAAACCCCTTCTATTGTTGAGGTTTACCATCTTTACCGCTTTTACCAACAGAGTATATAATAATTAATAAGCCTATCTATATTTTAAAAAAATATAATTCATATAATATATTTTATGTCAAATCTGGGGGAACTTTCTACTACTTATAGAGAGTAGACTACCTCCCCCAGATTTGACATTTTTTATTAAAGCAGAAAAAACAAAAAGAATTACTTCTTTCTATTTTTTTTTAATTCTCGAAAAATGAAACTACTTATCTTATCATAGATTCCCAAGCAAACCAACAAAGCCAATTGAAGTATTGTTTTCATTTATTGAATTGAAACTTTACTTCAATTCCGCTTTGCTTAAGAAATTTGTAATGGAATTTACCAGGGATCGCTACTTCAAAGGCTACTGTAGTTGATGAACTTCAAAGGTCTATTCCTAATTAATAGTAGTTCATTTACAACAATAAATCTTATTGATTTCCTGTTAACCTAAAAATCTTACCTCCATGAGGTTCAATAGTAGAAGTTAATGTTTTATTAATGATTCCTAAATCTTTATGAGCCCATAAGTCTCTTACTTTAAAATCTCCTCTAAGACCTTCAGATTCTAAAGTAAAGTTTATGTTTTTCTTCTTTTCTGAAAGATTAAATAAACCTATAAAAGTATCTCCGTTTTTTGGGTCTTTGGCAATCCAAACTGCACGTCCATTGTGTTTTATTACCTGACGATTATCTGTACTATGTTGATTTACATAAAGGATTTCTTTGTTCTGTAAGAATTTAATAATATTATCAGGAGTAGAAAGCAAATCACCTCCCATCATTAATGGAGATTTTGCCATAGACCATAAACTCATTAAAGTATAATGCTCTGGTATGGTAAAATTAGACATGCGTTCTGTTCCATGAGGTCTATCATCTAAAGATAATTTACCAATAGGCAACATATCTCCATCTGGCCAATGGTTCTCTCCTATAAATGGAGACCAAGCGTTTAAAAGATCAAAATTATGTTCTAAAGATTTCCAATTGTCCCAAAAATCACCGGAAATACGCCACATATTAGCATTTTCAGTAAGATGTTTTGCTCTAGAAACTGGAGCTTCTCCACAAGATAAACTTAACACCATTGGTCTTCCACACTGATCGATAGCTTTACGCATCATCTCTATTTCTTCTTTATGATAAGGAGGAAACATGGTGTCATCCGCTTTTATAAAATCTACCCCCCAAGATGCATATAATTTAAAAATAGAGTTATAATACTCTTGCGCCCCTTCTTTACTAGCATCTACACCATACATGTGATTGCACCAACCACAGGTATCAAAAGGTTCTGCAATATTGTCTGCTGTGGTATTGCAACCCATTATTGGAGTTTTATTAAAAGCAGCAACTCTATGAATTCCGCGCATAATATGAATTCCAAATTTCATCCCTTTGTTGTGCACATAATCTGCAATAGGTTTAAAACCTGCACCATTTGCTGCTGAAGGAAATCTTTCTACAGAAGGCAATAATCTACCATATTCATCCATAGTAGTATATTCTGGGTGTAATGGGCTACCATCATCATTATATCTAATATTAGGATGCCCTTTACGTCTTGGAGTTTCCCAGTTTCCTGGTTCTGGATGCCACCAAATGTAATCTATCACAGCATATTCCCATCCATATTCTAAAAGATTATCAGCCATATAATCTACAGTGGCTTTAAACTCTTTTTCGTTGATTCTACAATCATAAGCATCAAAACTGTTCCAACCCATAGGTGGTGTTTTTGCTACTATTGTTTTGGTTTCAGGTTGTTTATTTTCTGTTGACGCAACTTTTTCTTTACTTTTTTCTGCACATGCAAAAACAATAAGTAAACTAGCTAATACAATATATTTTAATGATTTCATTGATTGTTTTTTTGGTGATTAGAATTTAGTTTCAGCATTAGCATCAGTAGAAAATAATGATAGTAACTGATGTTCTGTATGTGCTTTTTTCATTTTTTCTGCTAATTCTTTAACTTTTTCAGGGTTTTGAGCAATTACATTGTTAGATTCGGATGGATCTTGAGCAATGTTATACAACTCTTCTACAACAGGTTTGTTTTGATCTCTTACGTTTAATTTTATATATTTCCAGTCTCCAACTCTAATAGCTTGCCTACCTCCTAATTCGTAAAAAGCCCAGTATAAATATTCATGTTCTTGCTGTTTATCATCTTCACCTACTAAAGTTGGTAAAAAAGAAACACCATCAACACCATCACTTGTATCTGCCCCCACAATATCTGCAAAAGTTGATAAGAAATCCCAAGTGGCAACTGGCCTGCTAGCTACAGAACCTGGTTTTACTTTTTTAGGCCATTTTACAATTAATGGCACTCGAATTCCTCCTTCATATAAATCTCTTTTGTCTCCTCTGTAAATTCCATTACTATCAAAGAATTTAGATTTATGACCACCTTCATTATGTGGTCCATTATCACTAACAAAAACAACAATGGTGTTGTCTGCAATACCTAATTCATTAAGTTTCGCTTCAATTTCTGCAACACTATTATCTATAATAGAAATTGTTTTAGCAAACCCTTTTTCTGGATTGGGCCAATCTTTATCTGCAAATTCGCCATAATTAGGAACTTCCATTCCATCACCTGTATAATAGCCAGCTTCATTATTTGCATGAGGTATGTTTAAACAATAATATAAAAAGAAAGGATTGTCTTTATTTTTTTCTATGTAATTGAGCGCGTCTGCTTGCAATTTATCGACAGCATAGGTAACTTTTTCTTTAGCAACGCCTGTACCTTCTTTCATGTCTTTTGGATAATCATAAGACCAATCTGTAACATTACCATTTAACGTTTCTTTTACACCATTTCTATACAAAAATTCAGGATAAAAATTGTGTGCATGCCACATGTTTACATATCCATAAGCATGATCAAAACCATTTCTAGCAGGGTCATTTGGTTCTGGGTGATTACCTACACCCCATTTACCAATTACTGCAGTATTGTATCCTTTTTTACCAAGCATCTCTGCAATTGTTTCTTCACTATCTTCTAATAGTTGACCTTCTGGACTGTTACCTCTTACAGAAGTGTGCCCTGTATGTTTACCTGTTAATAAAGCTGCTCTGGAAGGAGCACAAACTGTAGAACCTGCATAATGCTGTGTAAATTTCATACCGTTTGCAGCTAGTTTGTC
Organism: Polaribacter sp. M10; assembly: GCF_054968445.1. Classification (NCBI taxonomy): domain Bacteria; kingdom Pseudomonadati; phylum Bacteroidota; class Flavobacteriia; order Flavobacteriales; family Flavobacteriaceae; genus Polaribacter; species Polaribacter sp. M10. The sequence goes on from NZ_JBSSBG010000026.1 coordinate 3,326, forward strand.
AATATTTGGAGTTTGTAATGTTTTTTGCCCATAACTACTTAAATCTCCATATCCCATATCATCTACTAAAATGAATACAATGTTTGGATTTTTATTGGTTTCTTTTGCAGCAGTTTTTTTAGCTTTTTCTTTACAACTTGTAAATACTAAAAGAAAAATTACGATTGCTTTGTAAAAATGATTTTTCATGTTTTTATACCTAAAATTTTGTTTCAAAAATATACACAGCGTATTCATTTGAGTTTCTTTTTTGTTCGTTATTGTTGCTCATTCATATCAGAACAACATCTATTGTTTAAAAATTAATTTATTTTAATGTTTTTAGTTGTTTTTTTATCTAAAACTAAAAAATTTTTAAGGATAGTTTTTTTGGATCCATTGATAACTATATTTTCAAATAAAATATTTTCTACAGGATGTAATTCATCATGCCCCATGATTAAGCTTGGTATTTTTTGGTCGCCATAAAAATGGATGTTTTTAAATGTAAAATCAGAAAGCCTTCCTTTTTTTGGATTCCATTTACCCCATCTATTGGGTCTGGTTACCAAATGAAAAATACGCCATTTAGAGTTATCTATATTTATGTTTTTAATAACAAAATTACTGATATAAGCTTGTCCTCCATGAACAGCACAAAATACTGCTAAGTTTTCATTATCCCAATGATGTTCTACTCTAATAACTTCTATATTATCTACATTTATGTTGCTAAAATCTTTACTACCATTCCAACTTATCATAAAAGGAGCTCCGTTTTCTAATTGCCAAATCACACAATTTCTAACGCTTGTATTTTTTTGATATAATTTAATAGCATCATCATTAACTTTAAAAAAACAATTTTCAATTAGAGTGTCTTCACCCGCAGAAATACCATCTGTACTAAACCACCAACCCATCATTTTTATATTATGCAGATAATGATTATTACCGCGTAAAGCAATCATGTATCTAGGTGAATGAACTATGGTAATTCCCTCAACTTCAACATCATTTGCGTTACGCATTTGTATCATATGATTATGTGTACGTGGTTCATAATCTTCACCAGATAAAATACCTCTGCCTTGTATTTTTATATTTTTTACATTATTTGCAAGTATTTGCCCTTTTACATAAGCACCACCTTCTATATAGATTAGAGTATTATCATCAACTTTAAAGTTATCTCCAATTTCATGAAAACCGGCTTCAAAATAAACCACATTTTTAGCTCCTTTTTTAGGGATATTTTTTTCTAAAGGATTCGCAAAAATGAGCAAAGGATGTTCTATGAAAATTCCTTTTTCAAATTCAACCGAAAAATGACCCGATTTTTTTATGCTAAAGCGAATTGTATTTTTATCGAGAATAGTAATAGCTATGTTAGAACTGCGAGGTAGAATTTGCGCAAAATCAATTTGTTTATATAAAACCGTTACCTTAACTGTAACTTCACCATCAAAAGAAAAATTAACCCAAGACGTAGATTTAGAGTTGTTTGTAGTATGCATTGCATTCATTCCGTACACAAAAGTTGGCTTTTTTACCGCATTTTGAGAAAGTTCAACTTTATAGTATGGTGATTCAAAAATATAAGGATTACTGTCACTAATATTTGGTGCTGCTTTGTAGGTTACAATCTGAGAATTACTTACAGATAACACAAAAAAACTGAGTATAACTAAAACGTTTTTAATCATTAAAATTAAGTTTTTGAGAGGTTCCTTTGGGGTTTATTACTGTTAAATGCTCTCCATTGATACTAACTGGATCTATACATAAATAAGGTTCTGAATATTTTTCTGAACTATGATACGCATTAAAATAATTGCCATGAAATCCTTTAAAAATTTGATTGCTAAAAATAACTTGAGTAGGAGGCGCATATCCATTTTTTTCTGGATAGGTATTTTTTACTTTTAAATCTGCTTCAGCTTCTAAAAATGTATAAATTGGATTGTTTTTACTCCATTTCCAAGTTCCTAAAGGATGCTTTGCAGTCATATGAAAAACCTTTACTACATACCCACCATAAAACTGAGAAAATAACATATGATACACATCGTTTACTTTGGTTATCTGAGGTGCGTCTAAGTATTTATAATTTTTACCTAAAGTTTTTGGTCCTAATAGCTCTTTTGGTTTGCTTTTTAAAGTGGCAGATTCTAAATCTATTTCAGCAATAAAAATACGACCATCCATATCATAGGTTAAGAACACCTCATTTTTGTTTACAGCCGTTAAACTACCATGATTGCATTTTACAATTGGAGCTTTAGTATTTATTACTTTATATTCACCAAATAAACTGTTGCTTACAGCAATTCCAAAACCAGTTTTTTGATACGCATTTTCGGCATTATTTCTATTATTAAACGTAAAGTAGAATTTGTTGTTTATTTTTTTGATTTCTGGAGCAAACCAACCATCATAGTACCAAGCATTTTTAGGAACACTATTTATATCAATAATTTGATGTTTCACTTTCCAATCTTTTACGTTTTTAGATTGATGTAAAACAGGTCCTTCAAATTTTTTAAATGGATTTTTATACACTGTACCTACTAGAAAATAATCATTCTTTTCAGAAAAAATGAATACGTCTTTTATACCGTAAGAATTTATCTCAGATCTGATGGGGTTTGACCATTCTAATATTTTCTGAGAGCTATCCTTTTCTACAACTTTGCAACTGTAGCAGTAAAACAGGAAACCTAAAATAAATTTAGCTAGTTTTTTTATCATCTAAAAATCTTTATAACAAAGAACCAGTTTTTACATATTATACTTTTGTTCTGTAATACTTTGTATTTGCTGTTTTGGTTATTTTTAAAGATTTTGTTCCAAAATAGCCAATTTAAAAACCATAAAAACAATTTGAAGTAGTATTTCAAGTGTAATTTTGATTGTTTTAAAATTAATGATCTTGAAAACAAAAATTTTCTTTTTACTAGTTATAGGTTCTATTTTTTTTGGATTTAGTCAAAGCAATTCTAAACCTAATATTTTATGGATATATGTTGAGGATTTAAACCCTGTTTTGAGCAGTTATGGCGAAACCATTAATCCAACTCCTAATATTGATAAATTAGCAAAAAACGGCGTGCTTTTTAAAAAAGCGTTTACCCCTGCTCCTGTTTGTTCTGCTGCACGTTCTGCAATAATTACAGCAACAATGGCCACCACTTATGGTACACATAACCATCATTCTTCAAGAACGGTAGAAGATGCTATTTTTTTGCCTAAAGGCGTAAAAACCATTCCAGAACTTTTTAAAGAAAACGGGTATCATACTTTTAATCATGGTAAAGACGATTACAATTTTATTTACAACAGAAAAGATTTGTATAATGATGAAATTAGTTTAGATTTCTGGTACACTTTTGCTGGATCTGGAGATTGGTTAGCACCACTTTCTAAAAACAAACCTTTTTTTGGTCAAATTCAACTAAATGGTGGTAAACATGGTTTGGTGCAAACGTATAAATCCATCAAAAACAAAATTACTCCCATTGATAGAAAATTGGTAAAACTACCACCTTATTATCCTAATTTACCCTCAGTTCATGAAGATTTTGCAAAACATTATGATGCTGCAAGATATACAGATATAGAAGTTTCAGAGATTATAAATCAACTAAAAAACAAAGGTTTACTAAACAATACCTATGTTTTTTTCTTTACAGATCATGGTTATAAAGGTATAAGACACAAGCAATTTTTATACGATGGTGGTACACACATCCCTTTAATAGTGGCTTATTTTGGTGAGAATTCTCAAATTCAAAAAAACGAAATTCGAGAAGATTTAGTATCGGGTATAGATATTGGTACAACCTCTTTAACACTGGCAAACATTAAAATTCCAGAAAATATGGAAGGTAAAAACATGTTTGATGCTAATTTTAAAAGAGATTATGTAATAACCACTAGAGATAGATGCGATTTTTCTATTGATAGAATTAGAGCTGTAAGAACAGACAAGTTTAAATATATTAAAAATTATATGCCTCATCGTTCTTACACGCAACCTGCATATAGAGATAGAAGAGCAGAATTTGTGGATATAAAAAAGGCTTTTGAATCAGGGGCATTAACTACAGTTCAAGCTAAATATTGGTTACCAACTAAACCAGAAGAGGAATTGTATGATTTGGAAAACGATCCTCATGAAATTAACAATCTAGCTGATCATAAAAACTATAAAAAAGTATTAAAAAAGCATAGACAATTACTAGAAAACTGGTCTAAAACTTATGGTGATAAAGGAGCAGAACCTCAAAACAAATATTCTCTAAAATTTATTTACGATAGATGGGGAGAACGTTGTGTAAATGATGAATACGATGCTATTAAAAACCTAAGAATTAAAAACACACCCAAAAGGAACTTAAAAAAATAATTGAATGAAAAAATTACTTTTTTTTATATTTCTATTTGCGCTATTTGGCAACAGTTTTGCACAAGTAAAAACAACTATTGTTAAAGCTTTTGACTATGAAAATTGTATTGCTTTAGAGAACAATATTGTAAAAGTAATCTTAGACCCTAATGTTGGCGGACGTGTTTTAAGCTATACACTTAATGGTAAAAATATCTTATTTGAAAACCCCAAATTAAATGGAAGAACTTGGAAACAAGGAGCTCCAAGATTTGAAGTTAGTGGTGGTAGATTTGATATTGGTCCAGGATCAACAACTCCTTTTAGAGCAAGTTTTTTTAACACTTGGAAAGGTGAAATTACAGGAAAAAACTCAGCAAAATTAACAAGCCTTAAAGACACAGTTTTGGGTGTTCAATTGATAAGAGAATTTTATTTAGATGAAAATTCATCTAAATTGAGGTGTGTACAACACATCAAGAATATTAGTAATAAAAAACAATCTTATGCGCATTGGAGTAGAACATTTGCTAAAGGTGGAGGTATTTGTTTAGTGCCATTAAATCCAAATAGTAGATTGCCTAAGGGATATGCTATTTATCAATATAAAACTTCTTTGATAGATTTTAATCCACCAGAAGAAGAGGCTTTACGAGTTCGTGATGGCATTTTAGAAATGTTAGACACACCAAAATATCCAAAATTTGTAATGGACAGCAACCAAGGTTGGATTGCCTATAACACTAAAGATGATTTACTTTTCATCAAAAAATTTGAAGCCAATGAAAATGCTATTTATGGAGATATGATGAACAATCAAGTATCTATATGGTATTACAAAGATGAAAAATGTGAAATAGAACCTATTGGGCCTTTAGAAACTATTTTACCTGGAGAAATGGTAAGTTTCACAGAAAACTGGTGGCTTTTAGAACACAAATATCCAGCAGATAAAAAACTTGATTTACAAAAAATAAAAACGATTTTAAAAACCTTAAAATGAAAAAAAACACAATTTTAAATTTGATTATGATCTTAAGTGTTGGTATTGTTTTTTCTCAAAAGAAAAACTCCAATACCAAACCTTATCCTTATAATAATCCAGTAATAAAACACATGTACACAGCAGATGCATCACCACATGTAATGCCAGATGGACGTGTTTGGATGGTAACCTCTGTAGATCATGAAAATGGTGGAGGTTATAGTACAATGCACAAATACCACACGTTTTCATCAAAGGATATGGTAAACTGGGTAGATCATGGAGAAGTGCTAAATATTTATGATGTAATGGGTAAAGATAAAGAACCTAAAGGAGAAAATTGGGCACTTTGGGCGCCAGACATGGTCTATTATGAAGGCAAATATTACCTTTATTTTCCTGTTAGAATTGTATTAGGTAAAGACGGTGGTGAAGGAAAGCGTAAAGTAAAATCTTACATCGCAGTTGCTGTAAGCGATTCACCAGATAAAAAGTTTACTGTAATTAATGCTAAAATTGAAGGCACAAGAGGTATTGATCCATCAGTATTTATAGATGATGATGGGCAAAAATATTTGTATTATGGGCAACACATGGGCGCAAAATTAAAAGACAATATGAAAGAGTTAGATGGTAAACCTGTAAAACTAAAAGTTGATGACCATCGTTTTATGGAAGCTATTTGGATGAATAAAAAAGCTGGGAAATACTATTTATCTTATCATTCACATTATGACAAACCTATAGACCCTAATAATCCTGATGATTTATTTAGAAGAAAATCTAGGTTAGATTATGTGGTTGGCGACAATCCTTTAGGGCCTTTTGAATACAAAGGGATTTTAAATTACGAATTAGGGGTAAATGTAAATGAAGGTCCAAAATTACCGGGCAAAAACTATGTGCCTTGGCGTTTGTATCAATCTAATCATGGAGGTATAGTAGAGTTTCATGGGCAAGAATATTTATTTTACCATACATCTGCATTATCTTCTTGGAGACAAGATGAGTTTAAAGGTCCAGGAACTTGGACACAAAGATCTGTTTGTGTAGATAAAATTGTATATGACGAGTCTGGTACCATAAGGCCTGTGCAACAAACATTAAGCAGTGTAGAGCCTGTAAAGGTAAATCAACCTTATGAAATCAATTTAAAAATAAAAAACAAAAAAGTAACTAATGATGTTTTAAAATTCGAAAACATCAATTTAGGAACTGGATATTACTATGCAGGTTTGGAAGTAAAAGGAGTGCAAAAAACTGCAAAATGTGAGATACGTTTAGACAATCCAAAAGGGAAGTTAGTTGGAACCATCATCATAAAAAAAGACGGAATTTATGAAACCTTTTTAAGAGAAGCCAAAGGAAAACGAAGCGTTTATTTGGTGTTTAAAGATGCTGAAAACATAAAAGTAAAATCAGCCAAATTCTTTGCAGGATCACCAAAATAAATATTTTTCTGTTAATCTGTATTATTAAAAAAACACTTTGTGTACAATAACACATCAAAAGTGATCTTTTACGCTAATCAAAAATTATTAGATACTCTAATTTTGAATAAAAACAATAAAAAAATGAAAAGAGTACTACAACTTTTAATTATATTTTGTACACCTATTTTATTCGCGCAGCTGAAACACTATGATTGGCCTACAGATACAGGTCAAGCAGTTCTCTCAGACAAATATGAAGTATATGTTAAACATGGTTCTGATCCAGAAATACAATTAGAGGTTTTAATGTCTAATGCAGACCCTAATGATATTCAATATGATGGGCAAACAGCTGCCTTAACAGGCAGAACATTTTCTTATGCTAGTGTTTCTTATAATGATATTACAGGCTCTGGATTAACTTTTAGGGTTGTTAAAACTTTTGGAGGAACTTCTACAAAAGCTGAAATAGCACCAAAAAGCTATAATTTATCACCAACAGTTACATCCAATCAAGTAGTTTTTAATGTTAACGCTAACAATAAATACATTTCAATTAATTTTGATGATGATGCTAATGAAACAAATCCTCATAACTGGATAAAACACATGTTGATGATTTCCGTAGATCCTCCAGAATTTGATGCGCCAAATCCTAATGATGCTGGTGTTGTTGTTTACTCGAACACGCTACTGCCTAGTACACTTAGAAATGCAACTACAATCTATTTTCCTGCAGGATACCATAATTTAAGAGATTATCAATTTGAGACTGATGTTATTGATCAAGATGGAATCATTTATTTAGCATCCAATAAAAAAATGTACCTAGAAGGCGGTGCATTTGTTGAAGGTTTAGTAAGTAGAACTGCATTTAACACCTCTAATCAAAAATTATTTGGTAGAGGCGTTTTAAACGGTCGCCAATATGAATGGCAGGATGGAAATGGAAATAAACCTTATGGAGAAATTGTACGACTTGGTGAAGGTGCACAAATAATAGGTGTCCATCTTTTAGACACACCTAAACACGGTATTGTTGGTAGAGACGATATGTTAGTAGAAAATATAAAATTTTTAGGATGGCACGCCAATAATGATGGAATTAGAATTGGTTCTGGCAGTGAAATTAGAAACAGTTTTATGCGCTGTGTAGATGATTTCTTTTACAATTATAATAATTATGTACACGATTGTGTTTTTTGGGCAGGCCATAATGGAGCTATTTTAACTTATGGTTGGGCCTCTATAGATACTGGTTCTTCCTTTTTTGAAAACATAGATATTATAAATCCTGAATGGAGAGGTTTAGGAAACAACAACAGTTTGATTGCTGCTCAAGTAAACTTAGATTTTAATGTCATAGATTATGGTACAGGAGTTACAACAACGACTTTTAAAGATATAAGAATTGAAGGTTCAATACCGGGATTAACCAATTTAAAACCTCGATCTTCTGGTAATGGCATTCCATCCGCAGAACAAGTTCCTGCATCTACACTAGGTTATTTGGGAGATGTGCATTTTCAAAATATTACTGTAGAATCTCAATTTGAAAGAGGTAGAATAAGAGGACAAGCTAATGCTACCTCTGGAGGAGCAACTTACTACACTAAAAATATAAATTTTACCAATGTAAATATAGGTGGTACAAAATTAACAGAAGCCAATAAAAACATTTTCTTTGATATTGATGAAAACACAACACAAAACATTACTTTCGATGCAGATGATGGCTCAGGCGAGCAAACTACCTACACAGAAACTTTTAACAATATTTCATTAAACAACGTTTTAAACGATGCTAATAACCCCGGCTTAACTGCTACTGATTTTGATAAAATTTCTCCAGGAGATGGAGAGTGGTTTACTGTACAAGGCTTTGGTGTTACAGATTTTGGTATTCAAAGTACAGGGGGTAATCCTCAATACTATGTAAGTAGAGTTAGCTCTTCGAAATTTGCGAGAGCTTTTGCCTATGTTTATAATAATAGCGATGACTCAGTAACTGGTATATACGATTTAGGTTTTGACTACTTTTTTAATTCATCATTTTCTAACACTTCAAATGAACGTTTTGGTTATCGTATTTATGGCTTAACAGAAAACACTGTTTTAGGTAGTTTTCCACTAACAAGTGGTAGCGGTTTTTTTGGTGATAATAATGCCACAGGGTATAATAATGGTGGAGATGAAATGCAGCTTATTGGTCATACTGAACTCCCTATTTCAGACGATTGGACAAACTCAGGAAGTATTGCTGTAGATTTTGGTACGGCAGGTACTTACAAATATATAATTGTAATATTTGGTCAAGTTTTTGGAACAGATCAACAAAACCCCGAAACATTATTTGGTGTAGATAATGTGGTAATACCAACACAATCAAATCCACAAGTATTATCTCTAGAAAACAATAATTTACAATCAAAATTTTCAGTGTATCCCAATCCTGTTAGCAATATTCTTAATCTTACAAATATTGAAGGAGATTTTTCTTTCAAGGTATTTGATATCACAGGTAAGATATTGCTAAATGGCACAAGAAAAGCATCTAACAAAATTGATGTAAGTTCATTAAAAAAAGGACTTTATTTTTTAGAAATCTCTTCCGAAACAATAAAAAGTATCAAGAAAATAGTTAAAAATTAAAAACATAAAGTTAAAATTTCTTATGAGAAAAAATATTTTAATAACATTAATGTTTTTTAGTAGTTCTCTGTTATTTTCACAATTAACACATTATGATTGGCCTACAGATCAAGGAGAAGCTGTTTTATCAGATAAATACCAAGTTTTTGTTAAACATGGTTCAAATCCAGAAGAAGAAGTAGAAGTCTTAATGTCTGAAGCAGACCCTAACGATATTCAATATGGTTTTAAAACAGCAGAACTTACGGGAAGAACATTTTCTTACGCATCTATTGCTTACAATAAAGCAACAGGATCTGGTTTAACGTTTAGAATTGTAAAAAAATTTGGAAACATTTCTAACAGTGCTGAAATAGTTCCTAAAAGTTATAATATCTCTCCATCAATATCAAATGGAGAAGTTAGTTTTAGCCTAAATGACAACAATAAGTTTATATCTGTAAATTTTAAAGATTCTGAAAATGAAACAGCAAATGATAAATGGATAAAACACATGCTTACCATATTTGTGGATCCTCCAGAAACAGATGTTCCTAATTTAAATAGTTCTAGTGTAATTACTTATAGTAATTCGCGTCTTCCTAGCACCTTACAAAGTGCTGGTACTATTTATTTTCCTCCTGGATATTACAACTTAAAAGATTATCAGTTTAATGGTTCAATTATAAACGCAGATGGTGAGCTTACTTTACAAAATGGTCAAGATATATATATTGCAGGAGGTGCTTTTGTAGACGGATTAGTCTTAAGACAAGGTTTTAATAATACAGGTCAAAAAATCTATGGTAGAGGCGTTTTATCTGGTAGATTGTTTCCTTGGCAAGATGGACAGGGCAATAAACCCTACAGACAAATTATTGAAATGGGGAAATTTGCAGAAATAAATGGCGTTCATGTTGTTGACTCTCCACTCCATGGAATTGTCTCTCCAAATAATATGACTATTACAAATTTGAAATTTTTAGGATGGCATTCAAATAATGATGCAGTAAGAGTTGGTCAGGATAGTGAGATTAAAAACAGCTTTATAAGAGCTGTAGATGATTTTTTCTACAACTTTGACAATTATGTACACGATTGTGTTCTTTGGGCAGGTCATAATGGAGCTATTTTAACTTATGGTTGGGGTGGTGATGGCGGAAACACCTACAATTCTGGAGCATCAACTCTTGAAAATATAGATATAATTAATCCAGAATGGACAGGATTAGGGAATAATAATGGTTTAGTGGCTTCTCAAACCGGTTTAAATTATAAACCTTTTGCTTACAATAATTCTAGTACATTAACTACTTTAAAAAATATTAGAATAGAGGGTACTATACCAGGTCTATTAAATTTAAAACCTAGATCTGATGGAGGCACACCAAATGCAGTAAAAGTACCACAAGCCAATTTAGGGTATCTAGGAGATTTACTATTAATGGATATTACAGTAGAAGGCCAATCAGGTAAATCTAGAATTAGAGGTCAGAGAAATGCTACTACTACTGGCAATAGTACTTATTTCGTTCAGAATGTTACAATGACAAATATTACCATTAATGGTAATGAGCTAAATAATATAACAGCTCCTGTTTATTTTGATATAGAGGCTGCTACCACACAAAATATTAATTTTGATATTGGTACAGGTTCATCAAATTCAGAACTAATAATCGAAGATTTTTCTGATACATCTCTTATACATTTACCAGATGTAGTAAGTGGTGCAGCTGGTGCAAATCAGAGGGGTATTACAAATGACGATATAGCAACAATAACGCCAGGAACAGGGAAATGGTTTGCTGTAGACACTTGGGGTGGTTCAGAACCATCAGAATACGACTTTGATATTCAATCCTCAGGTGGTAATCCAGATGCATTCCTTTCCAGAACCTCAACATCTCAATTTGCAAAAGGTGTTGCTTATGTATTTAATAATACAAATGGAGATGCCTTTGGTATTTTAAATATGGCTTTTGATTACAAGTGGACAGCACCTAGAAGTGAAGACAGATTATCTTACAAAGTGTATGGTATTCAAGACGATGAAAATAATGGAATAGAAGATTATATTAGATTAACAGGTGGTTCTGGTGCTTTTGGAGATAATGATGCCACAAAATATGTTGGTAATGATGGTTCAGAATTAGCAGGAAATAACGAACTAGGAGTAGCAGATAATTGGACAACAGAAAACTTTGCTGTAGATGTAACAGGTTATGAATATATAGTTATTGTTTTTTCAGGTGCTTTTGGCACTGCAATAAACCCAAATAATGAAAATATAAAAGACGTTTTTGGAATAGATAATGTTAGCGTTCCAAAAAATAGTACACTATCAACGGAAAGTTTTGATGTAACAAATGATGTGTTCGTATATCCTAATCCAGTTAACGATAAACTTACTATTAAAAATACTCAAGGTAATTTTTCATACAAAATATTTGACATTTCTGGAAAACTTATCCAACAACATCAAAATACAAATACACAAATGATAGAGGTAAATTACTTAAAAAAAGGTGTTTACTTTTTAGAAATTATCAAACAAAAAAACAACATAAAAATTATAAAAAAAGTAATTAAAATTTAGAAGAATTTTAAAAAAAATAAAATTAATTATTACCAAACAAATCAAAACTTTAAAACACCTTTTAAATAAGGTGTTTTTTTGTGATTTTAACAGTTTAAAACAAAAAAACAAATTAAAAAGTCTTTTAAAACAATTGTTTAACAGACTCATACATACTTTTATAGCACTTATAATTATATATAAAAACTTTTATTTATGAAAAAAATTACTTTATTAGCTGTCTTTATGGTTGCAGCATTAACAAACGCACAAACTTATACAGAAAATTTCGAAAGTGTAGGTATTGGATCAGCTCCACAAAATGGTGCCGCTGAATATGGTTTAACTCAAACACAATTAAATTTAGTTGCTGCTGGAGACGGAGAATGGTTTTCTGTAGTTACAGGTGGTCAAAAAGATTTTGGAGTTGTAGATGAGGCAAACGGAAGTGATGGTAAATATGTATCTCGAGTATCACAAACTCAGTTTGCAAGAGGTTTGGCTTATGTGTACAACAATTCAGACAATTCAGTAACAGGCAGTTTTACATTAGGATTTAAATATTTTTTTAATACAGAGTTTGCAGCTACAAACGAGAGGTTTGGATATCGTGTTTGGGGTGTTAGTGGAGATTTAGTAAATGATCCTGATAATGCTGTAATAGATTACTTTAAATTAACAAGCGGAAGTGGTAATTTCGGTGATAGCAATGCTACTAACTTTACGGATGGTAGTTTTACACTTACTGTAACAGATTTAACAGGAGGTCATCAAGAGTTACCAACATCAGATTCTTGGACAAGCTCTGGCGATATTGTTGTAGATTTCGGTGCTGCAGACACTTATAAGTATATTGTTGTAGTTTTTGGTCAAGTTTGGGGTGGAGATGGTTCAACAGACCATACTGCTAAATGGGGTTTAGATGATGTAATATTACCTACACAATCTAACCCACAGGTTTTATCAACAGACAATATTACAAAACAAGCGTTTTCTATATACCCTAATCCTACAACTGAATTTTTAAACATTAAAAATTTAAATGGAGCATATTCATATTCAATTAGTGATGTTACTGGTAAACAAATACAAGCTCAAAAAAACAAAACAACTAATCAAATTAATGTTCAATCTTTAAATAGCGGTCTATATTTATTAGAAATTATTGATGAAAATAATTCAAGATCAGTTTCAAAATTTGTTAAAAGATAAATACCTTTAAAACTGTTTTAAAAAAGTCTAAGTAAATTTACTTAGACTTTTTTAATGAATAAATATTATTTTTTGAAACATTTGAACAATGTTTACCATAACCTAGTTCTTTTAAAATCAAATACCACTATTATTAAAAAATTCATATTAAATTGAATAAAACGCTTTACTTCCATTCATTTGGGACTATAGCGTTTTTTTTTAGATCAAAAACGCTAAACCTAAAATAGGTTAAAAATTAAATTTGTTTTTCTATTTTGAGCAACTCAAAAAGATAATTTTAGCGTATTTGAACATTTAACTTTAACTTACTACACCTTATGAATAAGTACATTTGTTTCTTTAGATATTTTTTCTTGATTTTTATTTCTTTTAATGTCTTTTCTCAAGAAAATTTAAATTTTAATAAAATTCTTCATGAAAGAGGTTTGGCTCACTCAGATGTTACTTCTATCATTCAAGACAATCAAGATTTTATCTGGTTTGGTACTTTAGGAGGTTTAAATAGATTTGATGGACATGACTTAAAAACATATTCAAATCAAAACTCACCATTTGAAAGTATATATAAAAATAGAATCCAAAAAATTATTCAATCCAAAAAACTACTTTGGTTGGTCACAGAAGGAGGTGTAGAATGTTTTAATAAAATTAAAGAAAAATATCTTAATCTCGAGTGGAGGTTTAATGATAATTCATCCTTAGAAAACACAAAATTATCATCTGTTTATATCTCTAAAAATAATATTTTGTATGTACTTTCAGACAAATACTTCAAGGCATTTCAAATTCAAAAAAAAGAAGATGGATCATTAGTTTTAAATGAAAAATTTTTGAAAGGTGTTCAAGAAAACACCAATTATGTAGACATGCAAGAAGACTCTAATGGATTACTTTGGGTGGTATCTAACAAAGGGTTGTTTAATGTAAATGAAAATATAGGAAATATTGATATTAAAAAAATTATCGTTCAAGGTATCGTTAAAAACTACCAGCAATTTACAGGTATTTCTACTCAGGAAACGAATTACCTACTTTTAGGTACACAAAACGGATTTATAAAAGCAAACACTTCTGTTTTTGATAAAAAAGAACAGAAATCTGTTTCGGCAACTTACTATCAAATAAATTTTCCTGTTTTAAGCGCAAATATTATTCCGGACGCACCATTTTTTGTAAGTTCATTTCAAAAAGGATTAAATAAAAATTATTGGATTGGAAGTACTTATGGCTTAGTAAAAGCAACGTTAAAAGGTAATGAATATAATTTTACTTTTTTTAATGAAAACAATTCAAATTTGTCAACAAGTACAGTTGTAGGCTTGTTAAAAGATAAAGCTAATTGCTTGTGGGTTTCTAACTATGAAGGTGGAGTTTATTATCTAGACTTAGGAAAAAAAGGTTTTAAATCTATAGTTCATAACCAGAATTCAGAGAATTCAATTTCAGAAAATTATGTTAGGGCAATAGTAGAAGATAAAAAAGGAAATGTTTGGCTAGGCACAGAAAAAACAGGTTTAAATTACTATGATTTTAAAAACAATAAAGTAACTAAATTCAAGCAATCTAGTGATCCTAAATCACTATCGAGTAATAAAGTAAGAAGTTTATTAATTGATCAAAAGGACAGATTGTGGGTGGGTACTTTTGAGGGGATTAACATCTATTCAAAACAACAAAATTCATTCTTTAAAATATCGTCAGATAAACCAGGAAACAAAGGACTTTCACAAAAAATAATTTTTAGTATGGCCGAAGATAAATTTGGCAATATTTGGGCAGGTTCTTGGGTAAATGGTTTAAATAGAATTCGCTATAACAACCCAAATGATTACGAAGTTGAAAAAATTTACAAAAAAAAAGGCGAAAATTATGGACTATCATCAAGCGTTATTACTTTTATTTATGCAGATGATTTTTACCCAGAAGTTTTAGTAGGCACAAATAATGGGTTAAATCATATTTTTTTAAAGGAAGATGGTAGTATAAAAGAAATTTTACATTACGAAGGAAATGAGTCGTACAATAAATCCATTAGTTCTAATTGGGTTTGGCCAATTGTAAGACAAAATGATTCTATTTTTTGGGTGGGAACTTTAGGTGGCGGCTTAAACAAACTAACTGTAAATTCTAAATTAAAAAATGGTTACTCAGCAAAGCACTATTCTATAAAAGAAGGAGCATCATCATCAGATATTGAAACCATTTTATTAGATGCAAAGAAAAACGAATTATGGCTTGGAGGTAAGGGTATTTCTAGATTTAACATAGAAAAAGAAACCTTTATCAATTACGATAAAACAGATGGTTTAGTAGGGAATAGCTTTAAAGTTGGGGCTTCTTGTAAAGGTGATAGTGGCCGATTTTATTTTGGTAGCACAGAAGGGGTAAGCTATTTTTATCCTAATGAAATACAAACCAATAATTTTGATACAAATGTAGTTTTAACCAACTTATATGTAAATAACGAATTAGTAGAAATTGGCGATACAGATTCTGATCATCAAATTTTTAATCAAACGTTTAACACATTAGATGAAATAGAATTAAATCATTTAGAAAATAATTTTCAGATACAATTTTCTTCATTGCATTATGCAAACCCAAAGAGAACACAGTTTAAATATAGATTGATAGATTATAATAAAGATTGGATTTTTACAAACTCAACAGATAGAAAAGCTAGCTATTCTAATTTACCTTATGGAGATTATTTGTTTGAAGTTAGTGCTACAAATAATGATGGTGTTTGGTCTAAAAACATTAAGCAATTAAAAATAAAAATATTAGCACCTTGGTGGTTTACAAATTTTGCTCTAGTATGTTATGCACTTTTATTCTTATTAATTTTACTACTAAGCTACTACCTAATAATCAGATGGTTTGGATTAAAGAAAGCGTATGAAGTATCCGTAATTCAAGACCAAGAAAAAGAAAAGCTATATCAATTAACAGGGCAGTTTTTTACAAATATTTCTCACGAATTTAAAACCCCATTAACATTGATTTTAAATCCTTTAGAAAAATTGATAAACGAAAGTGATATCAACAAGTATAAAAAAGAAAAGTACTACCAACTTATGTACAAAAACGCAAAACGTTTGTTACGATTAATTAACGAATTGGTAGATTACAGAAAAGTAAATTCAACTGCATTTAAGTTAAATGCAAAACCTTATCATCTAAATCCTTTCTTTGAAGATATTAGAGAATCTTTTAAATCAGCCATAGAAAAAAAAGAAATTAACTACAATTATATCAACAATTTAGAGTCAGATAAATTACAATTTGACAGAACAGTTTTAGAAAAAATAATTTTCAACATTCTTGGAAATGCTATAAAATTTAGTCCAGAAAACAGTAAAATTACTATTAAATTAAACTCAAAAGACGAAGAGAATCATCATGAGAAGTATTCAAATGTAAAACATATTAAAAATGAATTTGTGGCTAATTCTTACATTTATATGTCTATTGAAGATGAAGGAAAAGGAATTGATGAAGTATCTATAATGCATATTTTTGATCGGTTTTTTCAAGGTGATAACAATGCAGATATCCAAGGCTCTGGTATTGGTTTAACATTAGTAAAAAGTCTGGTAGACATTCATAAAATGAATCTCTCTGTTTATAGTGAAGAAGGTGTAGGAACTAAATTTGTAGTAGAAATTCCAGATATTGATTATAGAGAAATCTTTGGTTATGCTAATAATCATTCATCAGTAAAATTATCTAAAAGTGCTTTGAGTCCTTTAATTCCTAATGATGATGTAGAAATCAATAGCAAAGTAGAATTGTTCGAAAACTTCACAAAACCAAAAGTTTTATTAGTAGAAGACAATGTAGAATTAAGGGGTTTTATTAAAGACGATTTTGATGCTGATTATCATATAATAGAAGCTTCAAACGGAGCAGAAGCTTTAGAATTATTAGATCAACATCAAATTCAGGTAATAATAAGCGATATAATGATGCCTATTATGGATGGTGTTTCATTCTGTGCAGAAGTAAAACAAAGCGAAAAGTACAGAAACATCCCTTTTATTTTACTATCTGCCAAATACAATGTACAAAGTCAAATTGAAGGAGCACAATCTGGAGCAGACATATACTTATCGAAACCTTTTAGTTTAGAAGTACTAAACTTAACAGTACTAAACGTGTTAAAATCTAGAAAGCTAATAAAAGAATCTTCTTTAGAAAAAACTTTTGAAGAAGCTAGAAAAAATGTACAAGGCAATTTAGAAGATGAATTTTTAAAACAAGTAATAGATTGTATAGATGATCATATTGATAATGTAAATTTTGATGTTGTAATGCTATGTAAATTACTAGGTGTTAGTAAAACAAAACTATATGCTAAAGTAAAAGCAGTTACCTCAGAATCTGTGGGAAGCTTAATAAGAAGTATAAGACTAAAAAAAGCTGCTCAAATACTTTCTAGTACAGATTTAAATGTGATTCAAGTAATGGATAAAGTAGGTATTCAAAGTCAATCTCACTTTACCAAAAGCTTCAAAAAACAATTTGGTGTAACTCCGTCTGAGTTTGTAAAAAATCTTAAAACCAAAGCTTCATAACCCAATTAACTTATTACGTACAGTTTTTTGAGTTGCTCATTTGTATTTTAATTGCAGACCTCATTTTTTTAGGTGTTTTAAACAAAACCACTAAACATGTTGTCAAATGAGCAACTTAAATAGTAGGTCTAAAAGATACATTTGCTTCAGTATTTAAATGTATTAAGATGCCAAACAACTGTACTTTTAAGAGTTATTATTACTTAAACAAGTTTTTTAACATAACTCTAGTATTTCTTTCAGTATCAATCTTTCTTATAAGTTGTGTTACTAAATCTAAAAAAAATAGTGCTAATAATGATGACCTAGTTCTATATCCTGCAGTTAACGGTTTAGAAAAGGTACATGGTTTATCGGAATCAACAAAGTTTGATGTTAAGGTTAACGGCCAAGACGCTTTTGTATATCATACCAAAGAAATAAAAGACAAACACGAACATGTAAAGCAACTCAAAAGCGTTTCTTACAAAGGTGTTTCATACTTGAACTTTACCTTTGAAAGAAGTGTAACAATAGATATATGTGCATTAGGAAATACTGTTTTTGATTGGGCAGTTTTACCAGATAAAACCATTCAAAAAGATATAAATAATAATCTTTTAAAAATAAACATCAATAAGCCAGAAAAATTTGTAGTTACTGCAAATATTAATGGTGAAGAACACGCTATAATAATAAGTGCAGAAGCACCAGAAAAATTCATCCCATCAAAAAATGATAATGGCGTTTTATTCTTAGAACCTGGTGTGCACAAATTTGGACAGGCTTGGGACCCTTTTGTAAACGGAATTCATACAGTATATATTGCTGGTGGTGCTGTTTTAGAAGCTACTATAAAATCAAAAAACAAAAAAAACGTAAAATTATTGGGTAGAGGTATTCTCTCTCAATCTTTTGTTACCCACGCAGAAGAATCTTCTGAAGATAAAAATTATCGTGAAGAAGAATGGGATGCAGATTGGTTAGGTGTTGTTTTTATTGATTCTGAAAATATAGAAATAGAAGGAGTTGCCATTACAAGCAGTCCTAGTTATCAATTAGAAATTGCCAACTGTAAAAATGTTTCTATAAAAAATGTAAAACTCTGTGGTTTTGGAGAACACAACAACGACGGTGTTCATACTTATAGCAAAAACGTAGTCTTAGAAGATTCATTTATTGCAAGTAATGATGATAGAATTTGCATCACAGGTTTATATGATGCAGAAAAAGGTAATGATAATATTCTTTGGGATGGTACTAATGAGTTAAAAGGTACTCCAGTGTCTAACATCACTATTAGAAATATGGTGTTCTGGGGATTAGATAATAATGGAGGTGATATTATGCTAACATGGAATGGTGCTGATTATGCTAAAGACATTTTAATAGAAAATGTAGTGAGTTTAGTACCAACCAATAAAGCATTTATAGCGGCAAGACATGGTGGCAGTGCAGATATTAATAACCTTACCATTAAAAATGCAACCTTATATCATGGTAATTTATTCGATATTGAAATTGCAGATTCAAATTATCAAGGCGCAGGTGGCGGAAAATTGAGAAATCTATTATTAGAGAATATTACCATTCAAGCAAATATAGCAGATATAGGAAAACAGTTAATTGGAGAAAGCAAAAGCAGCAATATTGAAGGAATAAAATTTAAAAATATTGTTACAAAAGAAGGGGTTTTAAAAGATGTCTCTCAGCTAAATATTAGTTCTAATGAGTTTGTTTCAGACCTAAAAATTATTGAATAATTCTTATGGAAAATCAAGCATTTGTTTTAGAAAATTTAGATTACGTAGCATTTATAGGATATTTTATTCTTTTAAGTTTTATCGGTTATTGGTTTGGTCGAAAAAAAAGCACAAGTTCAGCTGAATATTTTTTAGCTGGTAGAACCCTTCCTTGGTATGTTGTAGGTAGCTCTTACATAGCCTCAAACATTAGTACAGAACACTTTATTGGTTTAATTGGAGCTGCAGTAATATATGGTATTAGTGTTGCTACAGGAGAATGGAGTACAGTAATTGCATTTACTTTTTTAATATGGTTATTTATACCATACCTATTAACTTCAAAAGTATATACCACTCCAGAGTTTTTAGAAAAAAGGTTCAGCAAAACCATACGTCGCATATTTGCAATTGTGTCCATTTTAGCAAATATTTTTGCTTTTATGGGCCCTGTAATATATGGAGGTAGCTTAATACTAACAGAATTTTTTAACATAAGTGCTGTAAATGCCTGTATTATTATAGGTATCACCACAGGTGGATGGGCAGTTTGGGGAGGTTTAAAATCCGTAGCTTTTATGGATGTACTAACCATTTTAATAATGATTTTTGGTGGACTAACTGTTACCTTTTTAGGCTTAGCGTATTTGGGTGAAGGAAAAGGGATAATCAAAGGATTCTCTGTAATGGTTGATGTAAATACAGGTAATGTAGATTGGGCTAAAAACTGGATTTCAGATAATGTTCCTAATATTCTAAAAGGAGCAGAAAAAGGCGATGAATACAGCAGATTGTCTGTAATACAACCATTAAATCATTACTCAAATCCTTGGACACACTGGGTGTTTAGTTTCTTTTATATTGGCTTGTGGTACACAGTTGTTAATCAAACCATGGTGCAAAAAATATTTGCAGCAAAAGACATGTATCATGCAAGAGGTGGTATGGTTTTAGCAAGTTTTTTAAAATTGTTATTACCAGTAATAGTTGTAATTCCTGGTTTAATATTCTTTGCAATGAAACCAGATTTTTTAACCTCTGGAGATTGGGCCTTACAAAGTGATGCTGCCAATAAAACCTACATTCAAATGATTAGTATTTTAGTACCTACCTTCTTAAAAGGAATATTATTAGCTGCATTATTTGGTGCAATTCAATCTACAGTAAGCTCTGTCTTAAATTCTACATCTACTATGTTTACTATAGATATTTATCAAGAAATCTATAAAAAAGACGCTTCTTCAAATCATTATGTAAAAACAGGTAAAGTTGTTGGGGCAATTTTTTTAGCAATTTCAATTGTGTTCGCTATCATTTTAGCAACTGTAACCAAAGTAAACCTATTTATCTTAATACAAGCATTATATGTGTTTATAGCCCCCCCTTTTTCTGCCTTATTCTTGTTAGGAATGCTATGGAAAAGAGTTGGTGGTAAAGATGCATTAGTTACTGTAATTGCTGGTTTTGCCATGGCAGGTTTTTTAAAATTTTTAGAGTTTGGGATGTTAGCAGATTCCGCTTCAGAATTCGCAAACTTTATAAAACCTTTTGCAAATCAAGGTTTAATAACATGGGTATTTTCAATGATGGTTTGTATTATTTCAAGTTTAATAACACCAAATCCAGATGAAAGTCAAGTCTCAAAAGATTTAACGTTTAATATTAATGGTAGTGCGTTAAAACAAGGTTTAGGCACAAAATGGTATAATAAAATTTTTACTTGGTGGATGTTAAATGTAATTATTTTAATCATCATCATTTTAATCTTCTCTGTTGTTCTTAATTAGAAAAAATATAATTTAATGTTTAGAGAAAAAATAAAAAATAGAGCATTAACACCTCCTATGGGTTGGAATAGTTGGGACTGTTTTGGTACTAATGTTACTGAAGAAGAGGTAAAAGCCAACGCTAAATTTATAGCAGAAAATTTAAAACAATATGGATGGGAATATGTTGTAGTAGATTTAGGTTGGTATGGTCCAGAAATTAACAATCATAATTATAAAAACGAAAACATTCCACAACTAATTGATGCTTATGGACGATTAATTCCAGATACAAAACGTTTTCCTTCTGCAGCAAATGGCAAAGGATTTAAACCTTTATCAGACTATATCCATAATCTTGGTTTAAAGTTTGGCATTCACATTATGCGTGGAATTCCTATACAAGCTGTAGACGCAAAATCACCTATAAAAGGAACAACCACCACAGCAGATGTTATTTCTTATAATAGAGAAAGATGTCCTTGGTTCAATAGTTTAAGAACCTTAGACTTTACCAAAGAAGGCGCTCAAAAATATTACGATTCCATATTTGAATTGTATGCAAATTGGGGGGTAGATTACATTAAAGCAGACGATATTAATGCATGGTCAGAAGTAAATAGAAGTAATGGATCTCCTACAGGAGAGGGATCTCCTTATAGAATTGATGATATAGAAGCTATGGCAAAGGCCATTGATAATTGTGGTAAAGAAATTGTGTTTAGCATTTCTCCTGGAGGACCAGAAACTACCATTATTAACCATTTAAGAAATCATACAAATCTTTGGCGTATTTCTGCAGATTTTTGGGACGAATGGGGTTCTCTAAAAGCACAAATGAATCGTTGTTCTATTTGGGCACCTTTTGTAACAGTAGGCCATTGGCCAGATGCAGACATGCTGCCTTTAGGCGATTTACCTAGAGGAGAGTCTGGTGGAACAAACAGAGTTTCTAACTTCAATGAACAAGAGCAATACACTTTAATGACTTTATGGTGCATATTCCGTTCACCATTGATGTTCGGAGGTAATTTACCAAACACAAATCAGTTTACCATCGATTTAATTAGCAATAAAGAAGTGCTAGAGGTAAATCAAAATAGTTGGAATAACAAACCTGTTTTTGAAAGTGATAATGAAAAAATATGGACTGCTGAAAATGAAAAAGGAACTTATGTAGCCTTTTTTAACCTTACTGACAAAGACAGAGAAATTAGCATATCTCTAAAAGAATTAGATCTTAAAGGAACCTACTTTATTAGAGACTTGTGGGCAAAAGAAACAGAAAGAAGCTCTTCTGATAGTATTACAACAAAAATAGCACCACATGGTGCAAAAATATATTTGATTTTTAAATAATGAGTAAAATGAACAAAAATATAGATCAACTGTCAGCAGACAACATTAGAGCATTGGCAGTTGCAATGGTAGAAAAAGCAAATTCAGGACATCCTGGAGGACCTATGGGAGGTGCAGATTTTATGCATATCCTGTATTCTGAATTCTTTAATTATGATCCAAGTGATATGTCATGGGCATTCAGAGATCGTTTCTTTATGGATGCAGGACACCTATCAACCTTAATGTATGCTCAATATTATCTTCTAGGAAATTACAAAAAAGAAGACATTGCTAATTTTAGACAATGGGGTTCTATAACTCCAGGTCATCCAGAAGTAGATGTGGCAAGAGGAATTGAAAACACATCAGGACCATTAGGTCAAGGGCATACCATGGGCGTTGGTGCTGCAATTGCGGCTAAATTTTTACAAGCTCGTTTTGGAGATTGGATGAACCACAAAATTTATGGTTTTATTTCTGATGGAGGTATTCAAGAAGAAATATCGCAAGGAGCAGGAAGAATTGCAGGTCATTTAGGATTAAACAATTTTATTCTATTTTTTGATTCTAATGATATTCAATTATCAACTTCTACAGATGAAGTAACAAGTGAAGATACTGCTATGAAGTATAAAGCTTGGGGTTGGAACGTGGTAACCATAGATGCACATAACCATGATGAAATACGAAAAGCACTTACAGATGCAAATAACGAAACAGAAAAACCAACTTTAATTATAGGTAAAACTATTATGGGTAAAGGTTGTGTTGCAGCAGACGGAAGTATGTACGAAGGTCATTGTGAATTACATGGTAAGCCAATTGGAGCTACAGGTGCAGATTATAGTAAAACTTTAGAAAATTTAGGAGCTAGCTCTGAAAATCCTTTTGATATTTATTCTGAAGTAAGTGAATATTATCAAAAAATAATAGCACATAAAAAAACAAAGGCAGAGGAAAAAAAAGTAGATATTTCTATATGGAAAGAAGCTAATCCAGAAAAAGCCAAGAAATTAAATTTCTTTTTATCTGGCAACTTACCAAACTTAGATTTTTCTACGATAGAGCATAAAGCTGGTTTAGCCACTAGAGCAGCATCTTCTGGTGTATTAGGTTATTTAGCAGAGCATGTTGAAAACATGATTGTGTCCTCAGCAGATTTATCTAATAGTGATAAAACAGATGGTTTTTTAAAGAAAACACATGCACTTAAAAAAGGAGATTTTAAAGGCTCTTTTTTACAAGCTGGTGTGGCTGAGTTAACCATGGCATGTATTGCTAATGGTATTGCTTTACATGGAGGTGTAATTCCGGTTGTGGCAACATTTTTTGTGTTTTCAGATTATATGAAACCCGCAATTAGATTAAGTGCAATACAAGAATTAGGAGTTAAATACGTTTGGACACACGATGCTTTTAGAGTAGGTGAAGATGGACCAACACACCAACCTGTAGAACAAGAAGCACAAATAAGATTGTTAGAAAAATTAAAAAACCATAGTGGTAAACCAAGTTTCTTAGCATTACGTCCTGCAGATTCTGCAGAAACAAGCGTGGCTTGGAAAATGGCTTTAGAAAATAAAAACACACCAACAGGTTTAATTTTATCAAGACAAGGAATTAAAGATGTATTACCATCAAAAGATGGATCAAGATACCAAGAAGCTTTAGCTGCAGAAAAAGGGGGTTATTTAGTAAAAGAAGTAGAAAATCCAGATGCAGTATTAATTGCAAATGGCTCTGAGGTATCAACATTAGTAGATGCTGCAGAAATTTTAGAATCAGAAAACGGATTGAAAGTAAATATTGCTTCTATAATTTCAGAAGGTGTTTTTAGATTACAATCTAAAAATTATCAAAATGCTGTAATTCCTAAAAACAAACCATTATTTGGTTTAACAGCAGGA
Source organism: Polaribacter sp. M10 (assembly GCF_054968445.1). NCBI lineage: Bacteria > Pseudomonadati > Bacteroidota > Flavobacteriia > Flavobacteriales > Flavobacteriaceae > Polaribacter > Polaribacter sp. M10. Next base: position 27,846 of record NZ_JBSSBG010000026.1, read on the forward strand.
TTGCCAGTAAATTTAGAAGGTTTGGTTGGCGAGAATGGAAAAGTATTTGGTTTAGATCACTTTGGCTATTCTGCACCAGCATCTGTACTAGATGAAAAGTTTGGTTTTACAGGCGAAAAAGTAAGTAAAGAAGTATTAGCATATTTAAAAACAGTATAAACTAGAAACATGAAATTTTTTATTGATACAGCAAACCTAGAAGAAATTGCAGAAGCGCAAGCTTTAGGAGTTTTAGATGGTGTAACCACAAACCCATCTTTAATGGCAAAAGAAGGCATTACAGGTGCAGATAATATTTTAAACCATTACAAAAAAATCTGTGAAATTGTAGATGGAGATGTTTCTGCAGAAGTAATTGCAACAGATTTTGAAGGAATGGTAAAACAAGGAGAAGAGTTAGCCGCTTTAAACCCGCAAATTGTAGTAAAATTACCTATGATTGCAGATGGTGTAAAAGCATGCAAATACTTTTCTGATAAAGGTATTAAAACAAATGTTACTTTGGTTTTTTCAGTAGGACAAGCCTTGTTAGCAGCAAAAGCTGGGGCAACTTATGTATCTCCTTTTTTAGGAAGATTAGATGATATTTCAACAGATGGTTTACACCTAATTTCTGAAATAAGACAAGTGTATGATAATTATGGTTTTGAAACACAAATTTTATCAGCATCTGTACGTCATACAATGCACGTAATTAACTGTGCTAAAATTGGTAGTGATGTAATGACAGGACCTTTATCATCAATCACAGGATTGTTAAAACACCCATTAACAGATAGTGGATTGGCAAAATTTTTAGAAGATTATAAAAAAGGGAATGAGCTAAAAGTTTAAAAGGAAACAACGGTTAATAAAATTTAAAAAATGAAAAATACCGATAAAAGTATTGAGGCAATAAAATATAGCGTTGATTGTGTATTATTCTGTTTTGAAGATTATAGACTTAAAGTTCTTTTATTCTCAGATGATAAAAATGAATGGTCATTATTAGAAAATGAAATTAATTACAAATGTACTTTAGAGGAAAATATTAATGAGTTGATTTATGAAACTATTGGAATTTATAAGGTGTTGAATGAGCAAATCAGAACTAAAACGAGTTTTTATTGCAAATTAAATCGAACTTACATCAATACATCTTATTATGCTTTAGTTACAAGCGAAGATTATGATTTAAAATTAATTCAAAATAAAGGAGGACATTGGTTTCCAATTCAAGAACTTCCAAAAATTCAGAAAAGTTCAAGCGATTTAATTCAAATAGCATTGAATAATATGAAAATTCAGACAATGAATTCTCCTGTAGTATTTGAATTACTTCCAGAGAAATTTACCTTAAGAGAAGTTCAGGAAATTTATGAGCAACTTTGTGCGAAAGAATTAGATAAAAGAAATTTTATAAAGAAAATATCATCCTTTGAATTTATAGTTAAATTAAATGAAAAAGATAAAACTACTTCAACAAAGGGGGCTTATTTATACATGACAGATAGATCTAAAGTTGAGTCATTAAATTCATTTAGTTTAAAAATTAAATAAAAGAAGCCAAAAATATATCATATAATGAATGAAAATTTAAAAAAATATACTATTGGAATGGATTTTGGGTCAGATTCTGTTAGAGCCTTAATTGTAAATACGCAAACAGGTGAAGAACTAGCAACAGCTGTACATTACTATTCTAGATGGAAAGAAGGAAGGTTCTGTGAACCATCAAAAAATAAATTCAGACAACATCCTTTAGATTACATAGAGGGTATAGAAAATACAATTACTACTGCTTTATCAAAAGTAAGTGAAGAAGTAGTAAAAAATGTGGTTGGTATTGGAGTTGATACAACAGGATCAACTCCTGTAGCTGTGGATAAATCAGGTACGCCTTTAGCCTTATTACCAGACTTCAGAGACAACCCTAATGCAATGTTTGTCTTATGGAAAGATCACACAGCTATTAAAGAAGCAGATGAAATTAATGAACTTTGTAAAAAATGGAATGTAGATTATTCTCAATATGAAGGAGGTGTTTATTCATCAGAATGGTTTTGGTCTAAAATTTTACATGTTTCAAGAGCAGATAAAAACGTTTTAGAAAATGCATATTCTTGGGTAGAACATTGCGATTGGGTTCCTTTCTTACTCACAGGAGGAAATGATGTTACTCAAATGAAGAGAAGTCGTTGTGCTGCAGGTCATAAAGCTTTATGGCATGAGTCTTGGGGAGGTTTGCCTCCAAACGACTTTTTTGTAGCATTAGATTCTAAATTAGATGGTTTAAGAGATCGATTATTCAAAGAAACATATACATCAAATACTTCTGTAGGAACTTTATCAGAAGCATGGTCTACAAGATTAGGATTACCTACAAATGTAAAAGTAGCAGTTGGCGCCTTCGATTGCCATATGGGAGCTGTAGGCGTTAACATCAAACCTTATCATTTAACAAAAGTGATGGGAACCTCTACATGCGACATTTTGGTAAAACCTTTAGAAGAAAAAGAGCATTTAGTAGAAGGTATTTGTGGTCAAGTTGATGGTTCTGTAATACCTGGTATGCTTGGTTTAGAGGCAGGTCAGTCTGCCTTTGGAGACGTTTATGCTTGGTATCAACGTTTAATTGAATGGCCAATAAGAGAAATTATTGGAAGTTCAAAAATTTTAACTGAACTAGAAAAAGAAACTTTAATCGAAGAATCCGTTAAAAATATATTACCAAAACTGAATGAATCAGCTGCTAAAGAACCTATTGGTTCATCAGGAGAAATTGCTTTAGATTGGATGAATGGTAGAAGAACACCCGATGCAAATCAAAATTTAAAAGGCGTTATTTCTGGTATTAATTTAGGAAGTACATCACCAAAGATATTTAGAGCTTTAGTAGAGGCAACATGTTTTGGTGCTAAGAAAATTTCAGACAGATTTATAAGTGAAGGGATTCCTATTGAGGGTGTTATTGCAATTGGTGGTATTGCCAAGAAATCTACATTTATAATGCAAACTATGGCAGATGTTTTAAACGCCCCAATAAATGTAGCTAAATCTGAACAAGCCTGTGCATTAGGAGCTGCTATTTTTGGAGCTATTGCAGCTGGTTTACATCAAGATACTGAGTCTGCAATGGATGCAATGGCTAGCCCTTTTGAAAATATTTATAAACCTATTTCAGAAAATGTTGAAGCCTACAAAAAAATATATGAAGATTACAACAGACTTTGTGAAACAATGGAAAATCATATAATGCAAAACTAATGAGTACATACAAAACATTAAAGGAGGAGGCCTATGAGGCTAACATGCAATTACCAGAATTAGGCTTAGTTCTTTTTACTTTTGGTAATGCCAGCGCTGTAGACAGAGATAAAGCCGTGTTTGCAATAAAACCAAGTGGTGTGCCATACAAAGACTTAAAACCTGAAGACATGGTTATTTGTGATTATGAAGCAAAAATTATTGAAGGTAAAATGAGACCTTCTTCAGATACAAAAACACATGCTGTTTTATATAAAGAGTGGAATAAAATTGGAGGTGTAGTGCACACACACTCAACTTACGGAACAGCTTGGGCTCAGGCCATTAAAGACATCCCAATTTTTGGAACTACACATGCAGATCACCTAATCGCAGATATTCCTTGTGCTCCGCCTATGAAAGATAATTATATTCAAGGTGATTATGAACACATGACTGGTTATCAAATCATTGATTGCTTAAAAGATCGTGGTTTAGATTATTATGAAATAGGAATGATTTTGGTAGGAAACCACGCTCCTTTTACTTGGGGAAAAACAGCAGCAAAAGCAGTATATAACAGCGCTGTTTGTGAAGAAGTTGCAAAAATGGCTCACCTAACATTATCAATAAATCCTAAAGCAGCAATTTTAAAAGATGCTCTTAAAAGAAAACACTTTGAACGTAAACATGGTAAAGATGCATATTACGGACAAGGTTGTTAATATCAATTTTTAAAATAATCAATAAATTATGGGAATAATCTCTTTTGCTGGTTTTACGTTATTAGTAGCTTTAATAGCTTGGTGGTCTACAAGAAAAACAGATGAAAACTCTTCAGATGGTTATTTTCTGGGAGGTAGAAGCCTTACAGGACCTGTAATAGCTGGATCTTTATTATTAACAAATCTTTCTACCGAGCAAATAGTTGGTATGAATGGAGTATCTTTTAGAGATGGGCTTCCTATTATGGCTTATGAAGTTGTTGCTGCTATTGCTATGGTTTTTACAGCTTTTGTATTATTACCTAAATATCTTAAAAGTGGTATTGCTACAATTCCTCAGTTTTTAGAAAAACGTTATGATAAAAGTACAAAAACCATTGTTTCATTACTGTTCTTGTTAGGATACGCAATATCAATGCTACCAACAGTTTTATATTCAGGTGCATTAGCAATAAATACAATGTTTGATGTTCCTGAAACTTTAGATGTAGGACCAGAAAGTGCACTTTGGATTACAGTATGGTCTATTGGAATAATAGGAAGTATATATGCAATTTTTGGAGGTCTAAAAGCTGTGGCAGTATCAGATTCTATCAACGCTGTAGGTTTAATTATTGGAGGGTCTCTAATTCCAATTTTTGGTTTAATGTTTATTGGAGATGGAAATGTAATCACTGGTTTAAATACACTAACAACAGAACTTCCAGAGAAGTTTAATATTATTGGAAGTGCAGATTCTGATGTTCCTTTTTGGACATTATTTACAGGTATGATTATTGTAAATTTTTACTATTGGGGAACCAATCAAGCAATTATACAAAGAGCACTTGGAGCTAAAAATTTAAAAGAAGGACAAAAAGGACTTTTATTAGCAGCTTTTATTAAAATACTTGGGCCATTTATAGTGGTTTTACCTGGTATAATTGCTTTCTATATCTTTAATGGTGATTTAGCAAATGCTGATGAAGCTTATCCAATGTTGGTTAAAAAAGTGCTTCCAGCAGCATTTATAGGTTTTTTTGCAGCTGTTTTATTTGGAGCAATTTTAAGTTCTTTTAACAGTGCGTTAAACAGCTCTGTAACTTTATTTGGATTAGATTTTTACAAAGAATATTTCAATAAAAATGCCACTGAAAAACAAGTAGTAAGAGCTGGAAAAATATTTGGTATCGTCTTAGCTTTATTCTCAATGGCTATAGCTCCTTTATTATATGGTGTTCAAGGAGGTATTTTTACGTATTTACAAGAGTTAAATGGCACACATAGTGTACCAATTTTAGCGATTATAATAATCGGTGTATTTTCAAAAAGAGTTTCTGGTAAAGCCGCAAATATTGCAATTTTATTTAGTGTTGTTACATATTTAGTAACATTATATTTGATACAACCTAATATTAGTTTCTTACACCTAATGGGGTTATTATTTGTAATAACAATAATCATAATGTTTGTATTGAGTAAGTTCTTCCCAAGAAAAACAGCATATGTCCAAGAATATACAAAACAAGTAGATATAACAAGCTGGGAATTTTTAAAACCTGTTGGTTTTACTGTAGTAGCTGCAGTAATCGGACTTTATATCTACTTATCCTAAGTAAATTTAAAATTTATTAAAAACAAAATAATAATGATTAATTTAAAACAAAACGACGTTTGGTTAGTAACCGGAAGTCAACATTTATATGGCCCTGAAACTCTAAAGCAGGTTGCACTACATTCTCAAGAAATAGCAAAAACCTATAACAATAATGCTTTAATGCCTGTTAATATTGTATTTAAACCAACAGTAAAAACTGCAGAAGAAATTCATGCCCTTTGCAAGGAGGCTAATAATAATGAAAATTGTATAGGTTTAATTACTTGGATGCATACATTTTCTCCTTCTAAAATGTGGATCGCAGGTTTAAATGCTCTACAAAAACCATTTTTACACTTACATACACAATTTAACAGAGATATTCCTTGGAATTCTATTGATATGGATTTTATGAATCTAAATCAATCTGCACATGGTGGTCGTGAATTTGGGTTTATAGCATCAAGAATGCGTTTAAATCGAAAAGTTGTTGCAGGACACTGGCAAGATGAAAACGTTATTAAAAAAGTAGCTGATTGGACAAGAGTTGCTAGTGCTGTAGCAGATAGTAAAAAAATGAAAGTGGCTCGTTTTGGAGACAATATGCGTCAAGTTGCGGTAACTGATGGAAATAAAGTTTCTGCTCAAATAAAATTTGGGTATGAAGTAAATGGTTATGGAATAGGAGATTTAGTTGCTTTTATTGATGAAATATCAGATAATCAAATAGATAGACTTATTCAAGAGTATGAAGATACTTATGTAATGGCAGCTAAAATAAAATCTGAAGGTAGTATGCGTCAATCTTTAAGGGATGCTGCTAAAATTGAACTTGGAATGCGTGCTTTTCTAGAAGATGGTGGCTTTACAGCATTTACAGATACCTTTGAAGATTTGCATGGTATGAAACAATTACCAGGCATTGCCACTCAACGTTTAATGGCTTCTGGTTATGGATTTGGAGGCGAAGGTGATTGGAAAACTGCTGCTTTGGTGCGCACTATGAAAGTTATGGGACATGGTTTAGAAGGTGGTAATAGTTTTATGGAAGATTACACTTATCATTTTGACCCAAAAAATACAACCTGTTTAGGTTCTCATATGCTAGAAATTTGTCCATCAATTGCAAAAGGCGATGTTTCTTGCGAAATACATCCTTTAGGAATTGGAGGAAAAGAAGACCCTGTGCGTTTGGTATTTAATGCAGGTGCAGGGAAAGCTTTAAATGCTTCTGTGGTTGATATGGGCAATCGTTTTAGAATGTTGGTTAATACAGTTGAAGCTGTTGAGATAAAAGAAGAAATGCCTAATTTACCAGTAGCAAGAGTTTTATGGGATGCAAAACCTGATTTACAAACAGCTGCAGCTGCTTGGATTTACGCTGGTGGTGCACATCATACATGTTACAGTCAAAATATATCTGCTGAATCTTTAGAGGATTTTGCAGAAATTATGGATATTGAATTTTTATTGATTGATGAAAAAACAGACTTATACAGATTTAAGCAAGAATTACGTTGGAATGATGCAGCCTATGTTTTAAACAAAGGTTTTTAAAAAAGTATAGTTTGTTAATTTGGTTTATAAAGAAAAAGAGATTCGCTAAAAACGGATCTCTTTTTTGGTTTTATTATATCTAATGACACTTTCCCATCAAGTGTGTAAGTTAAAAATTACAGGATTAGACTTTTCATAGTTTAATCCTGTTTTCAAATATAGCCAAAAATTGGTTTAAAATAATTCCCCAATTTCTAATCGGCATAGTCCATTTTTTTGTAGACTCCCTCAAAGCTAAAAA
>NZ_JBSSBG010000027.1:0-31442 GCF_054968445.1 Polaribacter sp. M10
GCTTTGTTTAAAAGTAGTAATAGAAATTTTATCTAACTAAAAATGAAAAGTTTGTATATTTCTTGGTGTAATCATAATAATAATTTATCAAATTAGACCTTTCAGGTTTTAAAAACCTGAAAGGGCTCCACAAAACAACTGCTATTCAGAACGTAAATTTGTTTAATAAACTGATGGAAGCCACAAAAGTGTGTTCTTTAAGCCAAATTACTGAAGCTTTGTTTAAAACGGGTGGGCAGTATAGTAGAAATATGTAAAAGGCAATGCCTTTATATAATTATAAAAATCCACACAAATTGTGCGGATTTTAAGTTTTTAAGAATAAAAAAATTAAGCTAATTCTTTTTTCAATTTGATATTGTTCTCTTTACTCGCTTTTCTACCTTTTAAAAAGAAAAGTATAAAAGCAATCATAACTATACCTAAGTAAATAGAGAAGCCTCCTATTTTTCCACTTAAAACTTCAACCATATCTTTATAACCAATTAAGTCATAAATTTTTATAATTCTTAAAGCAAACCCTATATTTAATAGATAAAATCCTATTTTAAAGAGTTTGTTGGTTGCCATAGCAATTTCCTCTTTTTGGTTAAAAATGTCCAACATAAAAATTTTACTATTCTTAAATAATTGTTGAGAAACAAGAGTTGTTAAACCAATTGCTATTGGTAAATAAATAACGTACGCGATTAATTCTAATGAAGTGTTCATAATTATTGATTTTTAAAATGTCTGTGAATGATATAAACTGTGTAAATATTTATAAAGTGAAGTATGCCAATTATGAGTAAAATAAAACTCAGTCTTTGAGAAATTTCTGAAATTGCTTCTACTCTATCACTTATATTTTTTATAGAATTTAGGGAGTAAATAGCAAGTCCAATATTTAATAAATAATATGCTATTCTAAGTAATTTATTAATCCCATTTCCAAAATTTATATCATTAGGGAAATAACTTAGGATATATACTTTTCCATTTTTATAGCAGAAATTACCAACATAAATAACTATTAAAGTTGATATTAAAATATAGAATATGTATGTAAATTGACTCATAGTTCTTTTTTTATGGATTCTAGAATATATGTCCAAAATACTGATAAAGGAATTGGAGAAATCCAAAAAATCATAATAACTACTTTTTTAATTGGAATGTGCTTTTCTAACTCAAAGAATAAAAAAACGCCAAAAAAATATAAGACAACAAATAATAAATAAATAAGTATAAGATTAAAATTATTTAATTTCTTACGGTAAAAAAATGTTATTAATGACGAAAAAACCTGAAAGCAACCTAATGCAAAAGCAAGATATAATGAATAGAATAGGTAGTTTGAATCTAGAATTGAAATTAAAAGAGAGATTAAAAAAGGAATCATTAAAACCCTATTAACCCAAATCATTATTGAGATATTTGTTTTCATAATATAATTTATTTTTAAAACTTTCAGAAATTATTGAAAGTTTGTGGTCAAATTTTTTTACTTTTTTACAATTTTGGTAAAGTTTGATAAAAGCCAATGTTCATCAGCTTTAATGGTTTTATCTAAAATATTATTTACAGTTGTGGTTACTTTAGATAAATCGTTTAATACCTTTTTAAATTCTAAAGCTTCTTCAGAATCGTCTTCAATTTCTTGCAATTCAGTTAAAACTTTTAAAACTGGCTCTACTTCTCTTCTTTTACGTTCTTTGGTGATTTGTTTAAACAATTCCCAAATATCTTTGGTGGCAACAAAAAATTCTTTTCGCTCACCAATTACCAATTCTTTTTGTACAATTCCCCAATCAATTAATGCTCTTACATTCATATTTACATTACCTCTAGAAATTTGTAAAGTTTCCATAATATCTTCTGCAGACAAAGGCTTTGTAGAAACTAATAATAACGCATGTACTTGAGCCATGGTTTTATTTACACCCCAAGAAGTAGCTAAACTTCCCCAAGTATGAATGTATTTTAATTTTGCATCTTCTAATTCCATACACCAAATATACAACTTATTTCTAAACTTTCAATAATTATTGAAAATAAAATAATTTTATAAAATTATTAAGTTATTTATCTTTCCTAAAAAATTAAATACATTATGAAAATCTTAGGAATAGGCTCTAGAATAGAACACGCAACATATGGAACAGGAGTAGTTACAAACGTTACCAGCAAACATTATTGGGTAACTTTTATAAAGGACGGATTAGAAACCATAGCTATTGATAGCGATTTTGAAATAATTGAAGCTGTAGAAGATGAAGTTGATACGATTAGTTTTTATGAGGTTGAAAAATCACTTAAAAATTTATTACAAAAATGGTCTGATGTTACAGAAATTGCACCTATTGCAGACAGATGGAAAAACGGAACTTTAATTTTTAGACCTGCTGATGCTAATTTAGCGGATAAAGAAATCCCTATTGATACGTTTTTTCATAAGATTGTAATGGTTAGAGATCGAATTCGTGTAATGGAGCAAAAAATTAACTCAAGTAAAACTTTAGACGATCAAGATAAAATTGATTTGCAACAATACATCACCAGAATTTATGGAAGTTTAACTACTTTTAATGTATTGTTTAAAGTAAAATCTGATCAATTTGTAGGTTCTAGATCTAAGTAATGCATCTTTTTTGATGATTATTCGTCTTTTTTTTAAAACAAAATGGTTAATCAAAATTTAAAAACAGCATTTTATCATCAATTAAACTTAGGGAAACAAGCTTTAAAACTACAAAATTTTGAGGCTTCTTTTTATCATTTAGAAAATGCACATATTTTAGGACAGAAACATTTAATTAGACATACAATAAGTCATTATTGGATGTTATTTTTTGGTATAAAGACTAAAAACATCAAAGAAAGTATTGGTCAAATTATTAGGTTAATAGCTTCTCTTCTATTTACATTAATTTGGGTTCCTAAAGGAAATACAGGAGGTACAAATGTTTCACCTATCAAAATAATGAAGATTAGAAAAGAACTAAAAAAATATTTTTAATTTAATGCATCTTTTTTAAAGTTTTACAGTCTATTATATGAACATTAAAACAAATATTATGAAATATAAAAACGAATGTACTTGTAACTGTAAAGGTTGTGCAACTGGAGATTGTAAAAATTGTACCTGCACAAACTGTACTTGTACCAATTGTAACTGTTAGTTTTACACTGTTATTTCGACTTTATAAAGAAATTTTTATATGAAGTCGAAATGACTTTTTTAAAATAAAAACAATGACTACCAAACAAGTTTGGACAAATTATTCTCAGGATTTAAAACGATTTATCATCAGCAAAGTAAAAGACACCACTATTGCTGAAGATATTTTGCAGGATACTTTTATAAAAATCCACACCAAACTTCATACTTTAAAAGACATCACTAAATTAAAATCTTGGTGTTTTACTGTAGCTAGAAATTCGATTTTAGATTATTGGAAAAGCACCAATCAAACCTTTGAGATTGCCAATTTTGAAGCCGAAACTGAAATCTTAGAAAATACACATACAGAACAAGATTGCTTGCGAGGAATATTAAAACACTTGCCTAAAAAATATAGAGATCCTTTATTTTTATCAGACATAAAAGGATTAAAACAACAAGAAGTTGCACATCAATTAAAACAAAGTTTACCTACAACAAAATCGCAAATTCAACGTGCAAGAAAATTAATTGCACAAGGTTTTATGGATTGTTGTGGTTTTGTAATGAATGAAAAAGGCAATTTGGTTGGCGAAATTCAAGAAAAAGAAGATTGTAAGGTCTGCAATTAATTTAACAAAACAAATCATCAATTTTTAATTATCTTAGAAGGATAAAATTCTAACAACTATTCTCTATTATGATTGAGCTAAAAAAAGAAGATATAAGTCAAGAAGTATTTGATTTGTATGATGATTACGCACACAACAAACTTACAAGAAAACAATTTTTAGAAAAACTTTCTTTATACGCAGTTGGCGCTATTACTTTGCCTGCTTTGCTGAGTTTTGTTTCTCCAAATTATATCGATGCTATTACAGTTCAAGATGATGATCCAAGAATAGATGCTAAAATGATTACTTATGATTCGCCCAAAGGCGGATTAAAAATTGATGGTTTGCTTTCTATGCCAAAAGAAACAAAAGGCAAACTTCCTGGAGTTATCGTTGTTCATGAAAATAGAGGTTTAAATCCGTATATAAAAGATGTAGGCAAAAGAACCGCTTTAGAAGGTTTTATTTCATTAGCTCCAGATGCTTTAACACCTTTAGGTGGTTATCCTGGTAATGATGATGAAGGTAGAGCAATGCAAAGAAAAAGAGATCGTTTAGAAATGTTAGAAGATTTTATTGCAGCTTATCATTATGTAAAAAATCATAAAAATTGTACGGGTAAAGTAGGTGTTGTTGGTTTTTGTTTTGGAGGTTGGATTTCTAATATGATGGCTGTGCAAGTGCCTGATTTAGGTGCTGCAGTACCTTATTATGGCAGACAACCCAATGATGAAATGGCTGCACAAATAAAAGCACCATTATTATTACAATATGGTGAATTAGACAAAAGAGTAAATGCGGGTTGGCCAGCTTTTGAGAAAGTTTTAAAAGCTAACAAAATAGCACATACAGCTCATTTTTATCCGAATGCAAATCACGGATTTCACAACAATACAACTCCAAGATTTGATAAAGCAGCTGCAGATTTGTCTTGGAAAAGAACCATTTCTTTTTTTAAGAAACATCTAATAACTTAAAAGCATTCATAAAATTAGATTTAAAATTTCACTATTTTATTTTCTAAATATTGCTAAAATTATATTTAGAAAATAAAATAGTTGGGCAATAATCATTATCAAACCACTCAACATAAATATTGAATCTTGATATTTAAAGTAATCATAATAGAATATGTATGAAACTAAAAAAATGATAATCAATCCAAAAAATGTTAAGCCAAAGTGAATCCAATTAAGCCAACTTGATAATTTTCTCTTGAACATTTTCATCACCCAGTAACCCAATCCTATTATTCCAAAAAATGTTGATATTAAAAAGCAGATATCACTTTTAGAAAAAACATAATGATCTGCGTGGATGCTGACGCTCATTATTTGTTTGTCAAAAAAACCAATTAACATTAAAATTGGGATTGATAACCAAAAAAGTAAATAAGGATTTCTACTTAAATTATTCATCTAAATTAATTTACCTAGGCACTCTAATTTCAGCACCAAAAAACAAAGCATTTAAAAACAGTTTGTTTGTTCCATACCAAGCTCCTCTAAAATTAGGATTATCAGCAAACATAACAGCTCTACCTCTACCTAAAGGACTTACCAATAAAGATGCAGAAGGTTTAATAAAATTATCTAGGTTATTTTTAGATACAAAGCCATCTATATGCGGGTTTTCAGAATATTTAGCTACTGTTGCATAAGCACTTTTACTTGGGGCTAAAAACACCATATTGTTTTTATACACTGGCAATTTAGAGAATCTGTATCCAAATCCTAAAGGATGAGTTACATCTAAATCTACCTCAAAAATAGCTCCTCCTACTCTTTCTTTTCCAGCATTTTCTGAAGCATCTACATAAGGCATTCTTTTAACTTCTTCTTTGTCCTTATCTTTAGATTTTGGTTTTTTGGTTAAACTTTCCTTCACCATTTTTTTATCAATTAACCATTTAGAACCACCAGCAATTGTAATTAAAGTATTTCCCTTGGCTGCCCAATCTTTTAATTTATTTCTTTGGATGGAATCCAACTCATTATAACTTCCAGAAACCATCACCAACGTATTGTATTTGTCTAAATTGGCTCTTCTGTAGTTGCTCATTCTAATTTTAGTAATTGGCATATGAATTCTAGTATCTAGCAAATGCCAAACCTCACCAGCTTCGTAAGAATTAGTTCCTTCTCCAATTAATAAAGCTACTTTTGGTTTTTCTAAAACTCTAAAATTATTACTTCCTAAATCAATTCCTTTTAAACTAAATCCGCTGTTTGTTCCAAAAACAGGAATTTCAAATTTTTCTTGTGCTTCAGTTATAATCTCAAAAACTTCGTCAGTAGATTTTTTTTGTTTACTTACAGGAATCAATAAACTACCATAATTAAAACTTTTATCACCTTCTGATGTAGCAATCGAAAATGGTTTAAATGCAGCTGCAACCGTTAATCCTTTGCTTTGCAAATAATATAATGCTGCTGGTGTATTGTAATCATCCCAATCAATTATATAAGCATAATTTGTTTTTTTTATTTTTGGGTTTTGAATTAAATTTTCTGTTGATATAATTTCTGTTCCTAAGTTTATCGATTTTTTACCTTGGTATTTTATATTGTAAAAATTGGCTAAACTCCAAGCTGAAGCATCATAAAAAACACTATCTCTATACTTGCTATAAGTTTCGAACATGGTTTGCACCATTCTGTGTTGTGGTTGTTTTAATGGCACTGTATACGTATCTCCATTTTTATACACTTTAATTTTATGCGTTAACAATTGTTCTATAAAATCTTTGGCTCTATTTTTATCATATTTTTCTTGAAACTCATAGCCAGCCAAACCAGATTTTGCTTTTTGGGTAACTGCAGATTTAAAAAAGTCTTGTTGATATTTTCTTAAATAAGCTTTGTTTTCTACTGCCGCTTTTATGGTTGCAAACGTAGATATGTATTGATTTCTGATGGTAAACGAAAACGTAATTTTTCCGTAATCTGTATCTTGAATATGACCTCTAGAACTTGCTTGTTCAAACAACAAAGCCAACCCTCCTTGTAAATCTGGATACGAAGAGCCATAACCAGGATACGTACCATCAAAAGATTCTTTGGTATAATATAAAGAACCCACATCATCTAAAGCCTTAACAAAATACTTTGCAAATAAGTTGTTTAAATCTTCGTAATTTTCTTTTGGCATAATAGGATCCCAAGAACCAATAGGTTTCATTGGCTCGAAAAAGTGATGACTATTTGTACCCATTTCGTGAAAATCGGTCACCACATTTGGATACCAAGAATGCATCCATTTTAATTTTGATTTACTCTCTGGATGCACAGCCAAAAGCCAATCTCTATTTAAATCGAACCAATAATGATTTGTTCTTCCTCTTGGCCAACCTTCTGTGTGTTCTGCATCGATATTATCAGAAACTAAATTTTTAGCTTGATATTGATTTGCCCATTGTGTGTGTCTATCTCTTCCATCAGGATTAATTGTTGGATCTATAAAAATGACCGATTTTTCTAAATAATTTAAAACCTCTGGGTTGTTAGAAGCCACTAAAGTATATGCTGCAAGTAAAGCTGCTTCAGAACTCGAAGGCTCATTTCCATGCACATTATATCCTAATTGAATAATTACAGGAACATCATCATAGTTTTTAACATTAACTTCTGCATCTACAAATTTTAAATGTTCTGATTTTATACTGGCTAAATTTTCTAAATTTTTAGGTGATGAAACTGCAAACATTACCAGTTTTCTTTTTTCGTGCGTTTTTCCATAAATTTCTATGGATGCTCTGTCAGAAACTTCAGCTAATTTTGTAAGATAAGCCACAATTAAATCGTGCCTTGTATGGTGTTCTCCAATTCCATATCCCAAAAATTCTTCTGGAGTTGGAATTTTAGTATCAAAAGGAGCTTTGTCTTTAAAGTAATAATCTTGTGCTGCTAAAGTTTGTATTAAAACTAAAGTAAAAACGAATGTAAAAAAGTGTTTTGTGAGTTTCATAAGACTGCAAAAGGTTAGTTGCACTAAAATAATAATTAATTGCGAACAGTTGTTTTATTTAACATTCAAAATATTAGTTTACATTTGATTTTTATTTTTTTTGATGAAAAACAAATCACTTATCAACAAAGAGCTCGAAGACTTTTACAACAAAGCTTCAGAAGAAACTCGCCTAGAAAAAGGAATGGGTATTTTTGAGTTTGAACGCATTAAAGAACTTATAAAACAGCATATTTCTAAACCAAATAGTACCATAATTGATGTTGGTGGTGGCACAGGAAAATACTCAGAATGGTTAGCACAACAAAATCATAAAGTACACTTCATAGAACCTGTTACAAAACATATAAAATTAGCCGAAAAAAGAGCAAAAAAACTAAAAAACCCTTTTTCTGTAACCAAGGGAATTGCACAACAATTGCCTTATAAAAATGATACTGCAGATTTGGTTATTTTACACGGTCCTTTATATCATTTGCAAAAAAGAGAAGATAGAATAGCAACCATACTTGAAGCAAAACGTGTATTAAAAAAAGGCGGAATTGTTTTAGGTTTTGCCATAAACGCAACTGCCTCTACTGTTGTGGGTTTAATGAATGGAATGATTCACGCCAATTCATTTTTTGAAATGTGTAAAGAAGAATTAACTACAGGAATTCATAATGCACCAAAAGATTTTCCTTTTTTATTGGCAGATGCATTTTATCATAAACCACAAGATTTAAAAGCTGAATTTTTAGAACAAGATTTAAAATTCATTAACTTATTTGCTGTAGAAGGAATGATTTGGCTAGACAATGAATACTTTGCAAATATGCTCGATAAAAAGAAATCGAAAACCTTAAAAGCATTGCAACATCTTACTCAAAATGATGAGTATTTATTGCCTTTTAGTCCGCATATGATGATAGCTGTGCAAAAGAAATAATCTAAAAAGGGTATGCAAGAAATTCCGAAAATAATATTTAGTGAAAATGTAGACCTTAATATTGAGGTTATGAATTTTACGCAGCTTTTAGAAACCCTCAATAATTCTAAAAATCATAGTCCATTTGAGGTTCATAAGATTCAATTTTACATGATTTTAGTAGTTACAGAGAAATCGTACTCGCATTTTGTAGATTTTAAATCGTATAAACTAACGGAAGGTAGTGCCATTTTTATTGCTAAAAATCAAGTTCATCATTTCACAAAACAATTGCAAAATGCAGATGGTTTTGCAATTATATTTAACAGCTTATTCACAGAAAAATACTCACTTTTACAATCTAACTTAAAATTAAATAGGTTATTCAATTACCATATTGAGGCACCTGTAATTCATCAAAAAGAGATGAAGAAAGATAATTTTAAAGACATCTCTCAAAAACTATTTGATGAATATCATCACCCAAATACATTTGCCAAATCAGAAATGCTTAGTTCTTTATTAAATGTTTTATTACTGAAATCTGAACGTGCAAAAGAAGATCAATCTTTTTCTGGAATAAAAAAGCATTGGCTGCAAATATTCAATTCGTTTAAAAATTTATTGGAGCATAATTACATAGAAACTAGGAGCTCTAGAGCATACGCATCAAAATTACACGTATCGTACAAGCTTTTAAATGATATTGTAAAAAACTTAACTGGCAAAACAACCAAAGTTTTTATTGACGATTTTGTAACCATAGAAATTAAAAGATATTTAGCTTCAACACCCCTATCTATTAAAGAAATAAGTTATAAAACAGGTTTTGACGAGCCTTCTAATATGGTAAAATTCTTTAAGAAAAACACCAACTTCACTCCTTTACAATTCAGACAACAGTAATCAATTAGGTTACACTTTTACCATTTTTCATTTCATTTTGATAACAGGATTGCTTTAGAATACCTGCAACTTTGCATTGTGCTAAATTTTAAATTATCAATTAGCTCATAAGTAGTCATCAAAAATCAACCTTAACATCAATATTATGAAATTAAAATTTTTAACACTATTAATCATAGCAACTTTTACCTTAAGTTGTAAAACTAAAAAAACTAAAGAACCTGCTGTATTAGAGGTGACCAGTTTTAAGTTAAAAACAACTGCCAATACAACTGTATTTAACAAGCTTGACGCTGAAGTAGAAAATAATTTTACAAACAAACAACCCGGATTTATAACACGTAAAAGTGGATTTGACACCAAAGGTAACTATGTAGTTCTCGTCTACTGGAACACAATCGAAGATGCAAAGGCTTCAATGAAAAAGTTTATGGCTGATTCTTCTGTAGCTGAATATGCTTCAATGATTGATGCCTCTACAATGAAAATGAATCGTTACAATGTAACTGATCGAATTATTGATAAAGACCACAATTTTATAGAAGTAATGTCTTTCAATATAAAAAAAGGTGTCAGTGCCAAATCTTTTAAGAAAATCGATTCAAAAGTAGCTACAGAAGTAACTACACCCAAAAAAGGGTTTGTAAAAAGAATTACTGGTACAAATGAAGCCGGAAAAAATATTATAGTGGTGTATTGGGATACCAAAACAAACTCAGATGCAGCTTTACAACCCTTTATGGAAAATAAGATTTCACAAGAATTTATGGGAATGATGGAACAATCATCTATAGAAATGTATAGAACACAAACAGTAAACTCTATTAAAAACTATACAAATGAATTATCAAAAAAAGACAAAGTAGTAGCACTTTTAAACAGTTTTAATACCGGAGATCAAACACCAATCTCTTACATCAACCCTAAAAAATACATTCAGCATAATTTAGCTGTTGGCGATGGTTTAGCTGGTTTTGGAGCAGTAATGCATCATGCACCAGCAGGTGGTTTTAAAGCCAATGTAATTCGCGCATTTGAAGATGGAGAATATGTATTTACACATACAGAATACGACTTTTTTGGTCCAAAGGCTGGTTTTGATGTATTTCGTTTTGAAAATGGACTTATCGTAGAACATTGGGATAATCTATTAGAAATTCAAAAACCAAATCCTAGTGGAAGAACTCAGTTTGATGGAGCAACTGAATTGACAGATGTAGATAAAACTGAGGCGAATAAAAAAACGGTTAAAGAATTTATTGAGAACGTAATTATCAACCACGAAATGAACAAATTAACCACCTACATTAACCCTGAAAAATACATTCAACATAACCCTAAAATAGCTGATGGTTTAGAAGGATTTGGAGCTGCAATGCAATATTTTGCTAAAAATGGTTTGGTTATGGAATATACCAAACTTCATAAAGTGTTAGGCCAAGGAAATTTTGTCTTAACCCTGAGCGAAGGAAAATTTGGTAAAGGAGAGCACACTGCTTTTTACGATTTATTTAGATTAGAAAATGGTCAGATTGTTGAACATTGGGATGTTATTTCTCCAATTCCTGCAAAAACTACATGGAAAAACGGTAATGGTAAATTTTAACAAACAACAAACATTTATACAAACAATAATTTAAAAACAATAAAAATGAAGAATTTTAAAACAAGCATGTTAATCTTAGTACTAGCTATAACTGCAATCTCTTTTAGCGCTTGCGATGATGATGATGACCAAGTAATCCCAATAGTGAATGCATCAACAGTAGAAATAAGAAACACCTTCCAAGGAATAAATCAAACTGGTGGCGTAGAAATGAAAATAGAAGATCTTTTTGGAGCTCCTGAAGGATCTTTAGAAGCCACTGCCACAGTAGGTGCAGGTATAGAATTTGAAAACTATTTAGTAGGTTTATACGATATAGATATTAATGAAAACACCATTCACTTTAATATGGCAGCAAAAACTGGTGATGCCACTTATGGCGAACTTTTTAGAACTATTGAAGCGGGATCATTTGATCGTTACTATTTAACATTTACTGATGGCCATAGCGTAAGCAGTTTTACTTCTAATGATGCTGCCGTAAATTTAAGAATAGATTCAGATAAAATCTTAGTTGTAGAAATTGGAGAAGGTTATGTTTTTCAACCTGGTGCTGAATTTACAATTACTTTACAATAAATCTTAGGCTTACTTTCCGTTTTTGGCATTTAAATGTTGCACAAAAACGGAAAGTTTATCAATTTATAAAAACTAAAAAAATACTTCGATTTGTGTATCAACTTTTAAAAATTTAACTTCGCTATAATAAAAAAATACACACCAAATTGAGCTCAATGACCAAACAATATGAAAATACGTTAAGACAATTAATTATTGATGTTCTTGGTGATGCAGATAAAAGCGATTATAATATTTCTAAAGAAATATCAGAAAAATGGTTTGCAAAAAGAAGCAATGCCAAAAAGAATAATGATGGCTTTTTATTTGAAAAAAGAATTATTTTCTATGCCGATTTCGAAGACTTAGCTTTAATTATAGAACAAAACTGGAAAGAATTCTTACCAGTTTTATTTGATAAAAAAAGGTTTCAAGTATTTTTTAAAGAAGTTGGGCAATTCAGAAAAATAATCAACAGCGGAAATGAACTGATACAAAGTCAAGAGAATTTACTTTCTGGTATTGTAATGGATTTAAAAAATGCCATAACCATTTACCATAATAAAGAAAATTTAGTTGATGATTATTTTATCTCTATTCAAAAAATTTCTGATAATCTTGGTAATTCTTGGTCAAAATCTGATGCAAATCAAAAGAAAAAACCAGTTTTAAAAGTTGGTGATGATTACGAATTATTAGTAGAAGCCAATGACCCTAAAGACAGAAAAATTGAATATCAGTTGGCACATTTTACGGGTAAATTAAAGATAAAACAAGATTCAAATCGTTTTCATTTTAAAATTGATAAAGCGTTTATTGGCCAAAACACCATGCTAATTGTAAAAGCTTTTACTGCTGATGCAGATTATGTAAACGAAAGTATTCTAAAAATTTATGTAACAGTTTTACCTGAGTAAAAGTTGTCTGTGTTTTTATTTAAGAGACCCATTTACTTTCTTTTTTAATACAATTTAGACAAAAAAAATAAGGAGCTTAACTTATATTAAACTCCTTACCTAAGATATTAGTATTATTAAGCTTTGGGGGAAAGACTACTCAACCTTAGTATCTACATCAAATTTAATACATTACATAAAATTATTTTAACAAAATTGAGTAAATAATTAACTCTAAAAAGTAATTTTAACGTATTTTTTTTTATTTTTAAGCAATCAAGCTATTTAAATACGTTAATAAACTGTCTAAGTTATGTTAAGTATAGAAGAAAAACATAATTCTAACCATGTTAGAGAGATGGCAAATTATTTTAATGCTGACTTAGATGAAGGTAATAGCGCATCTACTTTATCTATGAAAAATAAAATTGCTGATGGATTTATAAGTTCTTATAGATTGTTTAGCGGTTTAACAGTTTGGGTATACAATATCACTTTTAAGTCAGATTTTACTGTAGACCTTCAATTTTCTGATGAAAAACCCTATTATTTTTCTTACAATGTAAAAGGATATTTTCTTCACAAATTTTGTGAAGAAGACCATTTTTCTAAAATTTTACAAAACCAAAATATGGTTGTAAGAGGTAGCAGCAAGTCTTCTGTACAAATTATTTTTCCTGCAAATGTAAAGCTAGAGCTCGCAATTATTATTATTGACACAAATCTTCTTGTAAAACAAAACATAAGAAACGCTCAAAGAATTTACACTAATATTCAACATATTTTTCAGAATATTCCAACAAATACACATTACAGACATTTAGGAAATATAGATACTGAAACGAATATGTATGCCTCAATAGTTACCAAAAACAAAGATACAGATTTAGTTGCTGGACTATTAACTGAGGGTGCAGTATTAAATATGTTGGCTGCCCAAATTAAAGCTTATAAAAAAGAGACCTCTAAAGAACAATCAAAAACGAAATTAACTAAAGAAGAGCTATCAAAAATAAGTACAATAGGAGAATACGTTTTAAAAAATATTGATAGAAAAATAACAATAAAAGAATTAAGCGCTATCTTTTTAATGAATTCTAAAAAGTTACAAAATGGAGTACAACACCTTTATGGGGTTACCATCAGCAACTATATTTTAAACTTAAGAATGGGCTATGCAAAAGATTTAATTATGCATTCAGATCTAAACATGACCGAAATTTGTATTCAAATAGGCATTTCAAGCAAAAGTTATTTCTCTAAAATTTTTAAAGATAGATATGGTATTTTACCAACGGCTTATAAAAATAGTTTAATTCAGTAAACTTACCTTCTTCGATTTTTAGACGTCCTTTTTACTTTCTTTTTACGTTTGTTAAAAGGAACAGCATCATCAAAAGTGTTTTTAGCAGCTTTTGCTTTTTTGTTTTTTTGCCAAGAATTGGTTTCTGGCAACAACACTTTTAGCAAATCTTGACGCCCAACTTTGTTCAACGTTTTTTTAATCCAATCTTTATTCTCTTTTTTATACCAAAAGAAAAATTTATGCTGATCTTCTTTCTCCTTTTTTGTCTTCGGAGTTTTGGTTGGTTTTAAAGTATAAGGATGATATCCTGAATAATAAATTACAGTTGCAACCGTCATTGGCGTTGGTGTAAACCCTTGCACTTGCTCTAACTGAAAGCCCATATTTTTAGTTTCAGCAGCCAAGTTTGCCATATCTTCTACTTCACTTGCTGGGTGACTAGAAATAAAATACGGAATCAATTGTAAGTTTAATTTCTTCTTGATATTTATTCTATCAAAACGCTCTTTAAATTTATGGAAATAGGTAAAAGAAGGCTTACGCATCAACTTTAAAACCGGGTCAGAAGTATGTTCTGGAGCTACTTTCAATCGTCCAGAAACGTGTTTAGTCATTACCTCTTCTGTATAGGCATCCAATTCTTTTGGGTCTGCATTTTTGTTGAATTCTGGCACTAACATATCATAACGAATTCCACTACCAATAAAAGACTTTTTTATCTTCGGATGTTGATCTACAGCTTGATATAACTCCGTTAATGGTTTGTGAGACGTATCTAAATTAGAACAAATTACAGGCGATATACAACTAGGTGCAACACATTTATCGCAAATAGATTGCACTTTACCTTTCATTTGATACATGTTTGCAGAAGGCCCACCAATATCAGACAAATAACCTTTAAAATCGGGCATATTTGCAACCTTATCTACTTCTTTTAAAACCGATTCTTGACTTCTGCTGGCAATAAATTTTCCTTGATGTGCAGAAATAGTACAAAAACTACATCCTCCAAAACATCCTCTGTGAATGTTTATGGAAAACTTAATCATTTCAAAAGCAGGTATTGGCCCACGTTTGTCATATTTTGGATGTGGTAATCGTGTATAAGGCAAATCGAAAGAGCCATCAATTTCGGCTTCTGTCATTGTAGGAAAAGGTGGATTGATCACCAAAGTACGTTTCCCTACTTCCTGAAAAATTCGTCTTGCTTTTAATTTATTCGATTCTTGTTCTATGGTTTTAAAGTTAGAAGCAAATGTTTTTTTATCTGCCAAACAAGCTTCATGAGAGTTAATGGTTACATCTTCCCAATCATTTACAACAGGAATTTTTTCTTGTGTTTTATCGATTAAAACTGCAGTTTGTTTAATGTTTTTTAAGCTCGAAAAGGGCACGCCTTTTTGCAATAATTCTACAATTTCTCGCAAAGGCTGTTCTCCCATTCCATACACCAACATATCTGCTTTAGAGGTTTCTAAAATAGTTGGCAACAACTTATCAGACCAGTAATCGTAATGCGTTACACGTCTTAAAGAAGCTTCAATTCCGCCAATTAAAACAGGTACATCTGGAAACTTTTCTTTTAAAATTTTAGAATAGACAGAAGTTGCATAATCTGGTCTAAACCCTTTATCGCCATTTGGGGTGTACGCATCTTTATCACGTCTTCGTTTACTGGCTGTATAATTCGAAACCATAGGATCCATACAACCACCAGTTGCTGCAAAAAACAATCTTGGTTTGCCTAGTTTCTCAAAATCTTGCAAATTATCATTTACATTGGGTTGTGGCACAATAGCCACTTTTAAGCCATAACTTTCTAAAATTCGTCCAATAACAGCTGGCCCAAATGATGGATGATCTACATAGGCATCTCCACTAAAAAGAATAACGTCCAATTGTTCCCAACCACGGATTTTTACCTCTCTGTTTGTAGTTGGTAACCAGTCTGTTAATTGATGTCTTTTCGTTTCTTGCATATTTTGCAAAAATAAGGGTTTTAAAATAGATTACGATATGCTTTCTTTGATAAATTACAAGCTGCCAAAGTTTTGTTAAATATGTAACTGAATACATGAAATCTAATATTTTTGCAAGAATCTATAAATTTTATAAATGAAAAAAATACTATTTTTTGCAATTGCGATTGCATTTTTAGGCAGTTGTGCAACTTCTAACATCAACAAAAAAGACAACACGATTCAGGTTTCTATGGATTTGAATAACGTTGTTGATGATAAAATAAAAGTGGAAGTAAACCCAAGTAAAATCAACCAAAGATCAATTGTATACCAAATTCCTGCAATTGTGCCAGGTACTTATGCCATGAGTGATTATGGCCAGTTTGTTTCTGATTTAAAAGCGTTTGATTATGATGGAAACGAACTTACTGTAAGTAAATTAGACCCAAATTCTTGGCAAATTAATGAAGCTCAAAAACTAGACAAAATTTCTTATTGGGTGGATGATACTTTCGATTCTAAGAAAAAACACGGCATTTATGTAATGGCAGGAACCAATATTGAAGCTGGTAAAAACTTCTTTTTAAACTTACCAGGTTTTGTGGGTTATTTTAAAGGCAACAAAGAAACGCCTTATCATTTAACCATAAATCATCCAGAGAATTTGTACGAAACTTCTTCTTTAATCAATAAAAACACTACTAAAGAAGACAACACAAAAGATGTGTTTTTTGCTTCTAGATACGATGAAATATCAGACAACCCAATTATGTATGCGCCTTTAAACACGGTAAACTTTACTGTAAATGGTGTTGCTGTTTCTTTGGCTGTGTATTCGCCAAATAACATCCATAATGCTAAAGATATGGAAGCCGATTTAAAGAAAATGGTTGAAGCACAAACCAATTTTTTAGAAGGTTTTTCTACGACCAACGAATACAATATTTTGGTGTATTTGTTCGATCCAAAAGTATACAACTGGCAAAGTTTTGGTGCTTTAGAACACTTATCATCAACAACAGTAGTTTATCCAGAAACGTATACCAAAGAGCAATTGGCAAACGGAATGATTAACGGAACTGTTTCTCACGAATTTTTTCATATTGTAACTCCATTGTCTGTACATTCTGAAGAAATACATTCTTTTGATTTTAACACGCCAAATATGTCTCAACATTTGTGGATGTACGAAGGAATTACTGAGTATTTTGCCAACTTATTTCAGGTAAACCAAGGCTTAATTTCTGAGCAAGAATTTATTGATGAAATGAAAGGCAAAATTGCGAGCTCTATGCGTTATAATGATACCATGTCTTTTACTAAAATGAGTAAAAACATTTTAGAGGATAAATATGCCAAAAACTATGGAAACGTTTATCAAAAAGGAGCTTTAATTGGGATGTCTTTAGATATTTTATTGCGCGAAGAAAGTGAAGGTAAATACGGAGTTCGTGATTTAATGAAAGATTTATCGAATAAATTCGGACAAAACAAACCTTTTAAAGATGATGAAATTTTAGATGAAATTGTAGCCATGACCTATCCTTCTATTGGTACTTTTTTCGAGAAACATTTAACAGGAAATGTTGCTATTGATTACGATGCTTTGTTAGCCAAAGTTGGTATTGTTAAGAAAAAAGAAAACATTGATGCTGGTTATTTTTTAGATAGTAACAGACAAATCTTTTTATCAGCAAATCAAAAACAAGAAATCTTTTTTACCAATAGAAAAAATACGGCTTTAGCAGCTTTAGGTGTAAAATCTGGCGATGTTTTAAAATCGGTAAACGGTACTGATGTAAACTTGCAAAACATTAGAAATTTTATAGGGCAATCTTTACAATGGAAAGCAGGAGACAAAATTACTTTTGAAGTAATTAGAAATGGAGAAACTCTAAAACTAGAAAGCGATTTTGTAAAAGGGACAACTGAAATCGAAAATTTAGTAATTGAAGAATTACCAGAATCTGATCCGAAGAAAAAATTAAGAGATGCTTGGTTAAAAGCGTTGTAATTTTATTTTTTTAATCAAAACTTAAAGACTCTCATTTTGGGAGTCTTTTTTTATTGTGTTTACTGTAATTTCGTGATCTTAGAAAAAACTGAAAAAAATTACAGTTTGACCTTTATAAAGAATATCTTTTTAAATATCAGTTGAGTTGGAGACGCTTAAAGCGTTACAAACTGTTTGGAAATTTTGTTTAAAAAATTAATTTAAGAATTAGTTTTAGATTGAAATTAAACCTCATCATCAAAAGGATTTTCAAAAGGCAAATCATCATCAATATCATAGTCATCATAGTTTACTCCTGGAGGATTAAATAATCCCCACCTATCAATTATATAATTCCATTCATCAAATGTTTTTACCCATTCTGCAAATAAGATTCTAAATTCTTCAATTTCATTTCTAATAAGTTCTAAATAATCCAAATCATTAAAACCAAGCATCCTTAAACCTGAAGTTGTCGTTAAAATAGTTCTCGCAGCTTTTCTAATAATGGAAGCATTTTCCATTTTTAAATCATACAATATGTCATCAGAAAAAGCACCAGTAATTTTAGCAGGAATAATGAGTGCATTTTCATGCATCTGATTTTTATACTCATTCAATAAATGATTATTAAAATCATTTTCATCCTCATTATTTTCTATCAGTACAGAAACTTTATCAACTAGTTCATAGATTTCTTTGGCTTTGATAAATAATGGAAATTTCTTTAAATTTTCATCCATAATCCTAATTTTAGTATGAGATTTCTCCACAAGGTCGAAATGACATATTAAAGCACTTGCTCCACAATCTTAATAGCCTCAACAGCTTCTTTAACATCGTGCACACGTAACATATTTGCACCATTTAATAAAGCAATGGTGTTTGCAGATGTTGTAGCATTTAACGCTTCTTGTGCAGAAATACCTAAGGTTTTGTATAACATCGATTTTCTAGAAATTCCTGCTAAAATGGGTGCATTTAAACTTTTAAAAAGCTCTAAGTTACTTAAAATTTTAAAATTATGCGCTATGGTTTTGCCAAATCCGAAGCCAACATCAATAATAACATCGTTTACTTTTAGTTGATGTAAATCGAATATTTGTTTGGCAAAAAAGGAAATAATTTCTTTAGTTACATCTTCATAAACAGGATTTTGCTGCATATTTTGTGGTGTCCCTAACATGTGCATTAAAATATACGGAACTTGCAAACTAGCAACAGTTGCAAACATTTTATCGTCCATAGTTCCACCAGAAATATCATTGATTATTGCTGCTCCAGAATTTACAGTAGCTTCAGCCACTTTGCTTCTAAACGTATCTACAGAAATAATAATTTCTGGATAGTTTTTTATCAGCAAATCGATAACAGGTACTATTCTTTTCAGTTCTTCTTCTTCAGAAATATGAGCAGCTCCTGGTCTAGAAGAATATGCACCAACATCTATAAAAGTTGCACCTTCTGTCAACATTTTATCAACCTGACGTAAAATTGCTGTTTCGTCTTTGTATTTACCTCCATCAAAAAAAGAATCTGGAGTAATGTTTAAAATCCCCATTACTTTTGGTGATGATAAATCCACTAAATTACCTTTACAATTTATGGTCATTTTATTTGACAACTTTATTAATAATAGCACTAATTTTTGGCGCTTTATAAGCTTCCATTTTTTGCATTAAATCATCAACAGAATTTCCTACAATTAGCATTTTTCGATTTACTTCTTTTAAATACCCCTCTGCTACCATTTTGTCTAATTGTAGTAAAATTGCATCGAAAAACCCATTGACATTTAAGAGGCCAACTGGTTTTTGTTCAATTTGCAATTGCCCTAAAGTTAGCGCTTCAAACAACTCATCTAAAGTACCAAAACCACCAGGAAGCGTAATATAGCCATCAATTAATTTGCTCATAATTACTTTGCGTTCGCTCATTTTTTTGCAAATTATCATTTCTACAACATTCGGATGAATGACTTCTTCCTTTTCTAAAATCTTAGGAATTACGCCAATAACCTCTCCATTTTTACTCAGAATTTCATCAGCAATTACGCCCATCATTCCTAATTTACCCCCACCATAAACCAAGCCTATATTATGATTTACAAAATAGTTTCCCAATGCTTTGGCTGCATCTTTATAAATAGGATTAAACCCTAAACTAGAGCCACAAAACACAACAATTCTTTTCATGATTAGCGTTTGATAATTTCATTGTAAAAATAAATGAAAAGGCTATAAGATTTACTACTTTTGAAAAAATACTTTTTTACAAAAATGCAAGACACCTCAAAACAATATGATGCAGTAATTGACAATTGCAGAAGTTTATTTATTAAAAAAATGTCTGATTATGGTTCTGCTTGGCGAATTTTACGTTTGCCATCGTTAACAGATCAAATCTTTATTAAAGCGCAAAGAATTCGTCAACTACAAGAAAATGAGGTTCGTAAAGTAGATGAAGGCGAAAAATCTGAGTTTATTGGCATTATCAATTACTCGATTATGGCTTTAATTCAATTAGAAAAAGGGGTTGTAGATAATCCTGATTTAAACACGGAAGAAGCTACAATTTTATACGATAAACATGCTAAAATTACCAAAGAATTGATGCTTAACAAGAATCACGATTATGGTGAAGCTTGGAGAGATATGCGTGTTTCTTCTTTAACCGATTTAATTTTACAAAAGTTGTTGCGTGTAAAACAAATTGAAGATAATAAAGGAAAAACCTTAGTGTCTGAAGGCATTGATGCCAATTACCAAGACATGATTAATTATGCTGTTTTTGCGATGATACATTTGGGGTAAATGAATTCAAAGTTTAAAGTTCTGAATTTAAAGTTGTGTTTCACATTGAAAAAGACATGTTTTATTTTAAAAATCAGTATTGAATAAAATAAGCCCACTAAAACACTAATTTCAAAATAAATTCAAAATAACGACATGAAGTCGACTTTCGTGTTTTGCAGACTTAATTAATGTAAAATTACGAATTTTATTTAAAATAAATAGCCATTAAAATTTATTGATTTTTCTACCTAAAGGATACATTTCTTGCTGAATAAAGCTTTTAGGAAAATTTTCATCACCCTCAAAACCCAACTCAATATCTCTACCTGAATGTGGAATGTAATTGGTTTTAAAAATATAATCCCAAATACTTAGTGTAATTCCGAAATTTACGCCAAACTTACGTGCTTCTGGCAATTCTCTAGAATGATGCCAAATGTGCATTTTCGGATTGTTTAAAATGTATTTGAACCAGCCATAATCCCAATTGATATTTGCATGATTTAAATGCCCAATAGTAATGTTAAAAAAATGTACAAAAGCTACATCTTGCGCAGAAAACCCGCCAATAATTGCTAACGGAATGTATTTTAAAGAGTTGTACACTACAGGTTCCATCCAATGATAACGCAAATGCGCAGCAAAACCCATTTGTTTTACAGAGTGATGCACTTTATGAAAATTCCATAGAAATTCTACTCTATGCAGCAACCTGTGTGTCCACCATTGTACAAAATCTACCACAATAAAAAAGATAAATATTCTTGCAAAAAAAGGCAATTCATCCAATTCTAAAAGCTGAAAATTAGCTATTGATAAACCTACTACTCCCAAAACATCATTAAACAATTCTGATGCTGAATTTGATAACGCAATTAGCACAATTAAGTTTAACAAAAAGAAATTAAAGAACATATAAAACGTATCTAGCCAAAAATCTTTTCTGAATAATGATTGATTTTTACGCCAAGGAAAAATGGCTTCTAAACCCCAAACGATTAATGAAATGATAATTAATCCGTAGAAATAGTTCTCCCAATTCAGCTCCATTAAAACCGAATTTTTAAGGTAATTCCAATAACTGGAATACGAGTTTTTTATAATTTCTAGGTATTTTTCCATTTTAATAAGTGACTATGCATTGTGTATTGCCATAAATAGGTCTGATTTTTAGCAAAAATCTTACAGTAAAAATAAGCTTCAAAATTAGTATTTTCTAAAAAAATGGACAGAAAAAATACCTTAGGAATTAAAAAATGTAGTTTTTGTTGAAAACTTCAAGGGTTTTGTGAATAGGTTACCCATTGCCAGCAGAAAAAAAGCACTTAATTTTACAATGTAGAGATACAAGCAAGTGCTTTAATTCAGTTAAAATTATGGATAACTTATGCATAACTCATTGGTAAATTTATTTTTAACTAATAAATGATGTTGTATTTTTACAAAAACAAAAAAGCCTTAAAGATGTTGCTTTAAGACTTTTTGTAAAATCGGTAACACTGTTTGGTATTACGTAATTTCGTTTTGGTACTTCAAAATTACAATACTTCTTACAGCTTACCAAAAATATTTTGTTAATATTTAATTGCAAGCCAACACCTTGCAGCTGGTAAAAAAATGATTTAATTTTCTTTCAATCAGACTCCTATAACTACTAAAAAGTTATGGTTGTACTATACAAAACCGTGTGTAGTTGGGCAATATATGTATTGCAGAGTGTTAAAAGCGTACTGTAAGAGGTGTCTGTATTGCAACCTCTTTTAAATGCAATACAATTTAAATACTTAAAAATTATGTCTATAAAATATAGACCATTACAGAGGGTAAACCCTCAAGATATTACTGCAACAAAAAAATATTATGCAGCAGTAGTAGCAAACGGAAGTGTAGATTTTGAAACACTTGCAGAACAAATTTCAGAACAATGTACGGTTACAGAAACCGATTGTTTGGCAGTACTAAATGTGCTAGAACAAAACATTGTAAGAGAATTAGGGCAAGGACGCATTGTGCGTTTGGGCAAATTGGGTAATTTTCAGGTAAGTTTAAGCTCTGAAGGCTTTGCTACAGCTGAAGAAGTATCTGCAGCAGGCATTACCAATTCTAGAATTATTTTTAGACCTGCTAAGAAATTACGTAATTTATTAAAGAACCTAACATTTAGTAAGGCAAGTTAAACAGCTAAATTCTGTTTGGCAAAACCTCAATACCATTGGGTATTGAGGTTTTTTTATGCCTAAAAAGCACCTGTATTGCATACGTATGCAACTTTTGTCGGATGCTGATGGAGTAATTATTGCATGCTGATGCAATAAAAATTACCTACTGATGCAGTAAGAATTAAAAAGATTAGTATTTTTAAGTCTTACTAAATTGCATAGAAAACAATGTCATTATACCAAACATCAGTATTAAAAAGTTATATCAACTTACAAGAAGATACTGTTATAGAAAAAGCCTATAAAAAGTATGTCAAGTATTTTTTAAACCCTACTATTCAAGAAAACATAAGAAGTTCTAAAGAAGAAGAATATCAAGGTATTTTTTTAACAGAATTATTTGTCAATATTTTAGACTATACTCTAAAACCAAAAGCCAATTTTAATTTAGTAGCCGAGTATAAAAATCAAACCAATTCTAGAAAAGCAGATGGTGCAATTTTGCATAATGATATTGCTCTAGGCGTAATCGAATTAAAAGGCACAAAAACCAAAGATTTAGAAAGCATACGCAAACAAGCCTTTGATTATAAAGCAAATCAAAAAGGCTGCGTGTATGTAATTACATCTAACTTTGAGAAGTTGCGTTTCTATATCAATGATGCCACAGAGTTTGAAGAGTTTAATTTATTTGAACTCACCAAAGAACGTTTTCAACTCTTCTATTTATGCTTACAGAAAGACAACATTCTAAACAATGTTCCTTTAAAAATTAAAGAAGCATCTATAGTACAAGAAGAAAAAATTACTAAAGATTTCTATAAAGACTATTCACTTTTTAAAAGAGAGTTATACAGAGATTTGGTAAAACAAAATGCCAAGAGATTAAAAAATACTAATGTCATTTCGAGCGAAGTCGAGAAATCTCAAGAACAACAACAATTAGAAAAAAACGTAAAGCTAACGCTCTTTAAAAAATCACAAAAATTAATAGACCGTTTTCTGTTTATATTCTTTGCAGAAGACCGAAGTTTATTGCCTGCAAATAGCACCCAGCAAATATTAGACAAATGGAAAGACGATGTAGATTTTGGTGACGACAGACCACTATACACGCTATTTAAACAATATTTTAAATTCTTAGACCAAGGAAGAGCAGGAACATCTAAAAGAGCTGAAATATACGCTTATAATGGTGGTTTGTTTAAAGAAGATAGTTTATTAGATGGTTTAGAAATTGATAGCGATTTACTCTACAAACACACCCAAAAATTAGCAGGGTACGATTTCGAAAGTCAAGTAGATGTTAATATTCTAGGGCACATTTTTGAAAATTCTTTAAATGAAATAGAAAGCGTAAATGCAGAAATTGAAGGCGCAGATTTCGACAAGCAAAAAAGCAAACGTAAAAAAGACGGAGTATTCTACACTCCCAAATACATTACCAAATACATTGTAGAAAATACGGTTGGTAAACTCTGTACAGAAAAGAAAGTTGAGTTAGGTATAAAAGAAGAAGAATACTTTAAAGGACGTAAAAACAGACAAAAAACCACCATTACAAAATTAGTAAAGCTATTAGATGACTATAGAAATTGGCTCTTACAACTCACCATTTGCGACCCTGCTTGTGGTTCTGGTGCATTTTTAAACCAAGCCTTAAACTTTTTAATTGCAGAACACACTTATATAGACGAACTTAAAACAAAAGTTTTAGGTGGTGGTTTACAATTTCCAGATATTGAAAACACCATTTTAGAAAACAACATTTTTGGGGTAGATTTAAACGAAGAATCTGTAGAAATTGCCAAACTCTCTCTATGGTTACGTACTGCACAACCTCGTAGAAAATTAAACGATTTAAGTAGCAATATAAAATGTGGAAATTCTTTAATAGACAGCAAAACAGTGGCTGGTGATAAAGCCTTTCATTGGGAAACACAATTTCCTCAAGTATTTGAAAAAGGTGGTTTTGATGTGGTGATTGGGAATCCGCCTTATGTAAGAGCGGAATTAATTATTCAATATAAAAAATTTCTAGAATCTAATTACAAATCATATCATGGTAACGCTGATTTATACATATATTTTTATGAATTAGGGATGGAAATTCTTAAGATAAATGGGGTTCTATCTTACATTGCTCCTAATAAATGGTTGCAATCTAAATATGGGCAAAACCTTCGTTTTTTAATAGGTAATGATTATGAGTTAGTTAGGTTAATTGATTTTGGAGAGGCAAATATTTTTGAAGGTGTTGGTACATTCCCTAGTATTACAATTATAAATAAAAATGTTAGCGAAAATGATTTATTATTATCTGAAGTGACCAATTTAGAACAGATAAGAAGAGGTGATTTAAATACTTTAGATATCATTAATATTTCAAAAGAAACTCTTGTAAAAAATGACTGGAAATTAAAAGATAAAAAGACAACAAATTTACTAGGTAAGTTAGAAAGTAAATATGTTAAATTTGGTGAATTAGTTGAGCGTAAATTTTTAGCAGGTATAAAAACAGGTGCTAATAAGTTATTAATTTTTAACGAGGATAAAGTTAAAGAAATCACTAATAATTCTAATGAATCAGAATTATTTAAGCCAATAATATTTGGTAAAAATTTAGAGAAATTTAGATTTAACATTAGCAATCAATTTGTATTTTTTCCTTATAAGTTTACAAATAATAAGCAAGAAATAATTGATTTAAAAAAATACCCCAATACTTATAATTATTTTTTAAATTCAAAAGAAGAACTAATAAAAAGAGCAATTATAAGAGAAGGAGTTATTAAAGGAACACATTTTTGGTATGAATTACAGCAAGTAAATAAATTTTTTGACTATTCAAATCCTAAAATTATTTACCCTGATATTGCTGTCAGTAATAGATTTGCTATAGATTATTCAGGTAGTATTCCAGATATGACTTGTTTTTTTATTCCTAAATCAGAAATCTATTTTTTACCAATATTAAACTCTAAAATGTTTAGGTTTTTAGCTAGTAATTATTGCCCTATTTTAGGTAATATTAAAGATGGTGGAAGAATTAGATATAAATCGAATTATTTAGCTCAAATTCCTTTTCCTACTTTAGATAATCATATAGAATTTTTAGAAAACTTAAGTTTAAAATCAGAAGGTAATAGAAATAAACTATATAGTTGTTTAGAAAAATTTAGAACTTATTTATTGAGTAAACTAAAGATTAAACCTCCATCAAAACTACAAAACTGGCACGTGTTAGATTTTGGAGATTTTATAAAAGAGCTCAACAAAGCCATAAAAGCCAATAATAAATTAAGAGCAAAAGAAGATTTAGAACCAATACCAACACTAACCAAAAAAGATGAGTTTGAGTGGTTAGACCTCTTTGAAGAAAACAAACAAAAAGCACAAGCCTTACAAACCCAAATAAACCAAACAGATGCAGCAATAGACCAAATGGTTTATGAGTTGTATGGTTTAACTGATGAGGAAATTGAAATTGTGGAGAATAGTTAGTCATTGCGCTTGTTCTGAACTTGTTTCAGAAACTCACGAAGCAATCTATTACAAATTAAAAAAAAATAATATGAAAAAAAAACAAACAAATACTAGTGTAATATATTATAAAAATTGTACTTTTGCAGCAACAGTACACACCACGCTACCCAATAGAACAGCGTCCCAGGGTGTGTCTTTTGCTTTTTACACCTTTCTTATTTTGCTTACCAAAAAAACATTTACTTATGTTTAGTAAAAAAGCATTTACCATAAAAGAACAAATTGCACAACTACAAGAAAGAGGGTTGCTAATTAAAAATACTGTTTTAGCAGAAAAATATTTATCTAATATTAGCTATTATCGTTTAGGAGAATATTGGTATGTAATGCAAGAAAATAAAGAAAAACATATCTTTAAACCCAATAGTAGGTTTGCAGATGTAATAGCTCTTTATAATTTTGATGCAGAACTACGTTTGTTGCTTTTTGATGTTATAGAAAAAATAGAAATTAGTTTACGAACCAAGCTTATTTATCATCTTTCTCACGAAATAGACCCCTGGTGGTTTTGTAATTCAGAAATTTTTACTGATAGTTTACAATACTCTAGAACATTAGCAAAAATTGAAGAAGAAGTAACTAGAGCAAGAAGAAAAGATGTTACCATAAAACATCATTTTAAAAAGCATAAAGACGATTTAAGATTCCCACCTTCTTGGAAGAGTTTAGAACAAGTTAGTTTTGGTAACTTATCAAAACTATATGGTAATTTAAAACACTCTGTAAAATCTAAAGACTTAATTGCACAAGAATTTGGTGCTGTAAATCATACCTATTTACCAAGTTGGTTACAATCTATTGCACAGATTCGGAATTTTTGTGCACATCATTCTAGATTATGGAACAGAAACTTACCAAGTACAGTAAAACTTTTACCCAAACCACCAAATCCTTGGATTATAGAAAAGGAAAATATTCCAAAACAGACTAACAAACTTTATATGCATTTGTGTTTGATGAAGTATGTTTTAAACACAATTCAGCCTAATAATGATTTTACTTCTAAATTAGATACATTATTTATCAAGTATCCAAATATAGACCCAAATGCTTTAGATATGAAAGCCAATTGGCAACAAGAACCACTTTGGAAATAAGTAAATAGAAAAGTAGTAGAAAAAGAAAGTTTTAAAAAGAATTCATATGCAAAACAACCAACAAAACATCATTATTTACAATACAGCAGATGGCAAAGCTTCTGTTAGTTTATATACAAAAGATGGCAATGTTTGGATGAATCAAAGTCAACTTGCAGAACTTTTTGACACCTCTATACCAAACATCAGTATGCATATATCTAACATATTGAAAGAAAAAGAGTTATCATCTAATTCAGTTATTAAGAATTACTTAACAACTGCTCAAGATGGTAAAGAGTACAATGTTACTTTTTATGCCTTAGATATGATTTTGGCTATTGGGTTTAGAGTACGTAGTAAACGAGGTACACAATTCAGAATTTGGGCAAACCAAAACCTTAAAGAATATATGATTAAGGGTTTTGTAATGGATGATGAACGCTTAAAAAATCCTGATGGCAGACCCGATTATTTTGATGAATTACTTGCACGTATTAGAGAGGTTAGAGCTTCAGAAAAACGCTTCTATCAAAAAGTAAGAGATTTATTTGCATTAAGTAGCGATTACGACCCTACAGACAAAGCTACACAAATGTTTTTTGCTGATACACAAAACAAATTACTCTATGCAGTAACTCATAAAACAGCAGCAGAATTAGTACTTGCAAGAGCAAATGCAAAAGACCCTAATATGGCATTAACTACTTGGAAAGGTAACCAAGTAAGAAAACAAGACATCTTTATTGCAAAAAATTATTTAAATGAAGACGAATTAGATTCTTTAAATAGGTTGGTAGTTATATTTATAGAAACAGCAGAGCTAAGAGCAAAAAATCGTGTAGACATTACAATGAAATTCTGGAAAGAAAATGTAGATAGAGTACTAGAGTTTAACGACCAAAAAGTGTTAAAAAGTTTGGGTAGTATTTCTAACAAGCAAATGGAAGAAAAAGTTAGAAAAATATATGCCGAATTCGATTCCAACAGAAAAATTCAAGAAGCTAAAAAAGAAGATGCAATAGAATTAGAAGAAATAGAAAAATTACTAAAAAAGAAAAAATAGAAAATAAAGAACCTCGGTTCAAAAACCGAGGATTTTGTTGCGGCCCTATTAAAGCAAACGGCTTTAATCGAGTCGACTTAATATTTTATATATACAAAGTTAATAAAATATTGCAATTTTAATGCCAAATTATTAGATATGAAAGATTAAAATGAAGAGAAAAACGCCGAATGTTGCAAACAGCTAATCTTTGCAGAAGGAAGAATGCCTGAAGCAATCTGTTGGTTGTAATGATGAGATTGCTTCGTACCTCGCAATGACAAAAGGAGTTCGCAAGACTAGAGCATTCGTTATGACGAGAAGAATATCCCTTTCTCATTCATATGCGGAGTTTTTGAGCTATTTAAGTCTAGTGGGTTTCCATAAAAGTCCCGAGCTTTTAAACCGAGTTCGTTAAAAATACACACTGTTGAGGCATAGTCCCAAATACAACCTCCACCCTTTTCTTTTTTGGGAAATTTAAACATTATGGCAGGTTTATTTTCTGCAACTTTTATCGCATTTAAAACAGAACCCGAACCAAAATGTTCTTTCAATTCGTTCAGTTTTAGTTTCTCTTTTTCTCGATTTAAAACTGCTATAAACCTCTCTTTTTCGGGTAAATCTGATAAGTCTTTTTCGATAGTATAGGTTAAATAATTATTTGGTTCATTAAATTGCCAAGGTTTTCCATTTTTAAAAGCACCTTTGTCTTTTATGGCGTGATATAAATTGTTGGTAGTAGGATCGAAAACAACTCCGATTTGTGGTATTCCTTCTTTGGAAATCAATGCAATTGACACCGAAAAACCAGCTTGCTTTTTTATAAAAGCCAATGTACCATCTATGGGATCTATACACCAGAAAAATTCTTTTGCAAAGCGACTATTATCATCTTCTTGCTCTTCTGTTAGCAATCCCAGATCGTAAGTTTTACAAGTAGGCAAAAGATAAGACAACACAGTTGCTTCACTTTTTAAATCGACTTCTGTAAGTACTTGAGAGGCCAGAGAATCTCCTACTTTTTTTTCTAAAATAGTAACGTCATCATTCATGTATTTTTGAATGACTTTTCCAGCGGCTAAAGCTGCTTCTATGGCAATATCTGTAAGTTTTTGTAAATCCATTTTATAAATTTTTAATGACTTGTTTTGTAATCCGTTCACTATAACTGTTAATTTTCCAATGCCCAGGGCTCCATCCTTTTAAAAAACGATGAAAATCTGCCCATGCTACGTGATATAAAGCTCTCCATTCGTTTTCTAATGCTTCATTTTTATCACCCAAAGCTTTGTGTAAATGGGTAAAGTAGGTGTCTAAAATTTTAGATTCCAGTCGTTCACAATCTTCTTCATCTAAACAACTCCCAATAAAATAAGCCACATCTTTCATGCCACAACCACCACCTACATATTGAAAATCGACACCAGCCACTTGTCCGTTTTTAGAAAAACAGAAGTTTGCTAATTTAGCATCTCCATGTACAAAAGTTTTAAAGTTACAATTATTCAATTTATCATCAATTGCAATTGCCGCTTTTTTCAATGGAATATCTTCTAAAACTGCTAATTCTTGTGGTCTTGTGGCTAAATGCCAATACGTACCAACCTCCCAAATCCCTTTGGAATCTTTACCCAAATAACTGGCGTGAAAATTAGCCAACCACTGCAAACACCCGTCAATTTCTAACCAACTTAGGTTTTGTTTTCTTAATGAAAAACCTGCTTCATCTAAGTCTTCTAAAACCATTAAAACCTCGTCATTTTCTTGTGCAATTGCCAAACATTTGGGCAAACGCGCCTTACTTTGGTTGCTGTAGTTTTTGTACCAATAGGTTTCTACTTCGTAGGATTTTAATTTTCTTTGATGCCCAATATCAGAATTCCAGCCTCTTGGGTGATTCATCTGTTTTGGCAGTTGTACATTTTTTACAACCACACTTTTTAGAGGGCTTCCCTGTAATGCTACTCGAATTATTTTGCCATAACCGCTCCAAAGTGATTGAATCACTTCTTTTTCTTGTAGGGATGATGCTCCTGTTTTTTGCAGGATGATGGATTTAAAATGGTTGTTCATATTTTATTTTATACAGTCCCTTCAGGTTTTGAAAACCTGAAAGGTCTTAAGGTAATTCATGCTAAAAGTAATGATTTTTGAAAGTAAATTCTGCAGATTTCTATAACCTTAACAATTTAACTACAACTACTGCTAAGTGACTGAATTCCTTCTTTTTCTTGTTAAGAAAATACGCCTGTTGCTATACAATAAGTCTTTTATTATAGTCATTTATATTTTATACAAAACAGACCCTTCAGGTTTTGAAAACCTGAAGGGTCTTAATCTAATTGATATTATATGTAATACTTTTTGAAAATAAATTCTGCAAATTTCTAAACCTTAACAATTTAACTAGAACTTCCCCTAAGTGACTGAAAGACTTCTTTTTATTGAAAAAGAAATTACGACTATTTACTTTACAATAAATCTATAAAATAGTCATTCATATTTTATATTATACAGACCCTTCAGGTTTTCGAAACCTGAAGGGTCTAGGCATAATTGATGTTATATGTAATACTTTTTTAAAGTAAATTCTGCAGATTTCTATAACCTCAACAATTTTGTCTAAAACTACTCCTAAGTGACTGAAAGACTTATTTTTCTTGTTAAGAAATTACGACTATTTACTTTACAATAAGTCTATAAAATAGTCATTCATATTTTTATATTATGCAGACCCTTCAGGTTTTCAAAACCTGAAGGGTCTTAAGGTAATTCATGCTAAAAGTGATTATTTTTGAAAGTAAATTCTGCAGATTTCTAAACCTGAACAGTTTAACTACAACTGACCCTAAGAGATTGAAAGACTTCTTTTTATTGTTAAGAAATTACACCTGTTTGCTTTAGAATAAGTCATTTAAAATTGTCTTTCTTATTTTATATAATGCAGACCCTTCAGGTTT
>NZ_JBSSBG010000028.1:0-26439 GCF_054968445.1 Polaribacter sp. M10
AAATAGAGGTTAGGAAGTAGAAAATATTTTATGTTTAGTATTTGATTCTGGAAGTAGTTTGTAGTTTTGAGCTTAGAACTTAGAACTTAGAACTTAGAACTTAGAGCTTAGAGCTTAGAGTTACGAGTTAAGAGTTCTGAATTATGAATAACGATAGTCGAGCAACGATAAACGAACCACGACCAACGACCCACGACCCACGAAAATAGAGGTTAGGAAGTAGAAAATATTTTATGTTTGATGTTTAGTATTGGATTCTGGAAGTAGTTTGTAGTTTTGAGTTTAGAGCTTTGAGTTACGAGTTAAGAGTTGAGAGTTCTGAATTAGGAATAACGGATAGCGAGTAACGAAACACGACCAACGAACAACGAACCACGAACCACGAACAACGAAACACGACCAACGAACCACGAGCATCGATCAACGAAACACGACCAACGAACCACGAAACAAGAATAGAGAAAATAGATTAGAGAGGAGAGAGGGCAGAGGTGGAAAAATAGTGAAGAGTAGAGTTGTGAGTTATGAGTTATGAGTTCTGAATAACGATAGTCGAGCAACGAAAAACGAAAAACGAACCTTACATAGCAAAAAAAGTGAAAAAATAAAAATGAAGAATTTTGCATTAATAGGAGCAGCGGGTTATATCGCTCCAAGGCATTTACAAGCCATTAAAGAAACCAACAATACCTTAATTGCGGCATTAGATAAGTTTGATAGTGTAGGAATCATGGATCGTTATTTTCCTAAAGCTGATTTTTTTGTGGAGTTTGAGCGTTTTGATCGTCATATTGAAAAATTGAAAAGAAACGGAACGCACTTGGATTATGTGTCGATTTGTACGCCCAATTATTTGCACGATTCACACATTCGGATGGCCTTGCGAAGAGGAGCAGACGCCATTTGTGAAAAACCTTTGGTCTTAAACCCTTGGAATGTAGATGCTCTCAAAGACATAGAAAAAGAGTCTGGTCAAAAAATAAATACCATTTTACAACTCCGTTTGCACCCTAGTATCATCGCATTAAAGCAAAAAGTAGAGGCTGCAAATAACGCCCAAAAGTACGATGTAGACTTAACCTATATTACTTCACGAGGGCGATGGTACGACATTTCTTGGAAAGGAGATCAAAGCAAGTCGGGTGGGATTGCCACCAACATTGGCGTACATTTTTACGACATGCTTTCTTGGATATTTGGAGAAGTTCAAGAAAATATTGTACATTTAAGGACGAAACATGAAGCTTCGGGGTATCTGGAGTTTGAAAGAGCTCGAGTACGTTGGTTTTTGTCGATTGATGAACATTCCTTACCGAAAGCGGTGCAGGAAAAAGGGCAAAGAACCTATCGATCGATTACGATTAATGAGGAAGAAATTGAGTTTAGTTCGGGGTTCACAGAATTGCACAATCGGAGTTATGCCGAAATCATAAAAGGAAACGGTTTCGGATTGGCTGATTCTGAGGAATCTATAAAAATAGTACACGATATTAGGAATTTAACAATTCTTAAAAAAGGGGAAAAACATCCATTTTGTAGTTAAATAAATAAACATATATTTGTCTCAGTATTAATGAAAACAGTAACAATGAAAAAGAAAGCAATTATCGTTTCAGGTTATTTT
Organism: Polaribacter sp. M10; assembly: GCF_054968445.1. Taxonomy (NCBI): domain Bacteria; kingdom Pseudomonadati; phylum Bacteroidota; class Flavobacteriia; order Flavobacteriales; family Flavobacteriaceae; genus Polaribacter; species Polaribacter sp. M10. The sequence goes on from NZ_JBSSBG010000028.1 coordinate 1,625, forward strand.
AATCCTATCCATAAAGGGCATTTAGAGTACTTTAACAATGCCAAAGCCTTAGCAGATGAATTGTTTGTGATTGTCAACAGCGATCTACAAAGGGAGTTAAAAGGATCGAAAGCCTTCCAAAAAGAAGACGAGCGTTTGATTATTGTAAGCAATATAAAAGCGGTAGATAAAGCCATTATCTCGGTAGATCAAGACAGAACCGTTTGTGCTTCGATTACCCACTTAGTAAAAGAATATGGTGAGCAATATGATTTCGCTTTTGCCAATGGCGGAGACCAAAACAACAACTCTATCCCAGAAGTGCCTACTTGTAATGAGTTAGGGGTAACCTTAATTGATGGTTTGGGAGATAAAATACAATCTTCTTCCTGGTTATTGAAAGGTAGGGAGTAGCACCGTTTTTCGTCTATCGTCCGCCGTCCATCGTCTAACGAAAAGCGACCAACGAAAAACGAACAACGGCCAACGAAAAAGAATCAACAAAAAAGAATAAAAATAAATTAACATGAAAATAGGTATAACGTTTAGTGCATTCGATTTGTTTCATGCAGGGCATGTAAAAATGTTAGAAGACGCAAAACAAGAATGTGATTATTTAATTTGTGGCTTACAAACCGATCCAACCTTAGATCGTCCAGAAAAAAATAGACCGATTCAATCTGTGGTAGAACGTTACATTCAGTTAAAAGGCTGTAAGTTTGTGGATGAGATTGTACCTTATGCTACCGAGCAAGATTTGGAAGATGTGTTGCGTTCTTTTAAAATAGACGTGCGCATTGTAGGTGATGAATATATGAACAAGCCATTTACGGGTAGAGAATACTGTGAGAAATCGGGCATCGAATTGTTTTACAACAAAAGAGAGCACCGCTTTTCGAGTAGCGGCTTGCGTAAAGAAGTGCAAGAGAAAGAAAATCTAAAACAAAAAAAGAAATAATTTGTTGATGCAAAAAGATTCCAAAATCTACATCGCAGGCCATAGAGGTATGGTCGGTTCAGCCGTTTGGAGAGCTTTAGAGAAAAAAGGGTATACAAATCTAATTGGTAGAACTAGTAAAGAGTTAGACTTAAAAAACCAAGAAGCCGTACTTAAATTTCTACAAGAAGAACAACCGGATGCAATTATTGATGCTGCTGCTCGTGTAGGCGGTATTTTAGCCAATAACGATTACCCGTATCAGTTTTTGATGGAGAACATGCAAATCCAGAATAGCCTAATTGATGGGGCCTTAAAAACAGGGATTGAAAAGTTTATTTTCTTAGGGAGTTCTTGTATTTATCCTAAGTTTGCGCCTCAGCCCTTAAAAGAAGATTATTTATTAACAGATGCTTTAGAACCAACAAACGAGTGGTATGCGATTGCTAAAATTACTGGAGTAAAAGCGTGTCAGGCCATCCGAAAGCAATTTGGGAAAGATTATGTAAGCTTAATGCCTACCAATTTGTATGGGTATTTTGATAATTTCGATTTAAAAACCTCTCATGTGTTACCGGCTATGATCCGTAAGTTTCACGAGGCAAAATTAAATGATAATGCCCCTGTAACTTTATGGGGAAGTGGTACACCAATGCGTGAGTTTTTGTTTGTAGATGATATGGCAGAAGCCGTGGTGTATGCGCTAGAAAATCAATTGCCAGAGCATTTGTATAATGTAGGTTCGGGTAAAGATATTACCATTAAAGAATTGGCAGAAACCATTCAGAAGGCAGTGGGGCATGAAGGTGACATCGTATGGGATGCAGACAAACCTGATGGTACCCCAAGAAAGTTAATGGATGTTTCTAAGATGAAAGCTATAGGTTGGGCATATCAAACCGAATTGGATGAAGGAATTGCAAAGACCTATGATTGGTTTTTGGAACATATAGATCGTTTTAAGGAAGTGAAAATGTAGGATGAGATGTTTGTTTAGGAGTTTAAGTGTTTAGAGGTTAAAGAAGAGGTCTAAACTGTTAACCAGTTTTAACTAATAAACAATAGAGTAAAGATTAGAGGTTTGGAGGCTAAAGGTTTAGAGGCTTAAAGGTTTAGAGGTTAGGGTTTAGGGGTTAAGAATGAGATTAACCAACTAAACAATTAAACTATTAATCCGAGATTAGAGTTTGAGTATGAAAAATAAACAGTTTATCAAATAACCAAATAAACAGTTAAACAACAATAAGTTTGAGCTATAAAACCTATTCATTTGAGAAACTAGATGTGTATCAAGCAGCAAGAAAATTTAAAATAGAGATAAAGAAAATGAGTTCACAATTTCCCAAGCATGAACGTTTTGATTTAATCAGTCAAATCAATAGGGCCTCTGCAAGTATTTCAGCGAATTTAGCTGAAGGTTCTGGAAGGTCTTCGAATTTTGACCAAGCGCATTTTACAAACATCTCTTATGCTTCAGGATTAGAAATTATAGATCATTTAAACACTGCTTTGGATTTAAGCTATATAAAAGAAGACAAATATGAAGCAATAAGAATTCAATTAGACGGTATATTAAGTAAGTTGAATGCTTTATATAAATATCAATTGAAGAATACAAACACATTAAAAAAGAAATTAAATTAGATATATTTTATTTGTTTTTGGTTGTCAATAAGGTAGTTAACAATTAACCAATTAACCAATTAACCAATTAACCAATTAAACAATTAAACCGTTAAAAACCGAACAATAAAAAAATATGAAAGTTGCATTAATCACAGGAATCACAGGGCAAGATGGCTCGTATTTAGCAGAATTATTATTAGAAAAAGGCTACGAGGTACATGGTATTAAAAGAAGGTCTTCTTTGTTCAACACCGATCGTATCGATCACTTGTATCAAGATCCTCATGACCCTAATCAACGCTTAAAGTTGCATTATGGTGATTTAACGGATTCGATGAATTTAACGCGAATCATTCAAGAATGCCAACCTGATGAAATTTACAACTTAGGGGCCATGTCTCATGTTAAGGTTTCTTTTGACATGCCAGAATATGTGGGGAATGTAGATGCCTTGGGTACTTTAAGAATCTTAGAAGCCGTACGTTTGTTAGGCTTAACTAAAAAAACAAAAATATACCAAGCCTCTACGTCTGAATTGTTTGGAGGTTTGCCAGAAAATAAAAATGAACGTGGTTTTTATGATGAAAACTCGCCGTTATATCCGCGTTCTCCTTATGGAGTCGCTAAAATATACGGATTTTGGATTACTAAGAACTACAGAGAAGCTTACGACATGTTTGCATGTAATGGCTTGTTATTCAACCACGAATCGCCAAGAAGAGGGGAAACTTTTGTAACGAGAAAGATTACGAGAGCTGTGGCAAAAATAGCTTTGGGCTTGCAAGACAAAGTCTTTTTAGGGAATTTAGAAGCCAAACGTGACTGGGGGCATGCCAAAGATTATGTTCGCATGATGTGGATGATTTTACAAGCCGACAAAGCGGAAGATTGGGTGATTGCTACAGGAGTTACCACCACCGTGCGCGATTTTGTAAAGATGGCCTTTGCAGAAGTAGGTATTGGAATAGAATTTAAAGGCGAAGGCGTAGAAGAAAAAGGGTTTATCAAATCAATAGACCAAGAAAAATATGCCACTGTCACTTCGAGCGTAATCGAGAAGTCTAGCTTACCAAAAATCGGCCAAGAAGTGCTATCCGTAGACCCTTCGTATTTCCGACCAACAGAAGTAGACTTATTGTTGGGAGATCCTACCAAAGCCAAAGAAAAATTAGGCTGGGTTCCAGAATACGACTTGGCTGCTTTGGTGAAAGACATGATGCAAGGGGATGTAGCATTGATGAAAAAGGATGTTGATTTATTAAAGGCTGGTCATGAAATCTTAAAACAAGTAGAGTAGTGCAGTGCTGAAGCCTCCAAAACTGAGTATAATAATAATACCCTCATAAATGAAAAAAATTAAAAATATTTGTTGCCTTGGTGCAGGTTATGTAGGTGGTCCTACCATGTCTGTGATTGCCCTAAAATGTCCTGATATTAAAGTGACTGTAGTGGATTTGAATGCCGATCGTATTACGGCTTGGAATGATGAGAATTTGGACAATTTACCGGTTTATGAACCCGGTTTGGCGGAAGTAGTAGGTGAGGCAAGAGGTAAAAATTTGTTTTTTTCAACAGATGTAGATGGAGCCATTGCCGCAGCAGATATGATTTTTATTGCGGTAAATACGCCAACCAAAACCTATGGAGAAGGAAAAGGAATGGCGGCCGATTTAAAATTTGTTGAATTGTGTGCACGTCAAATTGCGGAAGTAGCCACCACCGATAAAATTATCGTAGAAAAATCTACTTTACCCGTACGTACCGCAGAAACCTTACAAACCATTTTGGATAGCAACGGAAATGGAGTGCATTTTGAAGTTCTGTCTAATCCTGAGTTCTTAGCAGAAGGTACTGCCATAGACGACCTGTTTAATGCTGATCGTGTTTTAATAGGTGGAAAACAAACGCCAAGTGGTCAGGCTGCCATTCAAGCTTTGGTAGATGTCTATGCACATTGGTTGACACCAGATCAAATTTTAACCACCAATGTATGGTCTTCAGAATTGTCTAAATTAACGGCCAATGCCTTTTTAGCGCAACGTATTTCATCCATAAATGCCTTATCTGCCTTATGTGAAGCTACGGAAGCCGATGTGGATGAAGTGGCACATGCTATTGGAACCGACAGTAGAATTGGGCCAAAATTCTTAAAAGCCTCTGTAGGTTTTGGGGGTTCTTGTTTTCAAAAAGACATTTTAAACCTGGTGTATTTGTGTCGTTATTTTAATTTGCCAGAAGTTGCTGAATATTGGGAGCAGGTGATTAAGATGAACGATCATCAAAAATACCGTTTTGCAAAAAACATTATTACCACGCTTTTTAATACGGTAAATGGTAAAAAAATTGCCTTTTTAGGTTGGGCCTTTAAAAAAGATACCAATGATACCCGTGAATCTGCGGCGATCTATGTAGCTGAATATTTGATTGAAGACGGAGCAGAAATTCATGTATATGATCCAAAAGTATCGGAAGCCAAAGTTAGAGCGGATTTGAGTTATTTATGGGAATTGAAAGGATTGGCAGCAGAAAAAATCAAACAAAAACAAGCACAAGTTTTTGTGTATGAAGACCCGAAACTAGCCATGAACAAATCGCATGCCATAGCTGTATTGACAGAATGGGATGAGTTTAAAACCTATGATTGGAAAGAAATTTACCAACATATGTTTAAGCCAGCTTTTGTGTTTGATGGACGTAATATATTAGATGCGGCAGCCATGAAAAGTATCGGTTTTCAGTTTAAAGGAATTGGGAAAGGTTAAAATTAGTGAACAAATCATGTGAATATGGTTTATAAAAAGACAAGGATATGAAACGAATTTTAATAACTGGTGGAGCTGGTTTTGTGGGTTCTCATTTATGTGAACGTTTGTTAAACGAAGGCAATGAGGTATTGTGTTTGGACAATTATTTTACCGGAGCTAAAAAGAATATCAATGCACTAAGAAGCAACCCAAACTTTGAAATGATACGTCATGACATTACGGAGCCTTATTATGCAGAAGTGGATGAAATTTATAACTTGGCATGCCCTGCCTCTCCTGTACATTATCAATTTAACCCTATTAAAACCATCAAAACTTCGGTGATGGGTGCCATCAATACCTTAGGGTTGGCAAAACGTGTTGGCGCAAAGATTTTGCAAGCGAGTACTAGTGAAGTGTATGGAGATCCAGCTGTACATCCTCAAAAAGAGTCCTATTGGGGAAATGTAAACCCTATTGGAATTCGTTCGTGTTATGATGAAGGCAAACGTTGTGCAGAAACCTTATTTATGGACTATCACATACAAAACAAGGTGGCCATTAAAATTATCCGAATATTTAATACCTATGGGCCTAATATGAATCCAGCCGACGGTCGCGTGGTGTCTAATTTTATCATGCAAGCCTTACGAGGAGAAGACATTACCATCTTTGGGGATGGAACGCAAACCCGTTCTTTTCAGTATGTCGATGATTTGGTAGAAGGGATGGTCCGTATGATGGGATCTGAAGATGCCTTTTTAGGGCCTGTAAATCTAGGGAACCCAAACGAATTTACGATGCTAGAATTGGCACAAGAAGTGATTCGTTTGACCAACTCAAACTCAAAAATTGTACACCTACCTTTGCCCAAAGACGATCCCAAACAACGTCAACCAGATATCAGCTTAGCCAAAGAAAAGCTAAATGGTTGGGCGCCTAGTATTCAGCTAGAAGAGGGATTGAAAAAAACAATTGGGTATTTTGAGGAGTTAGTGTAACCAAAGAGAAATTAGGTTGGGTACCAGAATATGACTTAGAAGCCTTGTTAAAAGACACGATGCAAGGGGATGTAAAGCTGACGAAAAAGGATATGGATCTGTTAAAAGTGGGCACGAGATATTAAAAACAAGAAGAATAGCTAATTCTAAATACATCAATATTATTAATAGAGTACTTATATACTATGAAACAAACAATAATTGAAGTTTTAAATGCATTATATGATTTAAAAAACTTTTTGAAATATTCTTTTAAGATTAGTGATCTCAAAAACAAGGACCAATATAAAGCATACTTAACCAAACAATATCATACCGTTGAAAAAGGGTTAGCCCTTCCGAAACCAAGACTTGGTTTTGGAGAACATAAAATAAACGATCTTCTTCGTTTAACACCACGTTATATTAATAGTTTTGGAGAAGATGGTTTAACTTATAATATAATTGCTGTTTTAAAAGAATATTTAAACTATCATTCTCAATTTGAGTACAAGTCTCAATTAATCGACAGTATAGAATTGTTTATAAATAATAAAAAAAGTACAGATGAAACGGGAGGGGTTAGAAATTTTAAAACTTCTAATATTACTAAAACTGAATATTTTGAATTTGTAAAGGCAAGAGCTAGTGTTAGAAATTTTAAAGATCTACAAGTTAGTGAAGAGGTTGTACTCGAGGCAATACAAACAGCAAAATACACGCCTTCTGTTTGTAATAGGCAAGGTTGGAAAGTTCATGTTTATCAAGGTAATGATGCTCTTAAAATGTTAAATTTGCAAAACGGGAGTGGAGGGTTTAGAGAAAATGTTAAAACGGTTGCAATAGTAACTGGTGATATAAATTATTTTTCTAAAAATGAGAGAAATCAAATAGGAATTGATTCTGGCATGTTTTGTATGTCATTAATATTATCATTTTATAGTTTAGGTGTTGCATCTTGTGCTCTAAATACTTGTGTTTCATTAAAATCAGAAAAAAGAATTAAACATGCAGGACATATCCCAAAACATGAAAAAGTAATCATGTATTTAGCCTTAGGATATGCTCAAGACAATTGTGTTGTTGCTAAGTCACAAAGAAGATCTAATGAATCTTTTGTTAAATTTCATTAACATATAGCATTAATCAAATGAACCAAATTAAAGGAGGAGCATTATTATCATATTTATTAATTATCCTCAATAATATTATTGGAATTACGTATACTCCTTTCATGATTAGGACATTGGGGAAATCAGAATTTGGGCTTTATTCTTTAGCAGCAGCTGTTGTTGGATATCTAACCATTATGGATTTAGGTTTTGGAAATGCTATTATTAGATTTACTTCTAAATATAGAGCCTTAGGTGATATTAAAACCCAAAACAATTTGCATGGTATGTTTATAGTCATTTACAGTGCAATAGGGGTAATTGTTGCTTTACTTGGATGTCTGTTATACTTTAATACAAGTGCAATTTTTGGAGATGCAATGAGCTTAGAAGAACTACAAAAAATTAAGGTTCTATTAGCATTGTTAACATTTAATTTAGCAATAACTTTTCCTTTTAGTATATTCGGTTCAATAATTATTGCACATGAAAATTTTATCTTTTCTAAAATAGTTAACATTCTAAGAGTAGTTATTAACCCTTTAATAATGATTCCTTTACTATTGTATGGTTATAAATCTATTGCTTTAGTTGTAGTTTTAACTTCTTTAAATGTTATTACATTACTCATAAATTTTGCCTATTGTAAAATTAAAATTGGTATAAATCCAAATTATGGTTTTTTTGATATGTCATTATTGAAGGAGATACTCGGATATTCATTTTACGTTTTTTTAGTTGTAATAGTTAATCAAGTTTATTGGAACACTGGACAATTTGTTTTAGGGGCGGTAGCAGGTACTGTAGCAGTAGCTATTTTTGCGGTAGCTATGACGGTTAAAAATTTGTACTTTTCGTTTTCTACTTCAATAGTAGGTGTTTTGTTACCAAAATTAACCAAAATGGTAACTTCAAAAGCTTCAGATGATGAATTATCAGATATATTTATTAAGGTTGGGCGTTTACAATTTATTGTTCTCTCTTTAATACTATCGGGTTTTATTATATTTGGTAAAACATTTATAGAATTATGGGCAGGATCAGATTACTCTAGTTCCTATGCTATGGCTTTGTGGATCATGATTCCTGTAACAGTGCCTTTAATACAGAACTTAGGCATCACTATTTTACAAGCTAAAAATCAACAAAAATTTAGAGCAATATCACTGCTAATTGTTGCAACATTAAATATTATTATTACCATGCCTTTGGCAAAAGAATTAGAAGGTTTAGGTTGTGCAATAGTTACAGGGACTAGTTTAATTATAGGGAATGGTTTAATTATGAATATTTATTATCATAAAAAAATTGGACTTAATATTGGTAAGTTTTGGATAGAAATTTTAAAAATAAGTATGCCCGTAATGTTATCAGTAATAATTTTTCAACTTTTTACTACTTTTATACCTTTTGAGTTTTCTTTGATAAATTACATTTTAGAAATCATTTTGTATGGTATAGTATTCATAGGATTAATGTGGATGTTAGGTATGAATTCCTATGAGAAAAATATTTTTAAATCACTATTATACAATAGAAAATAATGGATAAAACAACAAATAAAATGAAAATAGGTGTTCTAACACTTCCATTAAAAGGAAATTATGGAGGAGTTTTACAAGCATTTGCACTATTAAATTATTTAAAAAGTAAAGGTTATGAGGCGTATTTAGTAGACCGACAGTGGGATGCAAGAAAGAAAAAAACGTTAATATATTATGTACAGAAGTATTTTTTTCATAGCTATATAATAAAAAATGTGAAAAAGTTTAGTGATAAATGGATTCAACCGAGAACGATTAAAATAGATACTCAAATAAAAATGCGTCAGTTAAATAATGAAGGATTTGATGCTTTTATAGTAGGAAGTGATCAAGTATGGAGGGTTGAACATATTGGGGGTATTAAAAATAATTTTTTTTTAGATTTTGTGGAAGATCCTAAGGTAAAGAAAATTTCCTATGCTGCTTCTTTTGGAAAAGATACTGTAGACGGCACTAAAGAAAAGTTAAATGATATTTCTAAATTAATGAAAGATTTTACAGCAATTTCTGTTCGTGAAAATTCTGGTATTAAAATTTGTAAAGAAGTATTTGGTGTCAACGCTATCCAAGTTTTAGATCCAACCTTGTTACTGAATGCTGAAGATTATATCCCAATCATAGAAAAGAAATATAGCACACCTTTAAAAAAATGTCTTACGGTATATGTTTTAGATACAAAAAAGGAAAAATGGGATATTATAAGAAACGTAGCTAAAAATTTAGATTTAGAAATCAACTCCATAAATTACAAGAAAAACCCATCGTTAATTATAAAAAATAAAGGGTTAGATTTTTACAATTATATATACCCTCCAATGTCCAATTGGTTAAGAGGATTTAGAGACGCTGAGTTTATAGTAACAGATTCTTTTCATGGTATGTTATTTTCGGTAATTTTTAAAAAACAATTTTTAATAATTGGTAATGTTAAAAGAGGTTTGGCAAGATTTAATTCTTTCTTAAAAATGTTAAAATTAGAACATCGTTTAATAACTGAACATACTAAAGATTATTTAGAAATAATTAAAACAGATATAGATTATTTAAAAGTTGATGAGATATTAAATTTAGAAAGAGAAAAATCAATTTCATTTTTAGAGAATAATATAAATAATTAAACATGAAAATTGCGTTTTATCTTTATCCAGAAATTGTTTTGTCTGGCAAATCTAATGGTGTTAGAGGGCAAGCTATTACTTGGGCTAAAGGTTTAAGAAAAAATGGTCATGAAGTAATAGAAATAAACCCATGGGGTAATTATAATTGGATTTCTTTTGATGTTATACACGTGTTTGGTAAAGGTATTTGGATATATTCTTTTGTTAGTGAATTATATAAAAAAAATAAAAACATTGTTATATCACCAATTATAGATTCTAACCAATCTTTATTTAAATATAAACTTTCTACCTTTTTAGGTTCTAAAAAACTCAGATTATGGTCTTCTACATATGCACTAAAGCAAACCTTACCATATATTAAGGGTGTATTTGTAAGATCAGACCACGAATCTCGTTATTTTAGTGAAGCTATGAATCTTAATGATTCAAAAATTTTTAAAGTTCCACTAAGTTATGAAGATCTTTTTTCGGAAGAATACGCAACTATAAAAAAAGAAAACTTTTGTTTACACATTAGCTCTATTTACCAACCTAGAAAAAATGTGTTAAGATTAATACAAGCAGCAAAAAAATATAAATTTAATTTGGTATTAGCTGGAGCAAAAGGTACAGAAGAGCAATTTGCTCCACTAAAGAAAGAAATAGGAGATGCCAAAAACATTGATGTACTAGGTTTTATTTCTGAAGAAGAAATGAAAGATTTATATGCAAGAGCAAAAGTATTTGCTTTACCAAGTATTTTAGAAGGGGTAGGTATTGTTGCTTTAAATGCCGCTAGGTTTGGTTGCGAAATTGTAATTACTAATATTGGTGGGCCAAAAGAGTATTACCAAAATATGGCATTAAGTGTAAATCCTTTTGATGTTGATGAAATTGGAAAAGCGATTTTGCAATCAATGCATAAGAAAAACCATCAACCAATTTTAAGAAATCACGTGTTAAATAACTATTCTGAAGAAAAAATTAATATTATTTTAGAATTGGCGTACAAAAGCTTTTCCTAATTATAAAAACTTATTTAAGACACATAGAAATTGAAGAACACAAATTCAACATTATTATTTAATACAGGAATATCATTAACATTAATGGGCGTTCCTTTAGGTATGTACTTAACTCAAGTTTTCCCTATTATAAAGTGGTCTATTGTTTTTATGTTTTTTTCAATTTTATTTATGACGTCTTTTAAAAATATTTTTTTAGGCAAACTTCCTTTATTTAATAAAAAATTTAAAATAATCTTATTATTTCAAGTATTGATGCTTATATATGGTTTATTATCAGATAAATTAACAAGTCAATATTTAAGTTTTCATTTTTATATTATTGCTTTGATTTTTGCTTATTCATCAAAAAATACTAATTTTAAATTCAAAAATTTAATAAAAAATGTTTTTTTTATATCCAGTATAGTTTCACTCTTTGGATTTTATTATTTACAATCAGGTATAGTCACGAGTTCTGAAAGCTATTTAGATAGGCAATCTGAAAGTTATGTTTTAGATACGTTTACGATAGCTCTTGGGGCTTTAGTTAATTTTATCGCTGTTCTCTTTTTATTAGTAAAGAAATCAAAACTCAGGTTTCTTTTTATTGTGTTTTTAGGACTAGATATCTATGTAATTTTTATGTCTACAAAAAGAACTCCTATTTTTACAGCTATTATTATTTTAATATTGTTTTTTTATAAGATGGGTAATTTAGATAGTAAAGAAATTTTAAAATACTTAAAATCATTTTTATTCTTACTTGTATGCTCATTATTTATTTATTTTTCTTTAGATACAGTGAGAGAAATTGTAAATGAATTTATATATAATTTTTATTCAGGTGTTTTAAATATTTTAGGTAATGCAGAAGTTCAAGATAGTACTGGATCAGCTATTTATAGGTATAAGACAAGGCTTTATGCCTATAATTATATTGACAATAATTTTAATTTATTCAATTATATATTTGGAGCGGGGTATATGACAAAATGGTTGGATAACCCGATATTACAATCTTATTTCGATATGGGTGTTATTGGCTTTATATTATTTGTTTATCTAGTTATCATATACCCGATAAGGAGTTTTTTTAAATTAAAAAATGAACTTACACTTTTTGCAATGCTATTTTGTTTATATAATACATTATCATCATATTCTTCTGGTAATCCATATCTATATATTAAATTTATCCCAGTAGTTTTTCTAGTATTTACAGTTCATTTAGAAAATAAAAAAAATGAAAATAATAATAATTTACCATTACATAGCACATTATAGGTTGCCAATCTTTAAAGAACTTAAGAGTTCTACAAAATTAGAGATTGATTTGGCTGCAGGTGTTAATACAGACGGTTCTATTAAAGTGATACAGCAAGAAGTTTTAGATTTCAAATTGTTACAAAATAAATGGTTTTTTCAAAAAAAAATGTTGTGGCAGAAAGGGGTAGTTAGCTTGATATTTAAAAAATATGATCATTATATTTTTTTAGGAAACCCTTATTTTATTAGTACATGGTGCTCTTTATTTATATGTAAAATTCTAAGAAAAAAAGCTTCTATTTGGACACATGGGGTAACTTTTAATTTATCAAAAAAAAAGAAATTTATCTTTAAATTTTTGTGGGCCTTATGTGATAAAATATATGTATATGGCCATTATGCAAAAAATAAAATGATTGATTATGGTGTTAACGAAAAAAAGATTATTGTTATATATAATTCATTAGATTATAAAAATCAAATCGATATTAGAAATAGTTTTGTAAAAAACAATTTATACTTAGATCATTTTAAAAATACAGACCCTGTATTAATTTTTACAGGAAGACTAACAAAAATTAAAAAGCTACATCAAATTATAGAAGTAATGAATTTGTTAAGAGATAATAATATTGAATGCAATTTAATTTTTGTTGGAGATGGAGATGAAAGAGAGGGTTTAGAAAAATTAACTAAAAAATTATCATTAGAAAAAAAAGTTTGGTTTTATGGAGCTTGTTATGATGAAAGTTTAATTGGTGATTTTTTTATGAATTCACATATATGTATTGCACCAGGTAATGTTGGTTTAACAGCAATGCATTCTTTGGTATTTGGGACTCCAGTAGTTACACATTCTAATTTTGAAGCACAAATGCCTGAATTTGAAGCTATAGAAGATGGCGTAACTGGTAGCTTTTTTGAAAAGGATAATGTAGAGGATTTAGCTGACAAAATTAAATTTTGGTTATTAATGGATGAGGAGAAATTTAAAGAACACAGAAAGGCATGTTTTAAAATTATTGATGAAAAATACAATCCTGTTGTTCAAAAAGAAATTTTGGAAAAATCTTTACTACAATGAAAATCGTATTAAAAAAATTATACAAATACATTAAAATGTATTTTGTTAGGAAAAAATTTAATTTAAATAAAAAAAATATTCATAAAACGTTTTATGTGGCTAAAGGAATTTATTTGTCATCAGATTTAAAGGCAGGTGCTTTTTCTTATGTAGGTACTAATAGTCTTATTTATCCTAATGTAGAAATAGGAGATTACACGATGATAGCCAATGATGTTAAAATAATTGGCGGAGATCATACTTTTAATGTTTCAGGAAAACCAATGATTTTTTGTGATAGAGGTATTGTTCGTAAAACTAAAATAGGTAAAGATGTTTGGATTGGTGCTAACGCAATTGTGTTAACCGGTATTGAAATTGGAAATGGAGCTATTATTGCTGCAGGCTCTATTGTTACCAAAGATGTAAAGCCTTATGAAATAGTTGGAGGTTCACCTGCTAAAAAAATTAAAATGAGATTTGAAATTAATGAAATTAAATTACATGAAGAAATGCTTAAAAAATCAATTGATGAATTAGGTCTGAGTGAAAAAGATTTATGTGCTAATAGATAATTTTCTATCAAGTAATTTAAAATATCCACATTACAATAACTTATAATAAATGAAAAAGACAGGAATCATTACAATATTAAATGTCAATAATTATGGTGCAGAATTACAAGCATTTGCCTTACACCACAAGTTAAAATTATTGGGATACGATAATGAAATTATCAATTATTTATATTACAAGAATCCCAATTATATAAAAGAAGCATCGGCTAATCCTTTAATTAAAACCACTTTTAAAAATACCTTAAAAGATACTGTCTTAAAGTGGCTCGATCAATATAGCGCATTTAAATATCCGAAAATAGCTAAGCTCAGAAAACAAAGATTTGATCACTTTCATGCCAAAAACACGTCAGTTTCCAAACCATTCAAAAGTTATTCCGAATTATACAATGCCCAGCATACCTATAATAATTTTATTGTGGGTAGCGATCAAGTTTGGAACCCTAATAACGGGACCAATATTGCACCCTATTTTTTAACTTTTGCGCCTAAAGATGCCAATAAAGTATCCTATGCATCGAGTTTTGGTGTGGGTAGTATTGATCAAGCTTATTATGCTCAATATAAAGCCTGGCTCAACAATTTAACCCATGTTTCAACAAGAGAATCGGATGGTGTAAACATTATTAAGGAAGTTTCGGGCAGAAAAGCAACGCACGTAGTTGATCCAACCTTATTATTAACAAAGTCTGATTGGCAAAGTTTTATGGTTCCTTACCAAAGCGATACTCCATATATTTTGTTTTTTATTTTTAAAAGAAATAAATATGCTGAAGAGTTGGCCTATAAAATTCAAAAGAAAACAGGTTATAAAATTATAAGAGTTTGTAAAAATGAAATCCCTTTAGAATCTGATGATAAAATGTTAAACATTCGTGACTTTGGGCCAGCTGAATTTTTAGGTTTATACAATTCAGCTTCCTTTGTGTTAACCACATCTTTTCACGGTAGTATTTTTTCATTGATTTTCGAAAAACCTTTTTATACTATTACTCCAGCAAGTAAAAATAACAACAGTAGACAGCAAAGTTTAATGGATATGGTAAATTTACAAGATAGATTGCTTACAGAAGGGAGTAGTATAGATTTTAAAAAAATGAATGATATAGATTTTGATAGCGTAAGAAAACTTTTACAAAAAAATATATCAGACTCGGAAAAATACTTGAAGATGTCTTTAATTTAACCTTATAAAAGATACAAAATATGAACAAAATTAAAAATATTAAAGAAGTAGTTGACGGAGGGTTTTGTGTAGGTTGTGGTGCTTGTGCATATAGCACTGGTACTTCAATGGAGTTAAATAAGTTTGGAGAATATGTACCTAACGTTAATGAAATTTCTCAAGTTGAATTGCAAAAACAACAAAGAGCCAACTTTGTTTGTCCTTCTTTGAATCCGGAATATAATGAAGATAAATTATCACTGGCTTTTTTTGATCAAAAAGAATCTAGTAAAAGTCAATATATTGGAAATTACAAAAGCATATATGGAGGTTATGTAAAGGAAGATGAGTACAGAAGTAGAGGGACATCTGGTGGTTTTGGTACCTATATAGGTGCGGCTTTATTTAATAGAGGTCTTATTGACGGTGTTATACATGTTAAAGAAAGTAAAAGGGATAGCCCAACAGATCCTTTTTTTAAATATGGTCTAAGCACTTCTTTAAAAGAAATTCAAGCTGGTGCACGTACCAAATATCATGTAATTGAACTCTCAGAAATTTTAAATTTATTGCATAAAAAGCCTGGTAAGTATCTTTTAGTAGGAGTTCCTTGTATGATTAAAGCGATTCGTAGAATTCAACTTAAAGATACTTATGTAAAAGAATCTATAAAGTTTACTATGGCATTAGTTTGTGGTCACTTAAAAAGTGTAAACTGGACATTATCTTTAGCTTGGGGGAAAGGAATCGAACCTGAAAAAGCTAGTACTTTTAAATACAGAACAAAAGGACCAGGTATACCAGCACGTGCTTACGTATTTACAGCTTATACCGAAACAAAAGAAATTGTGGAAGATTCGGGTAATGTTATAGGAGGTAAGTTTAATCAAGGAGCAATGATGCTTCCAGCTTGTAATTTTTGTGATGATGTTGTAGGTGAAACTGCAGATATTACTGTTGGAGATGCTTGGTTGCCTCAATTTGAAGTAGATGCTCAGGGAACAAACATGTTAATAATTAGAAACAAAGAAATAGACGATTTATTAAAGACATGTATAGCAGAGGAAAGGGTTTCATTGGTGGATATAACTGAAGCTGAGGTAAAAGATGCTCAATCTGGGGGGTTTAGACAACGTAGAGAGGGGCTGTCATATCGTTTGAATCGTATGGACCTACAAGGCAAAGCCAGACCAGTAAAAAGAATAAAAGCTGGAAGTTTTGTAATTGCACCATTAAGAAAAATTATTTATGCTATGAGGTATAAAGTAACTTACAAATCTAGAGTTTTGTTTGAAATTGCTTTAAATACTAATAATTATGAATTTTACAAAAAGAGAATGAAATTTTTGTTAAAAACATTACGCTTACTTGAAGTTTCGAGCTCAGCTTCTAGAATTATTAGAAAAAAAATAGCATATATTAAATTAAATAAAAGTTGATTCAACTATGAGTTATGATAGTTTGACAATGACTGATACTCGTCATAAATTTTCAATTAAAAATAAGATTGCAAGAATTTTATGGAAAGTGGTATATATTATTTTTTTTAGGCCTTTTTCATTAAGGTTTTTTAGAAAATACAGAACATTTGTATTACGTTTATTTGGAGCAAAGATTTCTTATACATGTACAGTACATTCTAGCGTAAGAGTTTGGGCTCCATGGAATTTAGAGTTAGGTGATTTTGTTTGTATTGGACCAAAAGTAGATTGTTATAACCAAGGTAAAATAAAAATAAAAGAAGGTGCAACTATTTCTCAAAAAGTATATTTGTGTGCCTCTAGTCATAACTTTAACAAGAAATCACATCCACTTTTTGTTGCTCCAATTTTAATAGAAGATCAAGTTTGGGTGGCTGCAGATGCTTTTGTAGGACCTGGAGTCACTATACATCAAGGTGCGGTAGTTGGTGCTAGAGCTGCAGTTTTTAAAGATGTCTCAGCATGGACGGTTGTAGGAGGTAATCCTGCTAAATATTTAAAGCAAAGAGAATTAAAAGATTAAAAGTTATGCAGCCAGGTATTTCGACATTCATTTTAACCTATAACGAAGAAAAGCATATTGCCAGAGCGGTTAAGAATGCCTTTTTGTTTTCTAAAGAGGTGTTTTTAATTGATTCATTTTCCACAGATCAAACGACAGCTATTGCCGAAAATTTAGGTGCAAAAGTGTACCAAAACAAATGGGAAAACAATCATTCCAAACAGGTGAATTGGGGGTTGCAGCACCTGCCCATAAAAACAGAGTGGGTGTTTCGTTTGGATGCAGATGAATATCTTTCTGATGCATTGATTGCTGAAATTCATCAAAAGTTACCAAATATTTCCAAAGAAGTTTCAGGGATCGTGTTTGAACGAAAAATGTATTTTTTAAATGTGTTGATGGAAAAAGGGATGTTACAAATGAATATTTTAAGAATGTTTCGATATGGCCATGGTATTTGTGAAGATCGCTGGATGGATGAACATATTGTGTTAACCCAAGGTACTTCAATGTTGTTCTCGGGTTATTTTGTAGATCATAACCTGAACTCATTGGGTTGGTGGATTCAAAAACATAATAATTACGCCATAAAAGAAGCGATTGAATTGTTGGATGTTGAATTGGATTTGATAGCAAAGGCCAAAGGAAACTCCAAATTGTCTGAAGATGCAGCGCAAAAGAGAATCAAAAAGAAGAAATATGCAAAAATGCCTTTATTTTGGCGCTCGTTCCTGTATTTTTTATACCGATATTTGATAAAGTTTGGTTTTTCACAAGGAAAAGAAGGGTTTCTATGGCATTTTTTACAAGGTTGGTGGTACAGAACTTTGGTTGATGCAAAAGTGTTTGAAATTAAAAAAAAATGCGGTACGGATAAACAAAAAATTATTCAATTTTTGGAGACCCATTACAATATAAAACTGATACCCGAAAAATAGGATGAGCAGATCGAAAATAATTTTAAAAGAAGTATTTCACCACTATGAAAGTATCCATCATTACCATTGTCTATAACAATGCGGCTTGTATCGAAAGTTGCATTCAATCGGTGTTAGCACAAAGCTATCCTAATATCGAACACATTATTATCGATGGGGGGTCTACTGATGGCACTCAACAAGTGATTGCACCTTATGTGCCCAAATTGGGCTATTACAAATCTGAAAAAGACAAAGGTTTGTACAATGCCTTAAACAAAGGGATTCAAGTAGCCACAGGGGATGTGATTGGCATTTTACATTCGGATGATTTGTTTTATGAATCCACCACCATAGAAAAGGTGGTTCAAGGTTTTCAACAATCAAATGCCGATTTGTTGTATGCCCATGGATTGTATGTAGAACGGGATGCGATTGATCATATTAAACGAGTCTATCCAGGGAAACCCTATCAAAAAAAGTACTTGAAGTATGGATGGATCCCTTTGCATACCACCATTTATGTAAAAAAAGAAGTATTTGAAAACTATGGTCTTTATGACGAATCGTATCGCATTGCCAGTGATTATGAAATTTCTTTGCGATGGTTCTTTAATGACAGCATTAAAAAATATTTTTTGGATGATTTTATTGTAAAAATGCGCTTGGGGGGCAAGAGCACAACCTTAAAATTGCAAAAGAAAAAGTCTGCAGAAGATTTGCAGATCATTCAAAAATACCCTTTGTGGGGTGTTTTAACTTTAAGTTTTAAAATTTTACGTAAAATAAAACAATATGCCTTGCCAAAAGTAAAGCGCTATGCCTCTTAGCATCTAAGGCTTTATGGTAAAAATGTATCTTTGTGAACTATAAAAAAAATATATGAAAAAAAATAAATCCAAATTCATTCCTTTAATCTTCTCCATTGTGGATGTATTGCTATTCGTGATTGCCTTTTTTGTGGCGAATTATATGGTGTTTCAAGGACAGGTACCAAGTTTGATCTTTTACAATAGCTTTATCGTAGTTGGTTGTATTTTATGGGTGGGGTTGAATTTAAAATTTGACATCTACGAAGTGCCCAGAATTATTTACATGCACAAATTGTTGGGGAAGAATTTATACACCCTAGTGACCTTTGGCTTTTTATGTGGAGGACTTATTTTCTTTATTACAGATTATAAATTTTCGAGGGTTTTCTTTTTGTATTTACTATTGATTTTTACCGTTTTGGTTTTATGCTGGCGTTTTGTTTCCTATACCTTGGTGAAGGTATATCGTAGAAAAGGTTACAATTATAGTAAGATTGTGTTGGTTGGGATGAATGAAAACATTTTGAAATTGATTGATAAGGTCTATTTCAATGCCAATTATGGGTTTAAAATTTCCGGTTTGTTTACAGATGCAAACATCACCGAAGATTTGCAAGCGCATTTCAAGGGGAAGTTATCACAAATCTTTGATTTTTTAGAAAAAAACCATGTGCATGAAATCATCATTTCTTTGCCCTACCATCAAAGCAAATTAATTAATGATTTGTTTCGTTATGCGGACAACAATATGATTCGAGTTCGGGTAATTCCAGAATTTTCGGAGTATTTGTCCCAACGCTTTTCCATCAATTACATTCAGCATGTTCCGATCATGAAATTGAGAAGTGAACCTTTGAAGAGTTTTACCAATCGATTTATCAAAAGGGCTTTTGATGTTACTTTTTCTTCTTTGGTCGTATTGCTCATTTTTTCTTGGTTGTTTCCCATCATTGCGATTATCATTAAATTAACCAGTAAAGGCCCTGTATTTTTTGTGCAAAAAAGAACGGGCCAAGATGGTAAGGCCTTTGATTGCTTCAAGTTTCGAAGTATGACTGTAAACAAAGAATCCGATTCGGTACAAGCTACTAAGAATGATTCGAGAGTTACCAAATTTGGCGCTTTTATGCGCAAAACCAGTATAGACGAATTGCCACAAATTTTTAATGTATTGTTAAACAACATGTCTTTGGTGGGGCCTAGACCGCACATGTTAAAGCATACCGAAGAATATCGGGTATTGGTGGACAAATTTATGGTGCGCCACTTTGCCAAACCAGGCGTAACCGGTTGGGCACAGATCAATGGTTATCGAGGAGAAACCAAACAAGTTAAGGATATGGAAAATAGAGCCAATGCTGACATTTGGTATGTAGAAAACTGGAGTTTTTTTTTAGATGTGAAAATTGTAGTGATTACAGCCTGGTCGATGTTTTTTAAAAAAGATGAAAATGCGTTTTAATCACAACACGTCATTGCGACCTTTATACTGTCATTGCGAACGCTATATTGTCATTGCGAACGGAGTGAAGCAATCTTTAAGTCAAAAGACACAGATTACTTCAGTCGTTCCTCCTTCGTAATGACCTTACAAACAATCCTTAGTTTAGTTAGTTACAATTCCAAAGAATTTGCTATTTTAGCCCAAAATATATTTATGAAAAACTTTTTAACATATACTTTATTGCTTGTCTTGTTGCTACAATTAAGTGCTTGCGTTTCAAAAAAAGAAATTATTTATTTTCAAAACGACACAATAGATCAATCTAAAGTATCCAACAGTTACAAAACCATCATCAAACCGGATGATCTGTTGCAAATTACCATTACGGCGTTGGATACCGAAGCCGTAAAACCCTTTAATTTGGCAGCTGTAACCTATTCCACCTCATCCAATTCTGCCATTGGGGTGGCCCAACAGCAAAGTTATTTGGTGGATACCAAGGGAGAAATAGATTTTCCGGTATTGGGGAAATTAAAAATAGGAGGCTTAACCCGTGATGAATTGATTGAATTTTTAAAAAGTAAGCTAGATCCAGATTATATTTTAAATCCAAACATAAACATCCGTATCGCGAATTACAAAGTAACCGTATTAGGAGATGTACGTTTGCCTGGAAGTTATTCGGTTCCTAATGAACGGATTACCATTTTAGAAGCCATTGGTTTGGCGGGGGATTTAAACATTTCTGGACAAAGACATAACGTTTTAGTCAATCGTGAAGAAAACGGGAAAAAAGTGCAGTACCAAGTGGATTTGTTGTCAAAAGAATTGTTTACCTCACCAGTATATTATTTACAACAAAATGATGTGGTGTATGTGGAGCCCAATTATGCAAAAATTCAGTCGGCATCTTCAAATTCAAGTACTTCCTTATTCATTTCTATGACAGGGCTTTTAGTTTCTTTAATCACCCTATTCACTCGATAATTTATGCAAGATAATAACAATACTATTTCAGTTTTTAATCAGAAAAGTGAGAATGATTCCATTAATATCAGAGAAGAATTAGACAAATATATTCTTAATTGGAGATGGATTGTCTTTTCGATAGTGATAGCCATGATATCAGCCTTTGTCTATTTACGTTATGCCACACCGACCTATAGTGCTACGGCTTCAATTATGATCAAGGACAATCAAAAATCGGGAATTTCTACAGAATTGGCTGCCTTTGAAGATTTGGGAATCATCGGTGGGAATTCTGCCAACAATCCTGAAAATGAAATTGAAATTTTAAAATCGCGTAAGATTATTGGCCATGTGGTGGATTCCTTAGAATTGAATGTGCGTTATTTTTTCGAAGGAAGGGTGAAAACTACTGAAATTTATGAAGATTTACCCCTCCAGCTTAAATTTTTATCTTCAGAACCCAAGAATATACAAATTGATACTTCCTTTGTGGTTACCATTGTGGATAAGAATCAATTAGAAATACAAAATGTTAATTTAAGACAAAGTTTATCAGCTAGTTTTGGTGAAGTTTTAGGAAATAAATATTTTCCTTTTAGGATCGAAAAAACTTCCCATTTCAATTCAGCTGATTTAGAAAAATCGATTCTTGTTAAAATTACATCCCGTGATCTTGTAATTGACAATTACAGAAGTCGTATCAATATAAGTGCTATTGATAAAAACTCTAGTGTATTAAATTTAAATTTAGTAGATGTGTTGCAAGTAAAAGCAGTAGCTATTTTAGATGAATTGGTGAAACAATACAATTTGGATGCTATCAATGATAAAAATTTGGTTTCTCAAAAAACCAAAACTTTTATCAACGAACGCTTAAAAACAGTCGGTGGTTATTTGGCTTTAGCACAAGATAATGTAAAGGAATACAAGACTAAATATGGGATTACAGGGTTAAGTACAGAAGGAACCTTGGCATTAGAAGAAGTTTCTTTGAACAATGCTAAAATTGTGGAGATTCAAAGCCAATTGAGTTTGGCAAATTGGATTTTAAAAAAACTCACCCAAGAATCTGAAAACAATGAGATTCTACCGACTAATTTAGGTTTTACTGATGCTGCCATATCGTCTTCTATTAATCAGTATAATGAATTGGTATTAAATAAAAATAAGTTGTTGGTGATTGCAGGAGAATTGAACCCACAATTGATTGAATTGAACCGACAAATTGTAGTCTTGAAAAAGAGTTTGCTTGCTAGTATTTCCAATCTGCAAAAATCTTTAGAAATACAATTGGAACAATTAAAACAAGAAGCTCAAAAGGTGTCGGCTAAAATATCTAACATTCCATTGATTGAAAGAGGAATGATTGATATTGAACGCCAAAAAGAAATTTATTCGGAATTGTATTCCTATTTGTTAAAGAAAAAAGAAGAAACGGCTATTTCTTTGGCAGTCACTGTACCTAATGCCAAAATTATTGACTACGCTTATTCTAATGGGGTACCGGTATCTCCTAAAAAGAAAATTGTTTATTTGGCAGCATTTCTCATCGGGTTCATGGTTCCTTTTGGTTTTATTTACATCAAAAATCTATTGGATACTAAAATTCATACTCGTAAAGATATTGAAGACAACACCACCATTCCATTTTTAGGAGACGTACCGCATTCAGAAACCGATGAAAAAGTGGTGATTAAAAGTGATTCTAGAACCAGTACTGCAGAAGCCTTTCGTTTGATACGAACCAATCTAGATTTTATGTTGGCTTCCAAAGTCAATGAAAAAGGGAAAACGATCTTTGTAACGTCTACGACTAGTGGTGAAGGGAAGTCTTTTATTTCTATTAATTTGGCAGCAGCTTTGTCTTTATCTAATAAAAAGGTCTTGTTGTTGGGGGTAGATTTAAGAGCACCCAAAGTAACGGAATATTTAGGAATTCCAGAACGCAAGGGAATTACCAACTTTATTACCAATGAATCTTTAACTTTAGAGGATATTAAATTTTCAATTCCACAGATAAAAGGACTCGATATTATTGCTTCTGGTGTGATTCCACCTAACCCTGCAGAATTGTTATTAGGTGATCGTACCAAACAATTGTTTGCAGAGGTAAAACAAGACTATGATTTTATCATTGTAGATACTGCACCCGTAAATTTGGTGACGGATACCTTTTTAATTTCAAAACATGCAGACATTACCTTATATGTGTCTAGAGCCAATTATTTAGACAAACGCATGCTAAAAGTAGCACAAAACTTATATACTGAACAAAAATTAAATAATATGGCCATTGTATTGAACGATACTGACATGACCAGAGGTTATGGATATGGATATGGATATGGTTATGGTTATGGTTATGGTTATGGAGCAAGCTATTTAGAAGTTACTAAAAAACCATGGTACAAGCGTATTTTTAAGTAAGCGTATTAGAATAGATTAGAGTAAGTGGAGTTTTAGAACTCCACTTTTTTTTTGATACGAGTTAACTATAGTTTAGATTTCTCCACAAGGTCGAAATGACAGGCGAATTCTTGTGGAGGAATTTATTTTTTCATAAAATAATGTTCATTCTTTTTTCCATTGATGAACCCCGAAACAAGTTCGGAACAGGCTTCACCAAAAAAATCTAGACTTCCTATAATTTTCTTGAATACTATATACTATTCCACTATCGCGTCCAGACCGTTTCACTCTTTGGACGCTTGCCGTTTCATAGTATTTGTATTCTTACGAAAATTCTAGGATGTCCGTTAGTGAGATTGTATTTAGTTTTTGAATGTAAAGATTTCTCGGTTTCGCTTGCGCTCTACTCGAAATGACAGGTAGATATTGAATGGAGAATATATATGTCATTCCGACCTTGTGAAGAGACTCAATTGTAGTGATTACAAATTAATGGATCTTGCTGTTGTGGATTTAGATAAAATTTTGTCAATTCGAGTGAATTTCACGATTGAAATGAGTGAAATTTGTATCGAGAATAAAAATTTTATCCATTAAATGGGTTCTCGATACAATTTCTCGTACCTCAAAATCACTCGAACTGACAAATTAATATGTTTTTTAGATTCTAAATGTACAACTAACTGGTAGATTCCTCTATTTGGCTATTTGCTAAGCAAGGTACTTTCAATCAAAATATATTTTAGTTTCAGCGATAATCAGTATGTATTCAGCTTGTCATCTCGACTTTATGGAGAGATCTAAGAGATTTCTCGGTTCCGCTATCGCTCTACTCGAAATGACAGGTAGATATTAAATTGAGAGTACATATGTCATTCCGACCTTGTGGAGAGATCTGTTTTGGTTGTTCGTTGTTCGTTATTGGTTGTTCGTTGTTCGATGGATGAAGAACGATATTCGATGTTCGTTATTGGTTTTTCCTATTTGATTTATCGACATACTTTAATTTTCTGTAAAAATTCAATATCACTGTAACTGAGGAGTGTCCAAAGAGTGTAACGTAGTGAAACGGTCTGGACATGGATCGTGAAAGGGATAGTAGCATTTAAAGAAAATAAAATAAGTCTAGATTTTTGGTTCTTTTCATCAATGGAAAAGAACAGAGGGATTAAAAGAGTTG
>NZ_JBSSBG010000029.1:0-24620 GCF_054968445.1 Polaribacter sp. M10
GCTTTAGCTATTATAGAATTAAGTGGAACTCCTGCAGGAGGAGAACATCCTGCACATATTCACGAAAACACAGCTGCAGAAGGAGGTGGGATTTTAGTTTCTTTTAATCCTGTAAATGGAGATACTGGCATGAGTATTACAAACTTATCTAATTATGATGATGGTTCTGCATTTTCTTATAGCGATGTAAGTAATTTAGATGCTTATGTAAATGTACATTTAAGTGCTACAGAATTAGGAACTATTGTAGCTCAGGGAGATATTGGTGAAAATGATTTAACAGGAGACTATAAAGAATATATGCTAGCAGAAAAAGATGTTGTTGGTATTTCTGGTACTGCTACTTTTTATAAAAGATTAGATGGTAGTGCTTTAGCAATTTTATCTATTGAAAATACACCTGCGAATGGCTCTCATCCTGCACACATTCATAACAATGATGCTACAACTGGTGGGGGAATAGCATTTACATTCAATCCTGTTAATGGTAATAACGGTATGAGTATTACGCAAATAGAAATGCTAGATGATAATACTGTGATAACTTATGATGAAATATTAACATACAATGGTTATATTAACGTTCATCTTAGTGCTACAGAATTGGGTACAATTGTAGCTCAGGGTAATATCGGTTCTAACGAATAATTTTTATTTTAGTTAAACAAAAACCCATCAATTTGATGGGTTTTTTATTTGAATAATTTTTTTAAAATAGTAATTATAATAAAAGGAATTGGTTTAATATTAATCACAAAAAAAGCCTTACTAAAACTGAGGCGTATCCAGTTTTAATAAGGCTTATTTTAATTTTATAAGAGACTATCTTTCTTTACGTTTTCTACCAAAACCACTAGATTTTCTGTCTCCAGAACTTCTAGGTTTTTCAGAAGATCTTCTATCAGATCTTTTTCTGCCTCCATCATCACTTCTTCTAGAAGAACTTTCAGAGTTTCTTCTTCTTCCAAAACCACCATCTTTTTTACCAAAAGGTTTTTTACCACCTCTTCTTCCACCTCCAGAACGTTCTTTTTTCGTAATTTCTACGTTTACAGTTCGTCCGTCAAAATCTGGTTGATTGCTTGAAAAAGCTTCTAATGTTTTGTCTTCGAAATTTTTATCAATCTCAAAGAAAGAAAAAGTATCTAAAATATCAATGGCACCAATTTCAATTTTGTCACCAATTTCTTGATCATTAATTAATCCGATTAATTTTGCAGGATTTAAGCTGTCTTTTCTACCAATATTGATAAAAAATCGAGTCATATTATCAGCAGTTTCTCTTCTTCTAGAGTTATCTCTACCTAAATCATTTAAATCTTTAGCATTTTCGTAATAAGCTAACATAGAGTTGAATTCTAAGGAAACAAATTTCTGAATTAATTCTTCTCTATTTAAATCTTCTAATTTTTCGTAAATATTTGGTAAAAATTCATTGATTTCAGATTCGTTCACTTCTGTTTTTTGCACCTTATCAATTAAATTCATTAATTGATTTTGTACAATTTCTTTACCAGAAGGCACTTTTCCTTCCACAAATTTCTTTTTAATAATTCTTTCTATAGCTCGTAATTTGCCTTTTTCTTTTCCGTTAACTAAAACTATAGAAATTCCTTTATTACCAGCTCTACCAGTTCTACCACTTCTGTGAGTGTAGTTTTCGATTTGATCTGGTAATTTGTGATTAATAACATGTGTTAATTCAGTAACATCTAATCCACGTGCAGCAACATCTGTAGCTACTAAAATTTGAATTGTTTTTTTACGGAATTTCCCCATAACAGAATCTCTTTGTGCTTGAGATAAATCTCCATGCAAAGAGTCTGCGTTATAACCATCTTTTATTAAATTATCTGCAACTTCTTGTGTTTCTCTACGAGTTCTACAAAAGATAATTGCATAAATATCAGGGTTTAAATCTGCTATTCTTTTTAATGCAGGGTAACGTGTTCTTTCTGTAACTGCATAATATTCGTGCTCTACATTTGCAGAACCAGAATTCTTTTCACCAGAAGTTAATTCTACTGGTTTGGTCATATAATTTCTTGCAATCGCTTCTACTTCTCTAGGAAATGTTGCAGAAAATAATAAGGTTTGTTTTGTGTCTGGTGTTGCTTCTAAAACTTTATCTAGTTCTTCTTTAAACCCCATATTTAACATTTCATCAGCTTCGTCTAAAACAAGCCACTGAACGTTTCCTAGTTTTAAAGCTCTTCTGTTGATTAAATCTACAGTTCTACCTGGAGTACCAACTACAATCTGAGATCCTTTCTTTAAAGAACGAATCTGCTCTTCCATACTAGAACCACCATAAACAGTAGTTACTTTTACGTTTTTTTGATATTTAGAAAAGTCTTTAATATTGTTACCAATTTGTACTGCTAATTCTCTTGTTGGCGATAAAATAATAGCTTGAACATTGCTATTGTTTTCATCTAAAAGTTCTAAAATTGGTAAACTAAAGGCAGCAGTTTTACCTGTACCAGTTTGTGCAAAAGCCTTTAAATCGTCTGTAGATGTAATTATTTGAGGTATTGCTTTTTCTTGAATAACAGTAGGTTTTTCGTAACCTAAATCTATTAATGCTTTACTTATAGGCTCTTTTAAGCCTAATTCTAAAAATGTTGACATGTCTGTGTTTTTGTAGATTCACAGAACGCCCACCTGCAAATCAAATTATAAATTATCGACTTGATTTTTTATTGAGCGCTACTCAAATTTAAAATCGTGCAAAGATACTGTAATTTAAATAGATAACTAATTTTTATGCAATTAATTAGTTATTACTCAATTTTTTTAAGAAAGGATTTAAGTTTTTAGATGCTATAGAACCAAAGCCATTCATCACTTTACCGCGTTTATCTACTAAAATAGAACGTGGCATTTTGCTAGTTAAAAACTCATGAGCTTCGCTACTTTCATCCAAATAAAATTGATTTTTTATGTCTAATCTATTTATTCTTTCTGATGAATTACCATTAATATTAAACAAAAGAAACTGAATGTTTGGGTATTTTTTAGATAAATAATTAATTCTACCTTCAATATAAGTACGAGAAACATTTTCTGGACTCCAGAAAAACAGTAGCGTATTTTTACCTCTTACAACATCAAAAACGTTAAGTTTAGTATCAGAATAGTTCGTAATACTAAAATTTGGCAATCGATCATCTGCCGTAATTAACTTCGTATCATTTACAAGTTTAGTAATTACGGATTTATCTTTATCGTTAGTGGTTAATTTAAAGAATTCATCAAAAGCTTTTGTATTGATATCACAACTCGATTTGTTGTAAAAATGACTCACTATAGTTTGTCTTAAAAATGCATTTTTAGATTCTTTTGAGTTAATTTCCTGATCTATAATATTTAATAAATCCACCGTAAATTCAGAAGAATATTTATTTTTTACAGGAGGATGACCTAAAGAATATGTTTTGTTGTATAAATAATTTCTAACGTACTGTGAGTATGGAGGGTAGTACATTAAAGAATCTTTATTAATAGAAATATTTTCTCTGTATTTATAAAAGGTATTCTCTAAACTAGGAAAGTTACCATCTTCAGAATATTTAGCATTTAAAATAGGATATCTTTCTATTCTAGCATAAATAGGAAAAGTAAGTGCTGTTTTTAATGTTTGTCTAAACCCAGTAGTTTCTTTTGGATGTTTATCAATATATTCTGAATAGGTGTTTAATTTTAATGTAATTAAAGAATCTACTTTTTGTTTAAAGTTGATAGGAGAAAGTTTGTTGTATTTATAAAACAATTTTCTATCATTTTCATCTTCTAAAAAACAATCGATTAAAATATTATTTCTTTCAGCACCTTTGCCTGCAAAAACTAAAGATTCATCAAAATCCCAAGTATTTAAACGCAACATTAAACTGTCTGAAACTTCTAGATAGATATTTTGATTTTCGTTACCATGTTTAAAATAATACAAACCTTCGTTGGCGTTTTTTACCTCTCCAATAAACTTATTTTTAGAATCTAACAGAAAAGTATCGATAACTTTATCCATAGAATACAAAATAATATGATTTGTTTTAGGGTTTATTATTTTGCCACCAAAATATGTAATTGTATTATTTTGTTCTGTATTACAGCTTATTAGGGTGGTTAATATTGAAATTTGTAGTAAAAGGAATATCTTTTTTCTCATATAATATTCTAGCAAATTATGCTCAACAAATTTAATCATCATAAAGTGTTGTGTCTGTTAATACGCTGTTAAAAATATTTACAATATATTAATATTCAAAATTTCATTTTTTTTAAGAAATGGGTATGAAATCTAAGTTGTTAAGAGAAATCAATTTATTACTTTTGCAGAAATTTAAAATAGAATTATGTTATCAGTTTCTAACCTATCAGTACAATTTGGAAAACGTATTTTGTTTGATGAAGTAAATACCAAATTTCAAACAGGTAACTGTTATGGAATTATTGGTGCAAATGGAGCAGGAAAATCTACTTTTTTAAAGATTCTTTCTGGTAAGCAAGAACCAACTTCTGGACAAGTACATTTAGAACCAGGCAAAAGAATGTCTGTTTTATCTCAAAACCATAATGAGTTTGATGAATTTCCTGTTTTAGAAACGGTTGTAATGGGTAACAAAGAACTATTTGCAATTAAAAAACAAATAGATGCTTTATATGCTGATTATACTGATGAAAATGCTGAAAAAATTGGCGAGCTTCAAATTGTTTTTGAAGAAATGAATGGTTGGAATGCAGATTCTGATGCTGCTGCAATGCTATCTAACTTAGGGATTTCTGAAGATTTACATTATACGTTAATGAAAGATTTAGATGGTAAGCAAAAAGTACGTGTATTAATTGCACAAGCACTTTTTGGTAATCCTGATGTGTTAATTATGGATGAGCCTACCAATGATTTGGATTTTGAAACCATTAATTGGCTAGAAAACTTTTTAGCAAATTACGACAATTGTGTAATTGTAGTATCGCATGACAGACACTTTTTAGATGCAGTTTGTACACATATTTCTGATATTGATTATGGAAAAATAAACCATTATTCTGGTAATTATACATTTTGGTACGAATCGAGTCAATTAGCCGCAAAACAAAGAGCGCAACAAAACAAAAAAGCAGAAGATAAAAAGAAAGAATTAGAAGAATTTATCAGACGTTTTTCTGCAAACGTAGCAAAATCGAAACAAGCTACTTCTCGTAAAAAAATGATCGAGAAGTTAAATGTAGAAGATATTAAACCTTCTAGTAGACGTTATCCTGCTATTATTTTTGAAAGAGATCGAGAAGCTGGAGACCAAATTTTAAATGTAGAAGGCTTAAGTAAAGAATTTGAAGGCGAAAAATTGTTCGACAATATTCATATCAACCTTAATAAAGGAGATAAAGTAGCTGTAATTTCTAAAAACTCTAGAGCTGTAACCGCATTTTACCAAATTGTAACTGGAAATGAAGAAGCAGATGGAGGAAAATTTTCTTGGGGAGTTACCACAACTCAATCGTATTTACCATTAGATAATTCCGATTTTTTTCAGGATGGAAATTTAAATTTAGTTGATTGGTTAAGACAATATGCGCAAACTGAAGAAGAACGTGAAGAAGTATTTTTAAGAGGGTTTTTAGGAAAAATGATTTTTTCTGGAGAAGAAGCTTTAAAGAAAAGTAACGTTTTATCTGGAGGAGAAAAAGTGCGTTGTATGTTATCTAGAATGATGATGAAAAGAGCGAATATTTTATTGTTAGATGAGCCAACAAATCACTTAGATTTAGAATCGATACAAGCCTTAAACAACTCTTTAATTAATTTTAAAGGAACTGTTTTATTATCTACACACGATCATGAATTTGCGCAAACTGTAGCCAATAGAATTATAGAATTAACTCCAAAAGGAGCTATTGATAGATATACTACTTTTGATGAATATTTATCGGATAAAAAAATTAAAGAACTTCGAGATTCTATGTATGCTTAGCATATGTTTTTAGTCTAAAATTTACTAAAAATCAAAAAGAAACCTAATCTAAATTAAAACTTTAGATTAGGTTTTTTTATTAGCAGTATAACAGTGGTTTATGGCAGTTTAATCTCTTTATTTATTTTAGAAAATCACCTTTTTTTAATACCCTTATTTTTTTTGCAAAGGACTGATGATTTTTACATCAGAAAAAGAAATTGCACCTCTAACAACACCATCAATTGTTTTCTTTAAGGCTTCTATTAATTGCATTTTTAATTGCGATTTATGATAAATTAAACTCACCTCTCTTGCAGGTGGTGGAGCAGTAAATTCACGTAAATGTTTTTTGTCTTTTTCGT
Organism: Polaribacter sp. M10; assembly: GCF_054968445.1. NCBI lineage: Bacteria > Pseudomonadati > Bacteroidota > Flavobacteriia > Flavobacteriales > Flavobacteriaceae > Polaribacter > Polaribacter sp. M10. The sequence continues at coordinate 6,320 of NZ_JBSSBG010000029.1, forward strand.
TTAAATCTAAAGTGTGTAAATAAGGTAATAAAGTCATTCCTAAACCTTCTTTAGATAGTTTTATTAACGTATCAAAACTTCCACTTTCTAACTGAAAACCTTTTTTATTGTCTATTTTATGTGTTCTACATAAGTTTATGACACTGTCTTTAAAACAATGTCCGTCTTCTAACAAAAGAATATCTTCCATTTCTAGTTCATTAGAAGAAATGTTTTTGTTGTTAAATAATCGATGATTTTGCGGAACTAAACCCACAAATGGTTCGTAATATAAAGGTCTTTCTTTTATGGCTTCATTTTCTAGAGGAGTTGCTGCAATAGCTGCATCTATGTGGCCATCTGTTAATTTTCTAGTAATTTCTTCTGTAGTTAATTCCTCAATAATTAACTTTACTTTTGGGTATTTTTTGGTAAAGTTGTTTAAAAACATGGGTAATAAAGTGGGCATAATTGTAGGGATTATACCCAATCTAAATTCGCCTCCTATATATCCTTTTTGTTGATGAACGATATCTAAAATACGGTTACTTTCGTCAACAATAACTTTGGCTTGTTCTACAATTTTTTTACCAACATCTGTTAATTCTATTGGTTTTTTAGATCTATTAAAAATTTGAACAGATAATTCATCTTCTAGTTTCTGTATTTGCATACTTAGCGTAGGCTGAGTAACAAAACTGTGTTCTGCTGCCACTGTAAAATTTTGATATTCTGCAACAGACAAAACATATTTTAATTGAGTAATTGTCATCTAATAAAATTTTTTGATAAAGATATTAAATCAATCAATTATAATTATCATTTATCTTCATAAAATTCTTATAAATTTGTTCTATCACATAAAAAGATTCAAAATGAATAAAACAATATTAGGTTTAGACAAAAAAGAAACAGCTAATTTAGTTACAGAATTAAACGGATTACTTGCAAATTTTCAAATATATTATCAAAATTTAAGAGGTTTACACTGGAATATAAAAGGGAAAAATTTCTTTGAGTTACATGTAAAGTTTGAAGAATTTTACACAGACTCGCAAATTAAGATAGATGAAATTGCTGAACGTATTTTAACTTTACAAGGGAAACCTTTGCACACATTTACAGATTATATAGAAAATTCTTCTGTACCTGTAGGTAAAGATATTTCTAATGATGTAGATGGAGTAGAGTTAGTGGTAAATTCGCTATCAGAATTATTAAAAATTGAAAGAACTATTTTAGAATCTTCTGACAAAGCTGATGATGAAGGTACAAATTCTATGATGAGCGATTTTATTGCTGAGCAAGAAAAAACAATCTGGATGTTAAATTCTTGGTTAGGCAAATAATTTTAATTAGAACTTCTTATTTGTTGAAAATAAGGTAAATAAGAATAACTAAAAGAAGAATTGAGCTTGTTAAAGTTTCTCTAAAAGAGAACTTTAGCAAGCTTTTTTATATGTTAAAAGAATAGCCAACCTCAAAACCTAAAATATTGTAACCATCATTTGGTTGATTAAAATCGAGGTTTGAAACGTGGCCAAACAAATTTGTACCTATATATAAATAAGAATTTGCAAATGTTTGGTAAGAAAAACCGAAAGAAAAATTTTCGATAAATGTAAACCCTTTTGCCAAACGCTCAGTTCTTGTATCAATATAATTAAAACCTAAACTAATGGTACTTTGTAAACTTAACTTTTTAAAAAGTTGTTTTTTTGCAGCAAAACCAAACTCAACCCCATATAAATTCATTTTTTTTGGTTTTGTAAATTCATCAATTTTTTCTTGAACATTATCTTGGTCTGGAGTTACATACCATTTATTTAACAATTGATGTTTTAAAAATTGAATTTGTGGTTGTACAATTAATTCAATGTCTAATTTTTTCCAATTTGTTAGTTTGTAAAATGCTTGCGCTTTATAAGTAGTTGTTGCGTAATCGTAATCAGGATCATCATTTAAAAAATTCTCATTGCTTGCAGAATTGAATAAAAAACCAATCTTATAAGGTTTTAAAGTGTTCTTTTTTTTATTCTGAGAAACAGCCGAAAAATTGATAAATAAAATTAAAATAAAAATGATTTTTTTCATCAATTAAACAAACATTTTAGCCACAATTTCTGCCTTTCTGTTTTCTGAATAATCATAAAAACCTTCTCCAGATTTTACACCTAATTTACCAGCATTCACCATATTCACCAAGAGTGGGCAAGGAGCGTATTTTGGGTTTTTAAAACCATCATACATAACTTGTAAAATAGACAAACAAACATCTAAACCAATAAAATCTGCCAATTGTAAAGGTCCCATTGGGTGTGCCATTCCTAATTTCATTACGGTATCAATTTCTAAAACACCAGCAACACCATTATATAAAGTTTCTATAGATTCGTTAATCATTGGCATTAAAATTCGGTTCGCTACAAAACCAGGATAATCGTTAACTTCTACAGGAATTTTATGTAATTTTTTAGTTAAGCTCACAATCGAGTTCATTACTTGGTCAGTAGTATTGTAACCTCTAATAATCTCAACTAATTTCATAATTGGCACAGGATTCATAAAATGCATCCCAATTACTTTTTCGGGTCTTTTTGTAGCTGCAGCAATTTGCGTAATAGAAATTGATGAAGTATTTGTAGCTAAAATGGTGTTTTCATCACAAATATCATCCAATTCTTTAAAAATTTTAGTCTTTAAATCTGCATTTTCAGTAGCAGCTTCTACCACTAAATCTATATTTTTAACCCCTTCTTTAATGTTTGTAAACGGGGTTATGTTGTTTAAAGTAGCAACTTTATCAGCTTCAGTTATTTTTTCTTTGGCCAACATTCTATCCAAATTTTTGGTAATAGTTGCTAACCCTTTATGCAAAGCAGTTTCAGAAATATCAATTAAATGTACCTTATAATTAAATTGAGCAAAAGTGTGCGCAATTCCATTTCCCATGGTTCCAGCACCAATAACAGCTATGTTTTTCATAAAAATAAAATATTTAAAAATTAATATTTTGGGCGTTTTAACGGGCTTTCATTACTCGCTTTTTTGTAAAAAAACAAAAAGAGCTCAAACAAACCATTCAATCCCTAACGCACTTGTTTGCCAACAGTTGGCTAAATTTTAATATCGGCTTGAGTTTTAAAAGAATCTATTACCCATTGCGCAATTCGTAAAGCTTCAGTTCCATTTGCTAAAGTTACAATAGGAGTAGTGTCGTTAAAAATAGCATCTGCAAAAGTTTCTAATTCGTCTAAAATTGCATTGTTATTGGTAACTTCAGGATTTTCGAAATAAATTTGTTTTTCTACACCTTCATCATTTTTTAACACCATTGCAAATTCATCTAAATTTTCTGGAGCATCTTGTATTCTAACAATTTCTGACTCTTTACTTAAAAAGTTTACAGAAATATAGGCATCTTTTTGAAAAAATCTGGTTTTACGCATATTTTTCATCGAAATTCTGCTCGATGTTAAATTAGCCACACAACCATTTTCAAATTCTATTCTTGCATTGGCAATATCAGGAGTTTCAGAAATTACAGAAATTCCGCTTGCGTGTACATTTTTTACTTTAGAGTTTACACAAGATAAAATAATATCAATATCATGAATCATTAAATCTAGAACCACAGGCACATCTGTACCTCTTGGATTAAATTCGGCCAATCTATGTGTTTCTATAAACATTGGGTTGTTTATTTTGTCTTTTACAGCTGTAAATGCTGGGTTAAAACGTTCTACATGACCTACTTGACCTTTAACATGATGCTGACTAGCCAATGTTTTAATTGCTTCTGCTTCTAAAAGTGTTTTAGAAATTGGCTTTTCAATAAAAATATGACGACCTTTTTCTATTGCTTTTTTGGCACAATCGAAATGCGACAAAGTTGGTGTAACAATATCTACAACTTCTACAGCATCAATTAATTCATCAATAGAATTAAAAGAAGTATAACCAAACTCTTTGGCTACTTTTTGTGCATTTTCTTCAGAAGGATCGTAAAACCCAACCAAATTGTATTTTGTAGATTGTTTTAATAATTTTAAGTGAATTTTTCCTAAATGACCAGCTCCTAAAACCCCAACTTTAAGCATAAAATGTTTATTTATAATGTTAACTGATTTTAAAAATCAGATGCAAACAAAGATACAATTTTATAAGAATTTAATCCATTTTATTACTATTTTTAGACTCTTGAAACTGAACTAAAATTGAGAGATACAGCAAAACACCAAGGACTTAGAAATCAATTAGCTAATATTTTAGAAGCAAAAGGTATAACTGATAAAAATGTACTGAATGCAGTGCGTAAAATTCCACGACATTTATTTATCGATTCTAGTTTCGAATCGCATGCTTATCAAGATAAAGCTTTTCCTATTGCTGCAGATCAAACCATTTCTCAGCCCTATACAGTGGCTTTTCAATCGCAAACTTTAGCTATACAAAAAAGTGATAAAGTTTTAGAAATTGGCACAGGTTCAGGTTATCAAACAGCAGTTTTATTAGAGTTAAAAGCAGAAGTGTATTCTATAGAAAGGCAACACGAATTGTTTAAAAAAACCTCATTGTTTTTACCAAAATTAGGTTATAAACCAAAGAAATTTATTTTTGGTGATGGCTACAAAGGTTTGCCAGAAAAAGCGCCTTTCGATAAAATTATAGTAACTGCTGGTGCTCCTTTTGTACCAAAACCTTTACTAGCACAATTAAAAGTAGGAGGTAGGTTGTTGATTCCTGTAGGTGATAAAACTCAAATTATGACTTTGTTTATCAGAAAATCTGCCAAAGAATTCGAAAAACACGAATTGGGAGATTTTGCTTTTGTGCCAATGCTAGAAGAAAGAAATTAATTTGAGTCAATTATTTTTCCTAGAGAACCAGTTGCTGAACTTGTTAATTGATAAATTGAATGTGCTTGTAAATTTTGAATAGATTTATGAGTAACAAAAATTACTGTTGTATTAGTTTCATCTACAATTTTATGAATTAAAGCAATAATTATTGCTGTTGCTTTTGCATTTAAATTGATTAAAGGTTCGTCTAAAATTAATAAAGGCGGATGCTTTATCATAGCTCTCGCAATTAACACCAATCTTTGATTTACCACAGATAAATTATGGAAGAATTCGTTGCTTTTATTTTCTAAGCCAAGCAGTTTAACCCATTCTTCTGCTTTTTTCTCTTTTAAAATAGTTGGTGTTTTATACAAGCCAATGCTATCGAAAAAACCAGAAATTACCATTTCTTTTACTGAGGTTCTTCTTTGGAAAAGCTCTAGCATTGTTGGGTTAAAATAGCCTATTTTATCCTTTATTTCCCAAATACTTTCTCCTGAACCCTTTTTTTTACCAAATAAATATATTTCTTGCCCAAAACCTTTGGTATTATTTCCGTAAATCATCGACAAAATTGTAGATTTACCAGAACCATTAGGCCCAATTAATTGCCAAAATTCATTTTTATGGATGGTCCAATTGATGTTTTTTAAGATGCATTTATCATCATAAAAAACATTTACATTTTGTAACGATACTAATTGTTTTGGTATGTTTTTATAGAAAATTACCGGATTTGGAATATTACAATCAAATCTAAAATTATCTTCAATAAAATGATAGTTTTCTAAAGGAGTTATGGTAGAAATATCATCATTATTAACTTCTAAAACATGGGTAATTATTGGTAATATTTCATCTTTTCTGTTTATAATTTGAATTATAGTTGTGGTTTTAGCTATGGTTAAAATATCTTCTTTTAATTTTATAACAGAAATTTTATCTAAACTTTCAAAAGTGTTTTCTAAAACTAAAAAATCTGGATTTTGTGCGAATAAATAGTTGAGTAAAGCTTTTTTTTGTTCACCACTCGAAAACGTACGAATAGATCTTTTTTCTTTAAAAGTTAAGGTGTTTTTATTGTGTTTAACCTCTTTTTCAATAAAATTATTTAAAATTGTATTCGAAAATAAGAGTCCTTTTTTATTTTTTAAATTCGGTAAAGCGCAAGTAGTATTTAATAAATTATCTATTAATTTACTATTTGTAGGTAAGCTTTCTTTTTTAAGCACATAATGGAAGTTTTCCATAGTTTAAATCAGAAAAATAAGTTTAAAAATTTACTTAGCTCTTTGCCAATATTTTGTTTTTCCAAATAAAGAAACACCAAGATAACCACGAATTTTTAGTTTGTTAGGTTTTACTAATTTAATATAACATTTGTAAATTTTTCCATTCCTTGGATCTAAAATTTCTCCTCCAGACCATTCATCATCATTTTTTTCTAATCCTGTTAAAATTTCTAATCCCAGAATTGGTTTGTTTTTGTTAGTGCCTTCACATTTTTCACAAACTGCTTTTTGTCTTTCAGGATCTGTTATTTCTAAAATTTTTGCATAAGCTTTTCCTTCTTTTTCATAAATTTCAATCACAGAATCAACTTCTTTAGTTTCATCATTTACGGTGTTCCATTTTCCGAAAATGGTTTGAGAATTCATAGATAATGCAAAAGTTAGTGTAATTAAAGTTAAAAAAGCTTTAGTCATAATTTATAAAGTATTAATTAATAATTATTTAGTTCTATCCCAATAAACAGTTTTACCAAAAAGAGGAATACCTGCATAACCTCTAACTTTAAGTTTGTTTGGTTTTACTAGTTTTATATATACGTTAAAGTAGTTTCCAGTTCTTGGATCTAAGCCATAACCTCCAATCCATTTGTTGTCTTTTTTTGTTAGCTTATATAGAATATTCATTCCTAAAGCAGGTTTGTCTTTTTTGCTTCCTTTACATTTTGTACAGAGGCCATTTTTTAATTCAGGATCTGTAATATCTATGATTTTTGCGAAAAGTTCATTGTTTTTTTCATAGATTTCTACTACAGAATCTATTTCACCTGTTTTTTCATCACGAGAATTCCATGTACCAAGAACTTCTTGTCCATTCATTGAAATTGTTATAAAAAACACTAAGATAAAAAATAATCCTTTTTTCATTTTAATCATACTTAGCATCAAAATTATTATCCCATTTTCCTTGAACTCTTAAAATTTGTTCAATAATATCTCTTGCACAACCATTGCCACCTTTTTTATCAGAAATATATTTGGCAATTCCCTGTATTTCTTGAGCAGCATCATTAGGTGCACAAGGCAAACCAACCAATTTCATTACAGGATAATCAGGAACATCATCACCCATATATAAAACATTTTCTGGCTGTAAATTATATTTTTCAACCAACTCATTATATTGTTGAATTTTATTATGTGCGCCTAAATAGATGTCTTTAATTCCTAAATTTGCTAAGCGTGTTCTAACACCTTCGTTTTTTCCTCCAGAAATAATACAAACGTTAAAGCCTTTATCTACAGCCGTTTTTAAGGCATAACCGTCTTTAATATTCATATGTCTAACCAGTTCACCATTTGGCATTATGGTAACCATTCCGTTTGTAAGTACACCATCTACATCAAAAATTAGTGTAGTGATTTTTGGTAATAATTGTTTGTAACTAATTTCCATTTTGGATTGATTCTGTTAAGATTGTATATATTTTTTGTTGCTCTTTATTTAGCAAATCTAAATGATTTTTTATTGTTTTTTCATCTTTTCTAATGGCTGGACCTGTTTGTGCTTTTTCTGGTGATAATGTTTTAATTTTTGTTGCTGTTTCTTGTATTAAAGGCATTAAAATTTCGAAAGGTACTTGATGTTTATTACAAATATCGTTCCCAATTTTAAAAAGATGATTGGTAAAATTATTTACAAAAACTGCTGCAACATGCAATATTTTTCGTTGTTCAGAGCTAATTGCATATACTTTTTTGCCTATTAAATTGGCTAAGGTTTCTAGGAGTTGGTAGTCTTCTTTATGTTCAGTTTCTAAGCAAAAAGGGACTTTTGAAAAATCGACTTTTTTGTTTTTAGAAAAAGTTTGCAGCATATAAAAAACACCTTTTTTAGTGTTGTTTTTTAGAACATTCATAGCACTTGCACCAGAAGTATGCACCACAAAAGTATTGTTTATTTTTGATGAAACTTCAGCAATAGCATCATCTGAAACTGCAATGATAGTAATGTCTGCTTTTGGAATATGGTGTAACTTTCTAGAAGAGATTTGAGTAACTTGTATTTTATCAATATTAGAAAATACATTATATAAATGAAAGCCAACATTTCCTGTTCCAACAACTAAAACTGATATCATAAAACGAAGATATTGAATTTATAAATAAAACTTAGATTTGGTTTTCATAAATTAGCATTGACAAATTTTAATTATGAAGAATTCTAAAAAATTAGGTATAAATACAACTTGTGTTCATGTAGGCGAAGTAGAAGATGAACAATTTAAAGGAGCAGTGTCTCCTATATATATGGCAACTTCGTATGCTTTTGATAATGTTGATGTTAAACGTTACCCAAGATATTACAATACGCCAAATCAAGAAATGCTTTGTAAAAAAATTGCAGCATTAGAGCATACAGAAGACGCATTGATTTTTAGTTCGGGAATGGCTGCAATATCTTCTGCAATGTTGGCCTTTTTAAAAAGAGGAGATCATGTGGTTATTCAGCAAGTAATTTATGGAGGAACTTACAATTTTATTGTATCAGAATTTGATAAATACGGAATTGAATATTCTTTTACTGAATCTGATAAAGTGGAAGATTTTATCCCATTAATTAAAGAGAATACTAAGATTTTATATATAGAAACTCCTTCTAATCCTTTATTAGGAATCACTGATATGCAAGCCATTGCTGATGTTGCTAAAGAACATAATATCTTAACAATGATTGATAATACGTTTGCTTCACCTATCAATCAAAATCCATATAAATTCGGAATTGACATTATAATACATTCTGCAACAAAATATATGGGAGGGCATTCGGATATTTCTGCTGGAGCCATTGCAGCATCTGCAGCACATATTGAACAAATTTGGAAAACCGCCATTAATTTAGGAGGGAATTTAAGCGAGCAAACAGTTTGGTTATTAGAAAGAAGTTTAAAAACCTTAAACTTAAGAGTAAAAGCACAAACTGAAAATGCCATGAAAATGGCAATTTATTTAGAAAATAATTCTGATATAGATGCTGTTTATTATCCTGGTTTAAAAAGCAACCCAGGTTATAAAATTGCTAAAAAACAAATGGAAGGTTTTGGGGCAATGTTGTCTTTTGAATTGTCAGAACACATAGATGCTATGAATTTTCAAAGAAATTTACAATTGATAAAACCTTCTATGAGTTTAGCTGGTTTAGAAAGTACAACTGTGAGTCCTGCACAAACTACACATGCCTTATTAACTGAAGATCAGCGTTTAGAAAGAGGGATTAAAGACGGATTAATTCGTTTTTCTGTGGGAATTGAAGAGCCAGAAGATTTAATTGCTGATATAGAACAAGCCATAAAAAAAGCGAAGAAATAAATCTTCGCTTTTTATCGCTAAACAAATTACACAATCTTAAAAAGGCCAAATAATTGGTACTAATAATAAGGTTGTAATCACAAATAATATTAAAAGAGGAAACCCTACTTTTAAATAATCCATAAATTTATAATCACCAGAGCTCATAACCATTGCATTTGTTGTAGTTCCAATAGGAGTTAAAAATGCAGTAGATGCGCTAATTGCAACAGTTATTAATAATGGTTCTGGAGAAATATTTAAAGTTCCTGCAGCTAAAATTACAATTGGTGTCATTAAAACTGCTGTAGCAGAGTTGTTTATAAACTGACTAAATGTTGTAGTTAACAAGAAAATACCTGCTAATAAAAGTATTGGGTTACCTTCACCTAAAAAGCTAATTAAAGAATTAGAAATCATTTCTGCAGTACCTGTTTTTTGAATAGCAACTCCCATAGGTATCATTGCAGCAATCATAACTACACTTGTAAAACTGATGCTTTTGTAGGCTTTTGTAAACGGTACACAACCAGAAAATAATACAATACCAGCAGAAATTAATGCAGCAATAGAACCAGGTACTGCTTTTATAACCAATAATACAATCATTAAAATTAAAGCACCTAAGGCAATGTAAGATTTTGGCGTAAGTTCATCTACATCTTTTAACATTTCTTCTGGGCTACCTACAACTACAATATTTTTGTGTTGATCTTTTAATTGTTCGATATTTTCCCAAGGACCTCTAATGATAAAACTATCTCCTGCATTAACTCTCATTTCATCTTCTAAATAAGGTTTTCTATCTCTAGAAGTTGCCAATAATTGAATGTCATATCTTTTAAAGTAATCCTTTAATTTCATTTTTCTACCTACTAAAAATGATTTTGGAGAAACTATAACTTCTGCCATACCCACTTCTTGATTAATTAAGTTGTTACGTAATTCACTTTCAGCAGATTCTTTGGTTAATAATCCTAAATTAAATTCAATCATTAACTTATTTATATCCTCAGTATTCCCTTTAACAGTAATAATGTCATGGTATCTTAATTCTGTTTCATTTTCTGGAAACTCTATATAAGGTTGCGTACCTTTTAATCTGTTTGGATGTCTTCTTTTTAAACGGATTACATTAATATGGTATTTATTTTCTAAATCCCAATCGCTTAATTTTGTATTTATAAGAGATGATATAGAACGGATTCTTAATCTATAATAATCATTATCAATTTGGTAAGCTTCAATCCATTCGTGTAAAGTTGAGTCTATATTAATAGGTTTATTATTGGTTTTATTAGTAGGTAACAACTTAAAACCAAAGTATCTAAAATAAATTAGTGCAATAATTAATAATGGTAAACCAATTAAACCAAATTCAAAGAAAGAAAACCCTTCAAAACCAGCCTCTATCAATGCATTATTAGCAATAATATTTGGTGGTGTACCCGTTAATGTTAATAAACCACCTGTGTTAGAACCAAAAGCTACAGGTATTAAAATTTTAGAGGGCATTGTACCAATACTCCAAGCAGAAGAAATTGTAGCTGGTAATAAAGTAGCTACAGTACCAGTGTTACTTACAAAACCAGATAAAACTCCAGAACCTAGAGTTATAATAACTAATAATTTAGGAACACTTTTACCTGCCAATTCTATCAATTTTTTACCAGCTAAAGCTGTCCAACCTGTTTGTGATAATCCTTCTCCAATAATAAAAAGGGCAGCAATCATAATCACAGTAGGATTGCTAAAACCACTCAAGGTTTCGCTTAAATTTAGAATTCCGCATAAAAATAGACTCAGCATAGAAACTAAGGCTACTACGTCTGGAGAATATTTACCCCAAACAAATAAAGCAATGGTAATAACAAGGATAATCAACATTAAAGTCATAATATAATTTTTATTTTGATGATGTAAAATTACTATCAATATCAATTGGTTTTTATGATAGATGTCATACTCTTCTACACCTATTAATTTTTATGAATTCAATAAAAAAAGAGCAATATTATTTTGAAAATAAAAACCGAAAACGAAATAGAAATCTCTTAAAATGAAATATACACTTTAAAAAGATTATTTTTGATTTTTTTAATGATGTATACCACCAAATAATTATAATTTTGGATTACTTTAAATACGTCATTTTTAAGTTTTATTGTAATAAAAGTAATTTATGAAATTAGATATTTTGGCATTTGGTGCTCATCCAGATGATGTAGAATTAGGATGTGGAGCTACACTAGCAAAAGAAATTGCCCTTGGTAAAAAAGTAGGAATTGTAGATTTAACAAGAGGTGAGTTAGGAACTCGAGGTTCTGCAGAATTAAGAGATTTAGAAGCACAAAATGCAGCAAAAATTTTAGGAGTAGAAGTACGAGAAAATTTAGGATTTGCTGATGGTTTTTTTGTGAATGATAAAAAACACCAATTAGAAATTATAAAAATGATCCGCAAATACCAACCAGATATTGTTTTGTGTAATGCTATTGATGATAGACATATAGACCATTCTAAAGGCAGTAAATTGGTATCTGATGCTTGCTTTTTAAGTGGTTTGATGAAAATTGAAACCAAAGTAGCAGGGGAGTTGCAAGAAAAATGGAGACCTAAACATGTATATCATTACATACAATGGAAAAATATAGAGCCAGATTTTGTGATAGATGTTACCGGTTTTATGGAATTAAAAGAAAAATCAGTAATGGCATATGCCTCTCAGTTTTACGACCCAAAAAGTAATGAACCAGAAACACCAATTACAAGCAAGAATTTTACAGAAAGTATAAATTATAGAGCAAAAGATTTTGGACGATTAATTGGAGTTGATTATGCAGAAGGCTTTACGTCAGAACGTTATGTAGCTATAGAAAATTTAGATAAATTAATTTAATTTTTTTCTTTTTATAATCTAAAAAATAATTATATTTGCACCCGCAAGTTACATGGTGGTTGTAGCTCAGTTGGTTAGAGCGTCGGTTTGTGGTACCGAAAGTCGCCGGTTCGAATCCGGTCTTCCACCCAAAATAGCCAAATTAAAAAAAGCCTATCTTAATTGATAGGCTTTTTTTTAGGGGTAAAGGGAATTTTTAAAAGAATTTTTTAATTGATACCAAATATTGAAGGTTTAACTCCTTAAAATATATAGCGCTAGGGAACACTATATTTTCAATTTGTTAATCTCTAAAAAATACGATGGGCTCGTTAATTAGAATTCTTAACAGAATCTTCAATATTTGATAGTTGTTGAACAATGTCTTTAGACAATTCTTCAAATTGTTTAATAACTATGTTTTTAATATGCTGCTCAATAGGGGATTCAGCATTTAGGGGTACATAATTAGTTTTATATTTTCCATTGCCTGTAAACAACCACATAGGATCTATACCTTCTATATTGTCTATAATGGCAAGCAAAATAGTTTCATTAGGTTTTTTTGTATAATTAACCACTGCACTTATCAATTGTTGCGAAACCCCTATGAGTTCCGAAAACTGTCTTTGATTTAATCCAGTATCTTTAAAAACCTTTATTACTCTATCAGAACGTTGTATATCTTCATCTTTCATAATAATACTACAAATGTAGTAAATATATACCACAAACAATGATTAATTTAAGTAAAATTATTATCTAATTTCATATTGTACTTAACACGTTGTTAATCTTTTGTTTAGGATGTTGTTATAGGGGAGGGTAGAAAATAAAAAAGCCTACTTTCTGTAGGCTTTTTTAGGGGTTAAGGGGATTTAATAAAAATAAAAACCAAATATTAAAGATTACAACCTAAATATACTGTCTAGGGAACAATAAAAATGAGATTTGTTAATTTTTATAATTACGATGGGCTCGTTAATTAGAATTCTTAACCGAATCTTCAATATTTGATAGTTTTTGAAAAATGTCTTTCGATAATTCTTCAAACTCCTTTCTAACTATGTCTTTTATATGAAGCTCAATAGGGGATTCTGCTTCTAGGGGTTCATAGTTGTTCTTTTTACTGCCAACGCCAGTTAATAACCACATTGGATCTATTTCTTTTATCTTATCAATAATTGCGAGTAATATAGCCTCATTTGGCTTCTTAGTATAGTTGATGACTGCACTTACCAACTGTTGTGAAACTCCTATGAGTTCTGCAAACTGTCTTTGGTTTAATCCAGAATCATTAAATACTTTAATTACCCTTTCTGTTCTTTTTTTATCTTCAATTTTCATAGTGTGAGGGACTAACACCACAAATGTAGTAAATAATTACCACAAACAATGATTATTTTTAAAAAAGTTTTTATTTTGTTTTTAAAGCGGCTATAATTTCAGCCTTTTTCCTTGCAGATACTGGGATGTTAGAAGAATCATTTAATATTAAATAACCTCCATCAGATTTTATAAATTCTTTAATAAAGGTTTTATTTACCAAATGACTTTGATGTACTCTTAAGAAATTAAGTTCTTTTAATATGTCTGAATAGTATTTTAATGTTTTAGAAACTAATACTTTAGACGTGTCTTTTAAATAGAAGGTTGTATAATTGTTATCCGATTTACATCTTATAATATCTTCTATATTCACGATGATAATTTTTTCTGAAGTGTGTAATGAAAGTTGTGTAGGTTGTGTGCTTGGCGCTGTAACTATCTGTTTTAGAACGTTTAACTGTTCTTGTTTGGGCTGAATTTGTACTTTAGCTTTATTGATTGCTACTGTTAATTCTTCTAGTGAGTAGGGTTTTAGTATGTAATCTATAGCCGCAAATTTAAAGGCTTTAATAGCATATTCGTCACTTGCTGTTACAAAGATTACTTTAGCATTTAAATTAGGTACAATTTCTAGAATATCAAATCCAGTGCCATCTCCAAGCATAATATCTAGAAATAGAATGTCTGGTTTTAGGGTTTGTAAACGTTTAGAAGCTTCCACAACACTAGCGGCTTTGCCTATAATTTCTATTTCTGGATGATTATTTTCTATATCACTGATTAATAGCTCTAAAGCTTCAGGAATATCATCTACCACAAATGATGTAAATTTTTTCATAGTTGGAGTATTGTAGTTAAAAATCGGTTTTTAAAGGAAACTTAAAACTTACTTTTGTTCCTTTTATTTCATTGTCTTGTTTAATTTCATTTATGCTTAACTTACTTTTTAGGCTTAATATGTTTAATCGTTCTTTAGAAACCTTTAAAGCTACAGATTTATGGCTTTTATGTTTCTTTTGTTTCTTAGATTGATGTATTCCAATGCCATTATCAACAATAGAACAATGCAAGTAATGATGTTGTATGGTAAAATTGATAATGATGTTGCCCAATTTATTTTTCTGAAAAGCATGCTCAATTGAATTCTCTACAAAAGGCTGAATTAACATGGTTGGTATTAATATTTCTTCTGGATCTATATTTTTTAAATCCGTATGTATGGTGTATGTAAATGTCTTAGAGCTCATTCTTTGCTCTAGTTCTATATAATTCCTTAAAATATTAATTTCATCTTGTAAAGTAATTTCCTCTTTTCTAGAGTTGTTTAAAATACCTCTTAACAATACAGAAAATTTAGAGATGGTTTGGTTTAATTCTAAGGTGTTTCCTGAGTTTCCTTGAGCTTTTATACCATTTAAAACATTAAAAATAAAGTGCGGATTCATTTGCAATTGCAGGGCTTTCTGCTCTAAAGTTAACAAACGATTCTTTAACTTAAGTTTATCTACCTTTTCTTTATTCTTTATATTGATGTTTTTAATGTAATAATGGAGTAGAAGGTAAGATGTACATAAAAAACCGATAACTACAGAAAAAATAAACCAAGCTTTTTGATAAAAAGGAGCATCAATAAGAAAAGAAAAGGATTTAAAATCACTTTCTATGGTATTGATTTTAGATTGCACCTTAAAAACATATTTACCTGGATTTAAATTGGGGTAATGAACGATATGATTCGAAGACCAAGGAGACAATTTACCATTCAACTGGTATCTATACTGAATGTTTTTAGGATTTATGAGGTCTACAGTTTTAAATGAAATAGAAATGTTATTTTCTGAATTTGATAACTTTACATTGTTTACCACAAATAAGGATTCTTGATTTTTATGGTTGATTTGTAAGTTTTCGAAAGCAATTAAAGGTTTATAATTTGTAGTTACAGACGTGCTTTTTATCACATAAATTCCATGATCTGATGCAATATATGTTACACCTAACTTGTCTTTAAAAACCGTATTGATATGATTTGTATGTAAAGAATTGTACTTATTTATTTTCTGTTTAAAGGTAAAAGAAGGAAGCGAAAATACTTCAATTCCGTTTGTTTTTGATGTTACCCAAAGTTCGTTTTTCATCTTTTTAACAGATGAAATATCGTCTAAAGTTTGTACTATTTCTGATATCGTATCTTTTCTAAAAATGAATAATTCATTTTTTGCTGAAGCTGTTATTAATGTTTTTTGAAATTTCTCTAAAGAAGTGTTTTTAGATTTACTTAATAATTCTATAGTATTAAAATTGAGTAGTTTATCTAGTTTAACTAAACCTTTACTAGAAGATAAAAAATAAGAATTATTTACAAAAAACAGATCGTAAATAACTGAAAAATCTATAGTGGAATTGATTTTTACTGGCACTAAATCTTCGTTTTTTAAACTATAGATTCCTTCTATAGTAGCTGCATAGACCTCATTTTTATGCACCAATATTTTATTAACTTTTTTAGAATTATAAATCTTTTCTTTCGACTTATTTTCTACAAATAATCCATTTTCTAAGCCAGCATAAACAATATCATTTTCATCAATACATAGAGTGGTTGTTTTTAATTTATGAATCAGTGTAAAATCGTCTCCATCAAATTTTACCAAACCTTTTTCTGTAGCAATCCATAAATACCCAATTTGGTCTTGTTTAATATCATAAACCATATTACTGGGTAATCCTTCTTTTGTGGTAATATTTTGAATGGTATTTTGAGCCGTCATACAAAACCCCAAAAAGAAGAATAAGATTCCTAAATATTTTTTTAATAGACGCATAGAACAAACTTACTAATTTAAACGTCATGATACCGCATTTTGTATCATGACGTTTTTAAAAACCACTTTCCCTTTTTCAATTATTTCATGGCATACAAACGTTTGTTATTTGTATCTGGTGTAATGTGTTGCAATTCACCATAAGGCTTAACTAAAGGCTTTAATACTACCAAACCTGTTGTTTTTCCTTTAATGGTTAATGTGCTATTTTTCATAGAATAGGTCCATCTAAATTTTTCAATCGGAATATTTAACTGTTCAACTTCGTAATAAAAGACTTCTTGTTGCTCAATAAAATCCATAATTTCTTCTTGAGATTCAAAAGTTGGTACTTCTTCATCAGAGTTGTGGTAATCCAATTCAAATTTTAAAGGAATATTAAATTTTGTAGTATACGCTTCACCAACAAATCTTTCTTCATCATTTTGTAAAGCTTCTAACCAATTGATGTCTTTTTCTTCAGGATATTTTTTAGCAATTTCTTTAGATAAATCTACTTTTCCTGGTGAATTTGCAGTAGGATAAAATACATAATGTGGTTTTGCTAAATAATGTTTGCTAAAATCGCCATTAAAAATTGAATAATAAGGAGATGCCACCACATTTGGTAATTCGTCTGCACAAAAAGCATCTTTAAAAACTTTCATTAAATCTGCATTTTCACCTAAACCATTGGCATGAAAAATAATTTTTGAGTTGGCATTTACGCTTTCGTTTAAGATCGGTAATGTGCCTTTGGTTAAATGCATTCGTAAAGTTTCTGCGGTAACTTTATCGCCTCTCACTACAGTTTCTAAAGACATTCCTTTAAAAGGATTACTCTTGTTAACAATATGAATTTCGCCATAAGGCTTTTCTGATGCATTGTTATTTAACCAATTGATAATTTCTTCTAAAGAATATTGATCTTCTACAATTTCGAAGTTTTTTTCTTTAAAAAAAGATCTGGCATTGTTGTAATACGTTTCACTGCCTTTATCATAACCAGTAATAAAAACCAAAGGATTTCTGGCAACTACTTCTTCCTTTACATCAAAATTTAATGTGTTTTCTGCAATTAATGTTGATGTTTCATTTTTTACCACAGGTGATGTTTTATCGCAGTTTACAAAAAGACTAGATGTTAAAATAAATGCTGTTGCAAAGACTGATGTTTTAAATATTGAGTTCATAATTTTAATTTTTTAGTGTTAATACACTGTAAAAGTAAATTAGAACTGAAGTTAAATTTTGGCCGTTTTAGAATTCGTGATTGGAGAATTAGAATTCGTTCTTGTCTTACTAATCAACGAGCAATCTCTTTCTGACGCAGAAATGACATCTGCTGGTTTTTATTTTCAGACCCCACAGGTTTTAAAAACCTGTGGGGTCTTTTTGTACATCTAAAAGCTCAACTTTTCTGCCAAATAGGTAGCAGTATAAGATTCAGGAGTTGAAGCCAATTGTTCTGGAGTTCCTTTAAAAATAAGCTTTCCGCCATTTTTACCACCTTCTAACCCTAAATCTATAATATAATCTGCGCATTTAATCAGTTCAATATTATGTTCAATAACCACTACAGAATGTCCACGTTCTATTAAAGCATTAAAAGAGGCCAATAATTTTTTAATATCGTGAAAATGTAAACCAGTGGTGGGTTCATCAAAAATAAATAGGGCTTTGTCTTTGGTGTTTCCTTTTACTACAGGAAAGACTTTAGGAGATGGTTTTTTTTACAGATTACCTTCTTGGGGTTGTTATACTTTAGAGGGTAAAGATTTTAAAGATAGAGTAGAGCACACCTCAATTAGATAAAGCTATTGAGATTATTATGCAAAAAATAAAGTAAAATTAGAAATAGAGGTTTTTATTTTCAGACCCCACAGG
>NZ_JBSSBG010000030.1:0-24006 GCF_054968445.1 Polaribacter sp. M10
GACCGTTTCACTCTTTGGACACTCCTCAGTTACAGCGATATTGAATTTTTACAGAAAATTAAAGTATGTCGGTAAATCAAATAGGAAAAACAAACAACGAACATCGAATATCGGTCGTCATCCATCGAATAACGAACATCCAATAACGAATATCGAATAACAAAAACAGATTCCTCCACAAGATCGGAATGACATATATATTCTCCATTCAATATCAACCTGTATTTTCGAGTAGAGCGATAGCGGAACCGAGAAATCTCTTTATTACAAGACAAACCTTACTTTAATACAAATGCAAAACCAAGGGCTAAATGCATAATGGTTTAACTGGTTAGCTGATTAGTTGTTTAGTTGTTTAGTTGTTTAATTGTTTAATTGTTTAATTGTTTAATTGTTTAAGCTATCTATTATCAACCAGAAACGAAAATCGAAAAACGAGCAACGAACAACGAGTTTCCTCCACAAGGTCGGAATGACATTGTTCAATTTCATTAAAACCCCACAACTTTTAGATTTGATCTGCTTTTAGAGCTCAATTTAGAGGCGTGAGAAACATAGAGTTCTTCTTTTTTAGACTCTCCAATACTTATGCATAATTTATAAATTACACATCACTTGTAAAGGTTTTTTTTATCTGATTTCATAATTTTATATGCTTACATTTTTTTTTAAAATGAAGAATAATAAGAAAATATTTTCTATAAAAATTATCTAAATAAACTATTTTATTATTTCAATAAAATAAAGCTTCACAGAGATTAGATCCAATAAAACTAACTCCTTCAGTTACTACTTTTATTTTCCTAATATTTTAACTGCTATTTAATTCATTCAAATCACCTTCTATAATAGCACAAAATCAAAAATTAGTTTGATTTTTTTTTGAATACCTTAGTTATTGATAAAAATACTAAAAGCAATAAAAAAGATCTACACATCACTCACAAAATCAATTATTTAGAATTTTAATATTTTTTATTAAACATCAATGATCAAAATAAAACTAGTAATTTACAATAATTTAGAGATTAATTGCGTTCATTACACATTTGATAGAAAAACGATTTATAAATTAAATAATTTAAAATTAAATTTAATATGAAGAAAAAATACTTTTTAATCACACTATTATTTTTCAATGCTTTTCTGTACGCAAACGTAGAATTACCAATGCTGTTTTCTGATGGAATGGTTTTACAAAGAAACAAACCCATAACAGTTTGGGGATGGGCTAAACCTAATGAAACAGTAAGTATTTTTTTTAATAATAAAAAAACAAAAACAAAAGCAAATAAATTTGGTAAATGGACAGCTAAATTGAAAGCTGAAAAAGCTGGAGGTCCTTTTAAAATGACTATTAAAGGTAAAAATACTATTGTTATAAATGATGTGTTAATTGGTGACGTATGGGTTTGTAGCGGACAATCTAATATGGGTTTTACAGTAAACCGAGCTCTTAATTTTACTGAAGAATTAAAAGATTCAGACTACCCTTTAATTCGTCAATTTTTGGTTAACAACGATATGAATCATATACCGAAAGAAAAAATAAAAACCACCCAATGGAAAACTACAAATAAAAACACAATAGCAGAATTTACTGCTGTAGGCTATTTTTTCGCTAAAAAAATACATAAAGAATTAGGTATTCCTGTTGGTATTATTAACACTTCTTGGAGCGGTACTTGTATTGAAACTTGGATAAGCAAAGAAGCTTTTGAGTCTAGTGATGAATTTATAGGTATAGCTGAAAAGATACCTACTATAGACATTAATCTTCCTCAAGAAAATAAAATAAAGATTTTAAAGAATAGAATTGAAAAAATTCAAGGTAGTAAGGTTGATAATTCGCAAGAATACGCTTTTAAAGAACAAGTTTTTAATGATGCCAAATGGCCAGAAATGAATGTACCACAATTTTGGGAAGCTCAAGAACTGGAAGATATAGACGGAACTGTGTGGTTTCGAAAATCAATTATAATATCTAAAGAAGATGCTGAAAAAGAAGCTACCTTAGAATTGGCAAAAATTGACGACCAAGATATTACATATGTAAATGGTGTTGAAGTTGGAACTACAAATATTTATAACCAAAAAAGGCGCTATAAAATAAATAAAAATATTTTAAAAGAAGGTGTTAATACGATTGCCATTAAAGTAACAGATTACAGAAATGGTGGTGGAATATGGGGCGATAAATCTGACTTAAAACTAACTTTAAAAAACACTATTATAGAATTATCTGGAAAGTGGAAATATAAAGTAGTAAACGTAATAAATTCTAAAGTTTCGCCAAACAAATACCCTTCATTATTATACAATGCAATGATTAACCCATTAACTTCATACTCAATTAATGGCGTATTATGGTATCAAGGAGAATCTAATGCCAGTAGAGCGCATCAATATAAAACTGCATTTCCTTTATTAATACAAGATTGGAGAAATAAATGGAATCAAGGTGACTTTCCTTTCTATTTTGTGCAGCTATCATCTTTTAACGAAGCAAATGGGAACAGTAATAAGGGTAGCCAATGGGCAGAATTAAGAGAGGCGCAAGATTACACAAACAAAACAGTTAAAAACACAGAGATGGTTGTAACTACAGATATTGGAAACGCAATTGATATTCATCCAAAAAACAAACAAGATGTTGGAAAACGTTTAGCTGCAATTGTTCTTAACAAACCATACAATAGTCCTACTTATAAATCTATGGAAATTAAAGGAGATAAAATTATTTTAACTTTTGATGGTATAGGAGATGGACTAACCACTACAGATAAATACGGATATTTAAAAGGATTTGAAATCGCTGGAGTTGATAAAGTTTTTCATTTTGCAAAGGCACATATTGAAGGTAACAAAGTAGTGGTGTACAATAAAAATGTAACCAACCCAAAAGCGGTACATTATGGATGGAGCGATGACGCAGGCGAATGCAACCTATATAACAAAGAAAATTTTCCAGCTGCACCTTTTAGAACGGACAATTGGAAAACGATTACTTTAAAAAATAAATACACTGTAAATTAACCTCATTCAAAAAAACTAATAAAAACAAAAAATCCTTCACAAATTGTGAAGGATTTTATTTTGGTGGGCAATAAGGGATTCGAACCCCTGACCCCTTGGGTGTAAACCAAGTGCTCTGAACCAACTGAGCTAATTGCCCTAAGCGGTTGCAAATATAACACTGTTTTTAAATCTGACAAATAAAAAATGAAATTTATTTTAAATTATTTCTGCAACTACAAATGTGCTACCTCCCACATAAATTATATCTTGCTGATTTGCACTCATTAAGGCATTATCATAGGCATTTTTAACGGATGCATATTTTTTTCCAATTAAATCAAAATTTTTGGCTTTGGTTTGTAATTCTTGTTCTGAAAGTCCTCTCGGAATATTGGGCTTGCAAAAATAATAGGTTGCTGTTTTTGGAAAAAGAGGCAAAATATCTTCTAATTTTTTATCCGCTACTACTCCTAATACCATATGCAATTGCTTGTATTTTTCTTTTTTCAATTGGGCCAATACAACACTTAACCCTTCTTTGTTATGCGCAGTATCACAAATTACTTTGGGAGTCTCTTGTAAAATTTGCCATCTGCCCTTTAAATTGGTATTTTCTACTACCTTCATCAATCCTTTTTGAATCTGTGCTGTGGTCACCTTAAAACCTGATAAGTTTTGTATGGCCATAACTGCAGTTTTGGCGTTTTTTTGCTGATAATCACCTAACAAATCTGTTGCAAACTTTTCTGAACTTTCGGAAGCAAAATAAAGTGGGGATTTTGTTTCTTGAGCCTTTTGCAAAAAGACCTGCGCAACTTCTTCTTGTTTTTCTCCGATAACAACAGGAATGTTTTCTTTTATAATTCCCGCTTTTTCAAAAGCGATTTCTGGCAATGTTTCTCCTAAAAATTGGGTATGATCTAAACCAATATTGGTAATCACTGAAATTTCTGGTGTAATGATGTTTGTGGAATCCAATCGTCCACCTAAACCGACTTCAATAATGGCAATATCTACATTTTCGTTGGCAAAATAATCAAAAGCCAAGCCTACTGTCATTTCAAAAAATGAAAGTTTTTGAGTTTCTAAAAAGGTTTTGTGCTTTGCTATAAATGTAGTGACCTTTTCTTTAGGGATTTCATCACCATTGATTCGTATTCTTTCTGTAAAGTTTTTTAAATGTGGTGAGGTATATAAACCGACCTTATACCCTGCTTCTTGTAAAATTGAAGCCAACATATGAGAAGTTGAACCTTTACCATTTGTGCCCCCAACATGTATGCTTTTGAACTTTTTTTCTGGGTGTGCTAATGCTTTAGAAAACGCTAAAATATTGGTTAGATCTTTTTTAAATGCGGTTTTCCCTACTTTTTGATACATAGGCAATTGGGCAAACATCCAGTTTAAGGTTTCTTTATACGTCATAGGTTATTTGTGAGACCTTTCGCAAACTTCGTTTCTTACTTTCAATCAAAATATATTTTGATTTCAGTAATGCTCAAGGTGACATTTAGAAAACAAAAATAAGCATTATTTAGAGAGCGAAAACTTATAAATAATAGTTCCGGTTTGATTTACAGGTGCTTTTTCATCTGCATTCCAAGTGGTTTTTAAGGCGGCTTCTTTAGCCGGTTTTAACAAGCAAGCTGCTGTATTGGTTGAGCCTTTTACACCCGGAATTGCACGAATAACTTTTCCGTTTTTATTTACGGTGATGCGAACCACCACAATACCTTCTTCTTGGCAATCAGGTTGCTCTTTGGGTTTTGATAAAGCTTTTCGTCCGGCTAAATTATAATTCCCTCCAGAACCACTTCCTGTATTTCCATAATACTTATTCGCATCTGGATCGCCATTCACTTTTCCTTTTACACCATCTATTTGATCATCTCCTTCGCCTTTTGGTGAACCATCTGAAACATTTCCGTTTAACAAACTATTTAACGCATCTGTAGTTTCTTTGGATGGTCTTGGTTTCGGTTTTGGTTTTTCTTTGGGAATTTCTTTTTTTTCTACCTCTTTAACTGGTTCTTTTTTAACTTCTTTTACCTTTTCTACCACAGGAACTTCTTTGGCAGTTTCTTCTGTAATAATTTCTTCATGCAGGGTTTCTTCAGGCGTTTCTAATACCTCCTCTTCTTCCTCAACCACTTCTTCTTTTTCGATTACTTCAGTAGCTGGTGCTTGTTTGGTTTTAGAAACAGGTTCTCCACTACCTACATTGGCATCACCAAAATTAATCGCTAATCCGTATTCTTCTGGCGGATCTAAATAGTTCATCCCATAATTAAAAATCACAAAAAGTAACATCACCAAAATTATTGAGGTGATTATTGCTGATTTTCGTTTATGTTTGGTATCTAATATTGGCATATTTATAAAGTTCTCGATACAATTTTCCTCATTTCAATCAGAAAATCACTCGAACTGACAATTGTATTTACTTTCCTTTTACCGCTAAAATCATTTTTAATTTGTTTTTATTGGCAATATCTATCACTTTCATAACATTTTTATAAGGCACATCTTGATCTCCACGAATTACAATGGTTTTCTTTTTATCTGCACCTACACTTCTTAAAATTTCACTTTCTAACAAAGAAGCATTAACCTTGGTTTTATCAATATAAAAAAGTGAATTATTGGTAATGGTAACCGCAACAGATTTACTGTTTTCTGTTTTTCCACCAGCTTTGGGCAACAAAACATCGATAGCACTAACCGTAACTAAGGTTGATGTGAGCATGAAAAATATCAGCAATAAAAAAACAATATCTGTCATTGACGACATATTGAATGATGGATCTACTTTATTTCTTCCTCTTAAGTTCATACTTTGCTTTCAGGGTTATTCATCTTGAATTTTAAACGCTCTTAAACTGGCTCATTTAGTAAATCTAAAAACTCAACTGATTTTGCTTCCATTTGATAGACAACTTTATTGGTTCTAACCACCAAATGATTGTAGGTAATATACGCAATAATCCCTACAATTAACCCTGCAACTGTGGTTGTCATGGCTGTATATAATCCGTCAGAAAGCATTTTAATATCAATTTGACCACCAGCATTTGCAATTTCGTGAATGGCGATAATCATTCCTATTACAGTTCCTAAAAAACCAATCATTGGTGCTGCACCAGCTATGGTTGCTAAAACAGATACATTTTTTTCTAGTTGATACACTTCTAATTTACCTGCAGTTTCTATAGCTGTATTGATATCATCTAAAGGTTTACCAATTCTAGAAATTCCTTTCCCTATTAATCTTGCTGTGGGCGAATTTTTACTTTTACAAAGTGCATTTGCCGATTCTAAATTTCCGTTAGAAACAAAATCTTTAATTTGATTCATAAAATTCTTGTCCACTTTTGCAGCTGCTTTTATCGCAAAAAAACGTTCAAAATAAATATACAAGGCGACTGTTAGCAAAACAAAAAGTAAGCCAATAATTATTTGACCTCCTAAACCACCATCCATAATTAACTTGTAGATAGAAAGTGTTTTTTCTTCTTGAACAGCTTCTTCTAATAGGTCTTTATTTTCTTGAAAAAATGATATCATTCAACTATTTTTTTATGTTTATATACTAACGTCTTTTCTTTTTTAAAATTGTTTCAAGGTAACAATTCGCTTTCAATTATAGCAAAAAAAATGCCATTTTGTAATTCATACAAAATGACATTTATATTTTTATTAACATTTGATTACACAAACATTCTTAGTACGATAAAAGTTAAAGATCCTACTAAAAAACCGATCAATGCCAACCAAGATATCTTTTTCAAATACCAAAAGAAATCGATCTTTTCCATACCCATGGCTACAACACCAGCAGCAGAACCAATAATTAACATAGAACCTCCTGTACCTGCAGAAAATGCGATAAAGTGCCATAATGGATTGTCTAACCCTTCTGAGAACATTCCTAAACTTGCCGCTACTAAGGGTACATTATCAATTACAGCAGAACCAATACCTAATAATAATACTACCAAATCTGAAACTACTGTACCTTCTAATTCAGTACCTATTAAAGGAATCCCTTGTTTTAAACTATCTGCAAAATTAAATAGAATTCCCAATGATTCTAAAGCAGCCACTGCCATTAAAATACCTAAGAAAAATAAAATACTTGGCATTTCTATTTTAGATAAAGACGCATGTACAGGACTGTGTGTTGCATGTTCTTGGTGCTCTTCTGCCTGCTCTCCTTCTACGGTTGATAACGCAAATTTAGAGTTACTGTAAATCTCAGCAAAAGTAGCTACAATACCTAAAGACAACATCATACCTACATAAGGTGGTAAATGTGTTACCGTTTTAAAAACAGGTACAAATAAAATGGCACCCAACCCTAAATATAGCATAGTTGCACTGTGCTGACTTTTTGGTTTTTCAACTTCATTTTCATCAAAATCAATTTCACCTTTAAAAGCAGGTAAAAAAGTAGCAATAAAGGTAGGTACTACCATACATAATAATGATGGTAAAAATAAATACGTGAATAACATTCCTGTACTTACTTTATCTCCAATCCAAAGCATTGTGGTTGTTACGTCTCCAATTGGTGAAAAAGCACCACCTGCGTTTGCTGCAATAATTATTAAACCCGCAAACCAAATTCTATCGTCTCTAGTTTTTACAATTTTTTGTAAGATAGAAATCAATACAATTGTTGCAGTTAAGTTGTCTATAATTGCTGATAAAATGAACGCCAAAATTGCGAACATCCATAAAAGTTTCTTTTTACTTTTAAAATTTACGTATCCTTTAATGGTAGAAAATCCGTCGAAGTAATCGATAATTTCTACAATTGTCATCGCACCTAATAAGAACACCAAAATTTCTGCAGTTTTACCTAAGTGATGCAATAAAGTTTCTTCTACCAAATGCAATTTATCTTCATGTCCCATAGACGCAAAACCATCTACTAAACCGTGATTTGCAGAATCAAACCAATTTGTAAAATTATCTACTCCAAGTGCCACCAGAGCCCAACAAACTGCCATCATAATTAAGGCAGGAATTAATTTGTCTAATTTTAAATTGTGCTCTAAAGTAATGGCCAAATACCCCATTACAAATACAATAATAATTACTGATTCCATTTTTTTTATTTATTATTTAGATTAATTGTTTTAATGCTATTTCGAATGCTGTTGAACATATTTTAGTTTTAGAAGCACTCTTTTTAAATGTTTTAAGCAGTGCTTTTTTAATGATCTTCGAGGTATCATTAAAGATGGCTTTATCTTGCATTGGCAAATCTACTTTTGCTTCCATCAGATATGCAAAAACTCTGGCAATACCACAGTTAGAAATAAAGTCTGGCAATAAACTTAGATGATTGTCTGTATACTCCATAATTGGGCCAAAGAAAATTTCTTTATCTGCAAAAGGTACATTTGCCCCTGGAGAGATGACTTCTAAACCTGCTTCTATCATTTGTTGCACTTGCGCTTTAGACACCAATCGAGAAGCTGCAGCCGGCACAAATATTTCTGCAGGTAAGCTCCAAATTTTCTCATTCATTTCATCAAAAGAAATCATATGTGTTGATGTCAATTTATTCCCTTCTTTAGCTAAAAACAAAGCTGTCATTTCTTGTTGTGTAAAACCATTTTGGTTGATTACCCCTCCATCTTTATCTATAATTCCCACAACTTTTGCACCCAATACCGTTAAATAATACGCTGCAGCAGCACCTACATTTCCAAACCCCTGAACAATGGCTCTTTTGCCTTTTACATCACCTCCATAAATGGCGTAATAATGTTTTACAGCCTCAGCCACTCCATAGCCTGTTAACATATCTGCAACCGTATATTTTTTAGAGATGTCTGGCGAATAGGCTTTATCTTCTATTACTTTAATTACGCCCATTCTTAACTGACCAATTCTATTGATTTTATCAGCTTCAGAAGGTTTAAAGTGTCCGTTAAAAATACCTTCTTGCGGATGCCAAACTCCACAACTTTCGGTAATGGGAATTACATCTTTATCTGCATCTACATTTAAATCGCCTCCTGTACCATAATAATGTTTTAACAAAGGGGTAACAGCTTTGTACCAACGTTCTAAAACCCCTCTTTTTCTTGGGTCGTTTGGATCGAAATTAATGCCCGATTTTGCACCACCAATGGCAGGTCCAGAAACTGTGAATTTTACTTCCATAGTTTTGGCCAAAGACAATACCTCATTCTTATTCAAACCTTTACGCATTCTGGTTCCTCCTCCTGCAGCACCACCTCTTAATGAGTTGATGACTGTCCATCCTTCTGCTTCACTTTCTTGATCTTTCCAATGAAATACAATTTCTGGCTGTTTGTTTTCGTATATTTTTAATAATTCTTTCATTTTAAAATTTCAGTAACTATTCAACTTCGATTTGCTATTTTCTTTTTCCGCTTTGAATTAAAAACTAATTGGAAAAAGTTAAAGTTGATTCATTTTTAAAATTGATTTTAAATTATTATAAAATATTGCGATATCCCTACAAACTTACAGTAAAAAAATGATTGTTCAAATTAATTTTGTAACGAACTAAACGTTAAAAATAACGCCAGAAGAGTGGTCTTTTTGTGCGCCAGTTACACTTGCCAAGCAATTTACCTGATTATCAATCTTTAACAAACCTAAAAACGCAAAGATTAAGGCTTCTTTAAAGTGGATTAATTTATGATCTGGTAAACCAATTTTAACATTTGAGTAATAAGCAATCTGCTCCATTAAAAAAGTATTAAAAACGCCACCTCCTGTAAACAAAAGCGATGCATTGCCCTTTATAACTGCACTAATCTGTATGGCAATATGCTCTACCACAGTTCTTAAAATATTGGGCACATTACCTTCTAACTGATGGATTATCGGAAAAACATTTTGTTGCACCCATTCTAATCCTAATGATTTTGGTGCTTGTTTTTGATAATATTCTAACCTATTTAAGGCGATTAAAAGTCGTTGATTGATTTGCCCTGATTTTGCTATAGCTCCAGAAGCATCATACGCATATCCCAATGTATTGGCATAAAAATTTAAAACAATATTTACAGGACAAATATCAAAAGCGATTCTTTGATGTTCTTTCTGATAAGAGATGTTAGAAAACCCGCCTAAATTGATGCAATACTCATAACTCGGAAACAATAAGGCATCACCAATAGGCACTAAAGGCGCTCCTTGTCCACCCAATTGCACATCTTGAGTTCTAAAATCGCAAACCACTTTTTGTTGGGTAATTTTTGCAATTGTAGCTCCATCACCAATTTGTAAAGTGATTCCATTTTCAGGTTGATGTAAAACAGTATGTCCATGCGAAGCAATAAAATCAATATGTTTTATATGATGCTTTGTCATAAATTGAAGAATCATATCACCCAAAAGTGCTCCATAGGTAATATCTAAATCTTCCAATTCTTTTTTACTTAAATGGATGGCATTTTGCAGCACCTTTTTCCATTTAGAAGTATAACTTAGGGTTTCTGAATGTAAAATCTCAAAATTTTGATAGTTCTTTTTATCAAACTTTACATAAACCAAATCTACTCCGTCTAAAGAGGTTCCAGACATCACACCAATAGCAAAAATTTTGTTCTTCATCATATTTGTAAAAATAACAAAACTATTATCAAAATATATTACGAAATCGATATATTTGTAGACTTTAATTACGAATATAATAAAAAACACAATATGGATTTTAGCCTAACAGAAGAACACATAATGATACGTGATGCAGCAAGAGATTTTGCTAAAACTGAATTATTACCAGGTGTTATAGAAAGAGACAACAAACAAGAATTCCCAGATGAATTAGTAAAAAAAATGGGAGCCCTTGGTTTTATGGGGATTATGGTAGATCCTAAATATGGAGGCAGTGGAATGGACACCATTTCTTATGTTTTGGTTATGGAAGAACTGTCTAAAATTGATGCTTCTGCTTCTGTAATGGTTTCTGTAAACAATTCTTTAGTTTGTTATGGCTTAGAAGCTTTTGGAACCGAAGCTCAAAAACAAAAATATTTAACCAAATTAGCGTCTGGAGAGCAAATTGGTGCTTTTTGTTTGTCTGAACCAGAAGCGGGTTCTGATGCAACATCGCAAGCCACAACTGCAATTGACAAAGGCGATCATTATCTAATTAACGGAACCAAAAACTGGATTACCAATGGCGGACGTTCTGATGTATATTTGGTAATTGCCCAAACCGATCGTGAAAAAGGCCATAAAGGAATTAACGCATTTATTGTAGAAAAAGGCACTGAAGGTTTTCATATTGGCCCAAAAGAAGACAAATTAGGCATACGTGGTTCAGACACACATACCTTACAATTTAACGATGTAAAAGTACCGAAAGAAAACAGAATTGGCGAAGATGGTTTTGGTTTTAAATTCGCCATGAAAACGCTTTCTGGTGGTAGAATTGGTATTGCTGCACAAGCCTTAGGTATTGCTGCTGGCGCTTATGAATTGGCTTTAAAATACTCTAAAGAGCGTAAAGCTTTTGGCACAGAAATTTGCAACCATCAAGCCATTGCGTTTAAATTGGCAGACATGTACACCGAAATTGAAGCAGCTAGAATGCTGGTTATGAAAGCTGCTTGGACCAAAGATCAAGGTAAAAATTACGATATGGCATCTGCCATGGCAAAATTATATGCATCTAAAGTGGCAATGGAGCAAACTGTAGAAGCTGTACAAATTCATGGAGGAAATGGTTTTGTTAAAGAATATCATGTAGAACGTTTAATGCGCGATGCAAAAATCACACAAATTTACGAAGGCACTTCAGAAATTCAGAAAATTGTAATTTCTAGAGGCGTTATCAAAGGATAAAACAGCTCTTAAAGCGTAGTCTAAGATTACATCCTTTAAAAAAAATAGAACCTTATACAATAGTATAAAATCCATCTTTCTTTTTCAGGTGGATTTTTTTTGGGCGTGTTTTTGTAAAAAAACAAAAACCGCGCTATCCACTGTATCTTTTTTTTTGAGCGACTATACTAATCTTATTGCTTTTAAAAAAATCATTCTATTTATTGCCAACTAATTCCTTATTTACAAACACAAAAAAAAGGATGTCGTTCCTATCGCTCACGCAAATACTTGCCAACGGAATTTCCTTCTAGAAAGGAAGTGAATATTTAATACGATTTCAATATAACTAATATGAAAAAATCTTATAAAAACCCATCAACAATTGCCTTACACTCTAAACTCAATATGATACAATTGCAAACCAGAAGCAGGCGCAATATTTCTTAAAAATTTTCGATCGTTATCTTCTTGTAAAGAAGCTTCTATAAATGTTAGATCTATATTGCCTTTACCCAATTCAAACAATGTTGCCATCATTAATCTTATTTGATATCTTAAGAAGCCTTTCCCTTTTACTTTTAATATATAAGACTTTTCAGGAAAAAAGTTTGCCATTAAAACATCGTTCTCTACAATTTTACAACTATCTATGGTTCTTTTAAAAATAGTGTTGGCAGAAGGTTTGGTGCAATATTTATGAAAGTAATGTTCGCCCTCAAAAAGCTGTGCTCCTTTTTGCATAAGATTTATATCTAAATCGTCTTCTACATTCACTAAAAAAGGAGCCGCAAACGGATTATTCTTACCGCCAAAAGAAAAGTAATAATGATATTCTTTAATTTTATCTGCCCCAATAATATTAAAATTTCGGTCTATTTTCTGAACCGAAATTGCTCTAAAATCGGCAGAAAAGTTAGCATTTAACAATTTTAAAAAGGCATTTTCTTCTAAAACCGAATTTGTAAACAACTGAAAATAGTAACAATTTGCAGAAACCTTAGCATCTGTTCTACCAACACCAATGGTTTTAAAACCACCTTTTAACAATATAAAAGACAAGGTTTTATCTACCATTTCATGCAAGGTTTTTGCATTTTTTTGTTTTTGCCATCCAGAAAAACGAAAACCAAGGAATTGTAAGCAAATCAAGTAAGAAACTGAATATTTCATAAGTGCAAATGTACAATAATTGCATTTTTTTTTACAAAAAGTGCATTTTTATGAATATCTCAAAATTATAAGGAACTTTTTTACGAACCTAACATTTTTTACCTTAAATAAACGTTAAAATAAAGTTATCTCAAATTAACCCCCTTTTTTTTAAGGGGTACACCTTCAAAAAACACGTTTTGAAAATTTACCCCCCTTGTTAGATTAAATTAAATATTTACATTTGGAGCGTTCAAATAATAAAAATCAATAAAAACTAAAACGAACACTATTATGAAAAAAATTATTTTTACTTTATTATTAGCAAGCAGCTTGTTAGTAAATGCACAAGAAGAAGAAAAAAAATTAACAATTAGCGGTTCTGTTGATGCGTACTATCAAACGTATTTAAGTGCTCCTGATAACTCTGGTCCTTCTTTTGGAACTGCATTTGCTGGTAAATCTGGATTTGCTTTAGGTATGGCAAATATTATTGCTAGTTATGAAGGAGCAAATGCTGGAGCTGTTTTAGACTTAGTTACTGGACCTAAAGGTGCTGGAGCTACTTTTAATTCTGACATTGTTGATGGTATCGTAAACCAAGCTTATGTTTACTGGAATGTTTCTGAAAACACTACGTTAACTTTTGGTAGATGGAATACTTTTTTAGGGTATGAAGTTATTGCGCCTGCAGCCAACTTTAACTACAGTACGTCTTACTTATTTTCTAACGGACCTTTTTCTCACATGGGTTTAAAAGCAGATTTTACTTTATCTGAAGATTTTAGCTTAATGTTAGCAATTACAAATCCTTGGGATACAAATGACACATCTATGACAGGTGAATATGCATTTGGTACTCAATTAGGATATAAAGGTCAATACCTTAACTTATACTATGATAGTGGAAACAATGGAGGATTAGGTTTCGAAATTGATTATACTGGTGGTTTTGATGTATCTGAAAGTTTCTTCTTAGGAATAAATGCTGCATATAATGACAACGATGGTTCTGGTTTCTATGGTGTAGCTTTATACCCACAATTAGCAACTTCAGAAAACTTTTCTTTAGGTTTAAGAAGTGAAATTTTCGCTTTACATGGTGATGCAAATAATGACGAGAGTGTTTTAGGTTTAACTTTAACAGGAAGTTATACAGTAGACAACTTAATCATTAAACCTGAATTTAGATTAGATGGATGGGATAATAGTGACCCATATTTTGACAATGATGGTATGGCTACAAATAGCTTATCTGCTTTCACTATAGCTGCAATCTACTCTTTCTAAGAAAAAGAAAGTCAACTATTAATTACTAACTAATACACATAAAACATGAGTTTATTTTTAACACTATTTCAAGATACTCCTTCTGAAGCTGCAAAAGTTTTAGAGCAAGTAAATGGAGATATGGGAATGCTTTGGATGCTAATTGCAGGTATCTTAGTATTCTTAATGCAAGCAGGATTTACATTAGTAGAATCTGGTATGACAAGATCTAAAAACGCAGTAAACATAGCAATGAAAAACTTGCTAGATATCTGTGTAGGTTCTATCACTTTCTGGTTGGTAGGGTACTCTTTAATGTACGGAGACACTTCTAACGGATGGTTCTTTTGGAGTGGATTATTCCAAGGAGAAGGAGCTGACTTATTCTTCCAAACAATGTTTGCTGCAACAACTGCAACAATTGTATCTGGAGCCATAGCAGGTAGAACTAAATATACTACCTATATCATATTTTCTTTAGTGATGACTGCTATAATTTACCCAATCTCAGGAGGATGGGAATGGAATGGTGGTTGGTTAAACGACACTGAAGGTATTATGCCAGCTGAGTTTATCGATTTTGCAGGTTCTTCTATTGTACACTCTGTAGGTGGATGGGCTGCTTTAGTTGCTGCTTATATGGTGGGACCAAGAATTGGTAAATATGTAGATGGTAAAGTATTACCAATACCAGGACACAACCAAATATTAGCAACCTTAGGGGTATTTATCCTTTGGTTTGGATGGTTTGGTTTTAATGGTGGATCTCAATTAGCTTGGGGTGGCGATGATGCAACTGGTGCTTCTAACGTAGTTTTAATTACAAACTTAGCTGCTGCAGCTGGTGGATTAGGTGCTTTAATTACTACTTGGATTTGGTATGGTAAACCAAACTTAGGACAAACTTTAAATGGTGCATTAGCTGGTTTAGTAAGTATTACTGCTGGTTGTGGTAACATGACTGCTGGTGGTGCTGTATTAGCTGGTTTAATTGGTGGTATCATAGTAGTATTTTCTATAGAATTTGTAGAAAAGAAATTAAAAATTGATGACGCAATTGGTGCTTTTTCTGTTCATGGTATTGCAGGTGTTTGGGGTACTTTAGTTATTGGTCTTTGGGGTGTAGATGGTGATACTGCTATTGGATTATTTAATGGTGGTGGAGCTGCTCAATTAGGTGCGCAAGCAATTGGTGTTTTAGCTTATGCTGTATGGGCTGTTGCTTTATCTTTTATAGTATTATATGTTTTAAAAGCTACTATGGGATTACGTGTAACTAAAGAAGTAGAAATCGAAGGTTTAGATATTTCTGAACACGGATCTATCGCATATCCTGGAAAAAGAGTAAGAGAATTTGATGAAGACAAATAGGTCTTAAATCTGATATAAAAAAATTAATGGAAAAGTAAAATCACGCAACATAGTTGCGTGATTTTTTTTCACAAAAACTTTTATTTAATCTATTCATCAAAAAAAGAATAGCATAATAATTACTTTCAGTTGGTATTTTTAATTCAGAAATTGCATCAAAAATTTTTCGATATCTTCTTCTAGAAGTATATTTTACAACAATAAAAAAATTACGTTTTAATATTTTTTATAAAAAGATTAAAAAGCAATACCATTTTAGAAAATCTAAATAAATACTTGAAATCAATTTAGAAACATTAAATACTAATTCTTTACATTTATAACCAAAAGCGGCTTTATAATTTACATTTTAAAGGCAATTTTCTTCTTTTTATGAATTTAACAAATATGAAACATTAAAATTATGATAAATATGTTTTTAATATGATATTTTTAATTTCATCACAAAAATTACATCAAACATCTTTTAAAACTGAAATATATTCAACAAAATACATAGCTTTGTAAATATAATTGAATATCATATGGAGAAACAAGGACTATATTTACCAGAGTTTGAACATGAGAATTGTGGAGCTGGTTTTATATGTAATTTAAATGGAGAAAAGACAAATCAAATTATTCACGATGCTTTAGAGATTTTAGTAAAACTAGAACATAGAGGTGGTGTTAGTGCAGACGGAAAAACGGGTGATGGTGCAGGTTTATTAATAGATATACCTCATGATTACTTTACAAGAGTTTGTAATTTTCCGCTTCCTAATCAAAGAGAATATGCTGTTGGAATGGTGTTTCTTCCAAAAGTTTCTAATCAATATAATTTTTGTAAAACTACTTTCGAAAACGAAGTAAAAAAACAAGGTTTATCTGTTTTAGGATGGAGAGTAGTACCTGTAGACTCTTCTCAACTTGGTGAAATTGCATTGAATTCAGAACCAAATATAGAGCAAATCTTTATTGGTAAAACCGATGAAATTAACGAAGCTACTTTTAAAGCAAAATTATATGCTGCTCGTAAAATAGCAGAACACGAAATTAGAAATTCTAAAATTTCTGAAGCCAATTATTTTTATATACCAAGTTTATCAATAACAACAATTATCTATAAAGGTATTATTATGCCAGAAGATATTGGGCCTTATTACAAAGACTTACAAGAAATAGATTTAGTAACACGTTTGGCATTAGTGCATCAACGTTTTTCTACCAATACAATGCCAACTTGGGAGTTAGCACAACCTTTTAGACACATGTGTCAGAATGGAGAAATTAACACTTTACGTGGTAATGTAAGTAGAATGCGTGTACGTGAAGAGATTATGAAAAGTGATGTTTTTGGTGATCAAATAGAGAAACTTTTCCCTATAATTTTACCAGGAAAATCTGATTCTGCTTCTATGGATATGGTTGTAGAATTATTAACACATACAGGACGTTCGTTACCAGAAATTATGATGATGATGATTCCTGAAGCTTGGGAAAAACACCAAACCATGTCTCCTGAGCGTAAGGCTTTTTACGAGTATAATGCTTGTATTATGGAGCCTTGGGATGGACCTGCTTCTGTTCCTTTTACAGACGGAGATTATATTGGAGCTTTATTAGATAGAAATGGTTTAAGACCATCTAGGTACACCTTAACTAAGAGCGGAAAATTAATCATGTCTTCTGAGGTTGGTGTGGTAGATATTGATCCTTCAGACATCGAAAAACACGGAAGATTAGAACCAGGGAGAATGTTCTTGGTAGATATGAATGAAGGTAGAATTATTGATGACGAAGAAATCAAAAAGAAAATTGTTACAGAAAGACCATATCAAGAATGGTTAGATAAAACAAGATTGCATTTAAAAGATGTTCCTTATACCAGTGAAACTTGTCCAATAGAAACGATTGATATTAAAACACGCCAACGTTTATTTAATTACACTTTCGAAGACATTCAAGAAGTAATTACACCCATGGCGCAAGGTGGTAAAGAAGCTTTAGGTTCTATGGGAATCGATACTCCTTTAGCAGTTTTATCAGACAGACCACAATTAATATCAAACTATTTTAAACAATTATTTGCACAAGTAACTAATCCGCCTTTAGACGGAATTAGAGAAAATATTGTAACCGATATTAGTTTAAATTTAGGAAAAGACAGAAATATATTTAGCATTACAGACAGACAATGTCGTAAGTTAAGAATACAAAATCCTGTTATTTCTAATGCAGATTTAGAAAAAATCAGAAATATAGATATTGAAAGTTTTAAAGCAGAAACTATCAATATTTTATACCCAAAAGCACAAGGTTTAAATGGTTTAGAAGATGCTTTAGATGATATTGTTCTTCAAATAGAAAAAGCTTTAGAAAGAAAATCGAATATTATAATTCTTTCGGATAGAGGTGTAAATCAACAAAATGCACCAATACCAGCTTTATTAGCTTGTTCTTATGTAAATCATCAATTAAACAGATTGCGTAAGCGTTCTAATTTCGATATCATTATAGAATCTGCAGAACCACGTGAGCCACATCATTTTGCTACTTTATTTGGTTATGGAGCAAGTGCCATTAATCCATATATGGTAAATGAAATTATCAGAATGCAAGTTAAAGAAGGCTTTATTACTGATATGGATGAGCAAAAAGCAGTAGACAACTTTAACAAAGCTATTGGTAAAGGTGTTTTAAAAGTGATGAATAAAATCGGAATCTCTACCTTAAAATCTTATAGAGGTTCGCAAATTTTCGAAATTGTAGGATTTAACTCTCAATTTGTAGAAAAATATTTTCCTTACACTGCATCTAGAATAGAAGGTATTGGTTTATACGAAATTGAAAAAGAAATAGACCAACGTTACAAACAAGCCTATCCAGACAATCAAATTGATAAAAACTTAAGTTTAAATATTGGTGGTGATTATAGATGGAGAAGAAATGGAGAACGTCATTTATTCAATCCAACTACTGTTGCTAAACTGCAACAAGCTGTGCGTTTAAGCGATCAGAAAAGTTACGATGTTTACGCAAAAACAATTAACGAACAAGCAGAAAGTTTAATGACCATTCGTGGTTTATTCGAGTTCGATAATTTAGATCCTATTCCGTTAGAAGAAGTAGAACCTTGGACAGATATTGTAAAACGTTTTAAAACGGGTGCCATGTCTTATGGATCTATTTCTAGAGAAGCTCATGAAAACTTAGCAATCGCAATGAATAGAATTGGAGGTAAATCTAATTCTGGTGAAGGTGGTGAAGATAGAAAACGTTTTCAAAAAGATATTAATGGTGATAGTAGAAACTCTGCTATTAAACAAGTAGCTTCTGGTAGATTTGGGGTAACTTCTCACTATTTATCAAACGCAAAAGAAATACAAATAAAAATGGCACAAGGTGCCAAACCTGGAGAAGGTGGTCAATTACCTGGTTATAAAGTATTGCCTTGGATTGCAAATGCAAGAAACTCTACACCTTTTGTAGGTTTAATTTCTCCTCCTCCACATCACGATATTTATTCAATTGAAGATTTAGCACAACTAATTTTCGATTTAAAAAATGCAAATCGTGAAGCTAGAATTAATGTAAAATTAGTTTCAGAAGTTGGTGTAGGTACCATTGCTGCTGGAGTTGCAAAAGCAAAAGCAGATGTTGTTTTAATTTCTGGTTACGATGGTGGTACAGGAGCTTCTCCTCTAACCTCTTTAAAACATGCAGGTTTACCTTGGGAACTAGGGTTATCTGAAGCTCAACAAACCTTAGTACTTAACAATTTAAGAAGTAGAATTGTTGTAGAGTGCGATGGACAATTAAAAACAGGACGTGATGTGGCTATTGCTGCATTATTAGGTGCAGAAGAATTTGGTTTTGCAACTGCTCCATTAGTAGCTTCTGGATGTATAATGATGCGTAAATGTCATTTAAATACATGTCCAGTAGGTATTGCTACACAAGATAAAGAGTTGAGAAAAAACTTTAAAGGTACTCCAGAACATGTAATTAACTTCTTCTATTATGTAGCTGAAGAATTACGTAAAATTATGGCACAACTTGGGTTTAGAACGCTTGCAGAAATGGTTGGGCAAACCCATAAAATAAATGCAAACAAAGCCATTAAGCATTACAAAGCTAAAGGTTTAGATTTATCTAGCATTTTACACAGACCAAGTGTATACAAAAGTTTAACGGTTAAAAACACCGAAAAACAAGATCATAATTTAGAAAATGTTTTAGACTTTACTATCTTAAAAGACTCTCATAGAGCTTTGTATCGTAAAGAAAAAATGAACTTAGCCTATCCAATTAAGAATGTTAATCGTACAGTTGGGGCAATAGTAAGTAATGAAATCTCTAAAATATACGGTCATTTAGGTTTACCTGAAGATACTTTAAACATTAATTTTACAGGTTCTGCAGGACAAAGTTTTGGAGCATTTGGAGCGTATGGTTTAACCTTTATTTTAGAAGGAAATACCAACGATTATTTAGGTAAAGGTTTATCTGGTGCTAAATTAATTGTTAAAAAACCAGCCAAAGCAGATTTTATTGCCGATGAAAATATTATTGTGGGTAATGTTTGCTTATTTGGTGCCGTAAATGGTCAAGCTTACATTAATGGAATTGCAGGTGAACGTTTTGCGGTTCGTAATTCTGGTGCTACTGCAGTTGTAGAAGGTGTTGGTGATCATTGTTGTGAATATATGACAGGTGGTAAAGTAATTGTATTAGGTAAAACTGGGAGAAACTTTGCTGCAGGTATGAGTGGTGGAATTGCTTATGTTTACGATCCAGAAAATAAATTTGTAAACGGTTTATGTAATACAGAAACCATCGAATTTGAAGAAATTTCTGATGAAGATGCTGCAGATTTAAAAGCAACAATAGAAAAACACGTTTTATTTACAGATAGTAAAAAAGGTACAGATTTATTAGCAGACTGGGACAAAGAAATAACTCGCTTTGTAAAAGTAATGCCTACAGAATACAAACGTGCTTTAGAACGTTTAAGAACAGAAGAACCAATGGTAGAAGAATTAACAATAGCATAATGTCATGGGAAAAGTAACAGGATTTAAAGAATTTGAAAGACAAGATGAAACATATACTTCTGTAAAAGATCGTATAAAAGATTATAAAGAATTTACAGTACCACTTTCTGAAAAAGAAATAACAAAACAGGGGTCTAGATGTATGGATTGTGGAATTCCTTTTTGCCATAGTGGGTGTCCTTTAGGAAATTTAATACCCGATTTTAATCATATGGTACATCAAGGTGAATGGCAAAAAGCATCATGGCTTTTGCATTCTACAAATAATTTCCCAGAATTTACGGGTAGATTATGTCCAGCTCCTTGCGAAAAATCATGTGTTTTAGGTATTATTGAAGATCCAGTATCTATAGAAAATATCGAAAAAAATATCGTAGAACGTGCTTTTAAAGAAGGATGGATTAAACCACAACCACCAAAATCTAGAACCAATAAAACAATTGCTATTGTAGGTTCTGGTCCTGCTGGTTTAGCAGCTGCTCAACAATTAAACAGAGCGGGTCATACAGTAACTGTCTTTGAAAGAGATGATGAAGTTGGTGGTCTTTTACGATATGGAATTCCGAATTTTAAAATGGAAAAAGAAATTATCGATAGAAGAGTAAAAATTTTAGAAGCTGAAGGAATTACTTTTAAAACCAATGTAAATGTAGGTGTAAATTACGATGTAAAAGAATTAAAATCTTTTGATGCTGTCGTTTTATGTGGTGGTGCAACAGAAAGACGTAGTTTACCTACTCCTGGTATCGATGCTGATGGTGTTGTACAAGCTATGGATTTTTTAACACAACAAACAAAAGTATTATTTGGTAAAGAAGTAAAAGATCAGGTTAAAGCAACTGGTAAAAATGTTATTGTTATTGGTGGTGGAGATACAGGTTCAGATTGTATAGGTACCTCAAATAGACATGGTGCTAAATCTGTGGTTAATTTCGAAATTATGCCAAAACCTCCTGGTCATCGTTCACCAACTACACCTTGGCCTTTTTGGCCATTACAATTAAAAACTTCATCTTCTCATCAAGAAGGTGTAGAACGTAATTGGTTAATCAATACAAAGGAATTTGTAAAAGATGATGATGGAAAACTAATTGCTTTAAAAACGGTTAATGTAGAATGGAAAATGGTTCCAGGGCAAAGACCTCAGTTGATAGAAATTGCAGGCACAGAAAAAACTTGGCCATGCGATTTAGCGCTATTAGCCTTAGGTTTCACAGGTCCAGAAAGCACGCTAGCTGATAAATTAGGAATTAAAAAAGATGCTCGTTCAAATTACAAAGCAGAGTATGGCAAATACCAAACTAATGTTTCAAACATCTTTACTGCAGGTGATATGAGAAGAGGACAATCTTTAATCGTTTGGGCTATTTCCGAAGGAAGAGAAGCAGCAAGACAAGTTGATTTATATCTTATGGGTAAATCTGAATTACCATCAAAAGATATTACCGGTGATTTAGTAGCCATGTAATACAAACAAAACAATAAAAAAAAGCATCAACGTAAAGTTGATGCTTTTTTTTATCCTATCATTTCAACCATATTAGAAAAACCTCAAACATGTCACATCCTGCAAGGTTTCCAAAACCTTGTAGGTATAAACCCTAAAAAACGCAATAACAAATCTATTAAAAAGAAAAATTCCCAACCTCAATATACCAAACACCAACCTCATTTCAACTGTAGTAAAGAAACCTCAAACACATCACATCCTGCAA
Source organism: Polaribacter sp. M10 (assembly GCF_054968445.1). Lineage (NCBI taxonomy): Bacteria > Pseudomonadati > Bacteroidota > Flavobacteriia > Flavobacteriales > Flavobacteriaceae > Polaribacter > Polaribacter sp. M10. Next base: position 22,379 of record NZ_JBSSBG010000030.1, read on the forward strand.
GGTTTCTAAAACCTTATAGGTATAAACCCTAAAAAACTCAATATCATAGCTATTAAAAAAAAGAAAAACCAAACGCTATAAATTAACATCATCCTCATTTAAAATGTAGTAAAGAAATCCAAAACACATCACATCCTGCAAGGTTTCCAAAACCTTGTAGGTATAAACCCATAAAAACTCAATATCATAGCTATTAAAAAGAAGAGACCCCAAACGCTTTATACAAAGACCAATGTCATTTCAACTGTAGTAAAGAAGTCCAAAACACCTCCATATCCTGCAAGGTTTTTAAAACCTTGTAGGTATAAACCCCAAAAAAATCAATAACAGATCTATTAAAAAAAAGAAAAACCAAACGCTATAAATTAACACCATCCTCATTTAAAATGTAGTAAAGAAATCCCAAACACATCACATCCTGCAAGGTTTTTAAAACCTTGTAGGTATAAACTTATAACTAAACATAAAAGATCTCAAAATAATCATAAATCCAATTAGCAAAATAAAAACCTTCCAAATTAATTCGTGAATTAGTGGCAAAATCTATACAACAAGAACACAAAACGACTAAAACCCGTCTATAAGTTTTCCTACGGATGATAAAGTAACCCTACAGAAACACTAAGTAACAAAAACGAATTACTAATCATCCCTACGTAATCGTTCAGAAATGATACGAACTACTAAGTAACTCAATTTATTAACAAAGTAATATCACTTATTCACAAAGTAAGTAAAATCTATCAAAGAGTAATTAAATTTAATCATCAAGGAACGCCACGTAAAAGTAATGAAAGCTAAATCAATACAATTACCTCCTTATCCACGAAAAAGAAATCGAATATTAACTATAAATAAATTGCCATGGCACTAAAAAACCCACGCTCACAATCAGAAATCTTAGAAGCAACAAGAATTGCATTACACAATGTAGAAACCAACCCAGTAATCAAACCTTTAATGGAAGCATTGGGTTACAACACCACAAAAATTGATGAAGGTAAAGCATTGTTAACTGAAGCTAAAAATCAATTCTTACAAAACCAACAAATAGAAGACAGCAAACTAAAGGCCTACAAACTCTTCGAAAACAAACGCATAGAAATCGATGCAACATATGGTAAAGACCGCAAAAAATCTAAAATCATTTTTAAAAACGATACATTAGTTCTCAAAGAACTAGGGTTAACAGGCTCAGTCCCTAAATCATATGTAAAATGGTTAGAAACTATAAGTTTATTTTACAACACATTAAACGCACAACCAAACTTAGTTAGTCAACTAACAGTAGTACAAATCACAACACAATCTGTTACAGAAGCATTAGCAGCCATAAACGAATTAGAAAGTTTAAGAGCAGCCTATATTCAATCCAAAGGAAATGCACAGAATGCTACCAAAACCAAAAACAAAGCATTTGTTAAGTTAGAAAAATATATGAGTAATTTTTACGCTATGGCAAGAATCGCCCTAGAAGATGAACCTCAATTATTAGAATCTTTAGGAAAAATTATTAAAAGTTAAGCTCTGATCTTACAATTGATATAAAATAAGCATCTAAATAATAAAAAATAAAAAAACCTCATATCGTAAGATATGAGGTTTAAAGATCTTGGTATTAGCAAGAT
>NZ_JBSSBG010000031.1:0-19484 GCF_054968445.1 Polaribacter sp. M10
TTTAAAAAAACCGAGAATTTAATTGATGAAGCTTATTTAAAAGTACGCAGAATTGCCCATGCAAAAAATGCAGGTGTAATTGCAAATCAAGGTTTATTATTAGCCATACAAATGATGGCAGAAAAAATATCATCCGCAGATAAAATACAAATAGATGTTATTCATTTTGGATTAAACAAACGTTTAGAAAACAGTTTAGAAATTACACTTTTTAGAATTATTCAAGAATTGGTAACCAATATTATAAAACATGCTGATGCAAAAAATGCAACTATAAATATTTCTTTGTATGATAAAAACCTGAACATAATTATAGAGGATGATGGAAAAGGTTTTGATATTAAAAAAGTGAATTTAAATAACGGAATGGGCATCAGTTCTATAAAAACTAGGGTTGAACATTTAAATGGTACTTTTAAGGTAGATTCTACTTTAGGCAAAGGAAGTTCTATTATTTTAGATATTCCTGTTCCTTAAATCATTACTTGTAGGTATTTTATTGTTTTACAAAATTTGTACATTTATTAAAAAAAATATGATAACAATAATAATGGCAGAAGATCATCAAATGTTAATTGATGGCGTTAAATCTTTTTTTGAGTATGATGATAATATAAATATTATTGGTGCCGTTAATAATGGTGATGATTTAGTAAAAATTGTAAACTTAAAACAACCTAAATTAGTAATTACAGATATTCGAATGCCAATTATGGATGGCATACAAGCCACTAGAATCATTAAAAAAAATATGCCATACATTAATGTTTTAGCCATGACAATGTTCGATCAACCAGATGCCATAAAACAAATGTTAGATGCTGGTGCAACTGGTTATATTCTTAAAAATTCGGGTATTAAAATGTTATCAAAAGCCATAGTAACTGTTGCATCTGGCGATACTTTTTTCGATCCTAATGTAGCTTTTAACTTTATGAATAATTATATTGATGAAAATGTTACTATAGGCAAATCTGATAAAGTAACTTTATCTAACAGAGAAAAAGAAATTTTAGGTTTAATAGCCAATGGTAAAACCTCTAGAGAAATTTCAGAAATCTTATTTATTGCCAAAACAACAGTAGATACTCATAGAAAAAATATGATACGAAAATTAGATTTAACCTCTGGTAACGAATTGGTTAAATACGCAATTGATAAAAAGTATCAATTTTAATTTGCTACCTCATTAATAAATTTAATTCGCATTAAACGCAATTCTTCATCATCATAATCGCCATCAAATTCATCTAAAGCTTCTTGTATGCCATCAGATTCAGCTTCCATAAAATAATCATAAATTTCTTCTTGCTGATCTTCGTCTAACAAATCATCTAAAGCATAATTAATATTTATTTTGGTACCTGAGTAAATAATGGCTTCCATTTCTTTAATTAGCTCACTCATTTCTAAACCTTTAGATTTTGCAATATCTTCTAAAGGCAATTTCTTATCGGTATTCTGAATAATAAATAATTTTAAACCAGAATTAACACCAGTACTTTTCACAATTAAATCGTCTGGTCTTAGCACTTCATTTTCTTCTACATACGTGGCAATTAATTTTACAAAATCTTTACCATATTTTTTGGCCTTACCTTCTCCTACTCCATGTACTTTTGATAATTCTTCTAAAGTTATTGGATATTTTAAAGCCATATCATCTAAAGAAGGATCTTGAAAAACGGCAAATGGTGGTACACCTTGTTTTACGGCTACTTTTTTTCTTAAATCTCTTAAGAGTTTTACTAATTTTTCATCAGAAATACTGCCAGAAGATTTAGAGTTTGTAATAATTGAATTATCATCTCCTTCATGATAAGAATGATCTTCTGTCATCATAAAAGAAGTTGGCTTTTCTAAGTATTTTTCACCTTCTTTAGTTAATTTTATTACTCCATATTGTTCAATTTCTTTCTTAATAAAATTAACTACCAATATTTGGCGGATTAAGGCCATCCAATAAGAAGGTGTTTTAGCTTTACCAATACCAAAAAAAGGCTGTAAATGTGTTTTATGCGATGTTAATAAGGCATTTTCTTTACCAACTATTGTATTTACAACTTCTTTGGCTTTGTATTTTTGCAATGTTTCTTTTACAACTTTTAAAATTATAACAACATCTTCTTTGGCTTCATGCTTTTTCTTCGGATTTCTAGAATTGTCATCCATATCTGCGCCTTCGCCATTTACTTCGTCAAATTCTTCTCCAAAATAATGCAGTAAATATTTACGCCTGTTCATCGAAGTTTCTGCATACCCCACAACTTCTTGCAATAAGGCATGCCCAATTTCTTGTTCAGCTACTGGCTTACTAGACATAAATTTTTCTAGCTTTTCGATATCTTTATAAGAGTAAAAAGCCAAACAATACCCTTCTCCATCATCTCTACCTGCTCTACCAGTTTCTTGGTAATAACTTTCTAAACTTTTTGGTATGTCATGATGTATCACAAAACGAACATCTGGTTTGTCTATTCCCATACCAAATGCAATGGTAGCCACAACAACATCGCAATCTTCCATTAAAAACATATCTTGATGTTTTACACGTGTTTTTGCATCTAAACCTGCATGATAAGGGACAGCATTTATTCCATTTACTTGTAAAATTTGCGCTACTTCTTCTACTTTTTTTCTACTTAAACAATAAATAATTCCAGATTTTCCTTCTCTTTGTTTTACAAAACGAATGATATCTTTTTCTACCTCTTTTGTTTTTGGCCTTACTTCGTAAAATAAATTTGCTCTATTAAATGAGGCTTTAAAACGATTTGCATCTGTAATTCCTAAGGTTTTTAAAATATCTTCTTGTACTTTTTCGGTTGCTGTAGCTGTTAAACAAATTACAGGTACACTATCAATAGCTTTAATAATGTGTTTTAAATTTCTGTACTCTGGTCTAAAATCATGCCCCCATTCAGAAATACAATGGGCTTCATCTATGGCAACAAAAGATATTTTTTGAGTTCTTAAAAAAGTAACATATTCTTCTTTTATTAAAGATTCTGGTGCAACATAAAGCAGTTTTGTAATTCCGTTTGCAATATCTGCCTTTACTTGCGCCACCTCAGTTTTATTTAACGACGAATTTAAAACATGTGCAACTCCATTGTTTTCAGAAATACCTCTAATGGCATCTACTTGATTTTTCATCAAAGCAATTAACGGAGAAACCACTATTGCTGTACCTTCTGCCATTAAAGCTGGCAGCTGATAACAAAGAGATTTACCTCCACCTGTTGGCATTATTACAAAAGTATTATTATTGTTAACAATACTCTTTATTACTTCTTCTTGTAATCCTTTAAATTTATTAAATCCAAAGAATTTTTTAAGAGGACTATGTAAATCCATATAAATATTAAATTATCATTTTTAGAAAATGCAAACCGATTACTATATTGTTTGTCGAAACTTATTTTTATAGTAAATTTGCCTGTTTCGTATATCTAAAGATATAACTTTTTTTTATTCTGATAAAAACATAAAGCTTGAAAGATAATACCACTATAATTACAAACGCAAAAAAAACAATTATTGCCGAAAGTGAAGCTATTGCTAACTTAGCAAACTTTATTGATGAAAGTTTTGAAAATGCTGTAAATTATATTCATAATTTTAAAGGAAGAGTTATTGTAACTGGTGTGGGTAAAAGCGCCAATATTGCTACAAAAATAGTGGCAACATTTAATTCTACAGGTACACCAGCTGTATTTATGCATGCTGCAGATGCTATTCATGGCGATTTAGGAAATGTTTTAGATGATGATATTGTAATCTGTATTTCTAAAAGTGGAAACACTCCAGAAATAAAAGTTTTAGTTCCGTTGATTAAAAATTATGGAAATAAAATTATTGCTATAACTGGCAATGTAGATTCTTATTTAGGTAAAAATGCAGATTTTACCTTAAATACTTATGTAGAAAAAGAAGCTTGCCCAAATAATTTAGCACCAACCACAAGTACAACTGCACAATTAGTAATGGGTGATGCACTTGCAGTTTGTTTATTGCAACTTAAAGGATTTACGAGCAAAGATTTTGCAAAATATCATCCAGGTGGGGCTTTAGGCAAACGTTTGTATTTAAGAGTTTCTGATTTAATTGTGAATAACGAATTACCTAAAGTTACTAAAGAAGATACTATAGCTCAAGTAATTATTGAAATGTCTGAAAAGCGTTTAGGTGTTACTGCTGTTGTAGAAAACAATAAAATTTTAGGGATTATTACTGACGGAGATATTAGAAGAATGCTAAGTAAAACGACTAAAATTGATGATTATGTAGCTGAAGATATTATGAGTAAAAACCCAAAAACCATTCATAAAGATGCTATGGCTATTGATGCTTTAGACGCTTTAGAAAACAATAGTATTACTCAAATTTTAGCTGTAGATGATTTAAATAATTATGCAGGAGTTGTACATTTACACGATTTAATTAAAGAAGGAATTTTTTAATGGCAGAACAACAAAAAGAAATGTCTTTTTTAGGGCATTTAGAGGAATTAAGATGGCATTTGGTTAGAAGTGTTGCTGCAATTTTTATTTTGGCAATTACATTCTTTGCGTTTGCGCAACAAGTATACGACCATTTTTTACTAGCACATATTAAACCCGATTTTATCACCTATCAATTATTTTGTGATTTATTTCAACTATTTGGTATAGATAGCGCATTTTGTAATGTTAGTTTTGCTGATAAAAAACTACAAAGTATTAAGGTAACATCGCAATTAATGAATTCAATTTGGTCTTCATTAATTCTAGGTTTAATTGTTTCATTTCCTTATTTATTATGGGAAATTTGGCGATTTGTAGCTCCTGGTTTAACCGCTCAAGAAATTAAAAAATCGAAAGGTTTTATTTTTATTGCTTCATTTTTATTTTTTATCGGAGTTCTGTTTAGCTTTTATGTAATTGCGCCAATATCAATTCATTTTTTATACAATTATCAAATTACAGATGCTATCGAAAATAGTTTTACGCTAGAATCGCATATTGGTTTGGTTACAAATATGTTATTAGGCGTATCTATTTTATTCGAATTACCTGTACTGATCTATTTTCTAACCAAAATCGGATTAATTACACCAGAATTTTTAAAAAAATACAGAAAACATGCTTTGGTAGTTGTATTAATTTTAGCCGCAATTATTACACCTCCAGATGTTGCAAGTCAAGTTATAGTTGCAATTCCTATCTTAATTTTATATGAAATAGGAATTATCGTATCAAGAAGAGTTATTAAAAAACAAGAAAAGAATGCCAACAAAAGTTAAAGAATTTAATGATTATCGTGCTAAAATGAACGATAAAATCTTAGCTTCAGATAATAAAGTTATCAAAAGAATATTCAATTTAGATACCAATGCTTTTAAAGAAGGGCATTTGCCTGTAAAAACCAAAGAACTATTAGGTTTGGTAGCTTCTATGGTTTTAAGATGTGATGATTGTGTACAATATCATTTAGAAGCTGCCATGAAAAATGGTGTTAGCAAAGAAGAAATGATGGAAACCTTGTCTATTGCCAATTTAATTGGTGGTACCATTGTAATACCTCATTTAAGAAGAGCTGTAGAATATTGGGAAGCCCTAGAAGAAGAACGTGATTTATTAGTGTAATTCTTTTTGTTTAAGAAAGGTTTAAGATTTTTAGCAGAGTTATTTCTTACTTTTACAAAACAAACATCACTAAAAATCATCTTTTAAATACAGACACATTAACAAAAATCTATGATTTTAAAAGCAGAAAACATCCAAAAAATATATGGAAATAGAAAAGTTGTAAAAGGCATTTCTTTAGAAGTTCAGCAAGGTGAAATTATTGGCCTTTTAGGGCCTAATGGAGCAGGAAAAACCACTTCTTTTTATATGATTGTTGGGATGATAAAACCTAATGAAGGCCATATTTATTTAAATAACGAAGAAATAACCAATGATGCCATGTACAAACGTGCGCAAAAAGGAATTGGTTATTTGGCTCAAGAAGCTTCTGTTTTTAGAAAACTTTCTGTAGAAGATAATATTATGTCTGTTTTGCAGTTTACAGACTTATCTAAAAAAGAACAAAAAATTAAACTAGAATCTTTAATTGAAGAGTTTAATATTGGTCATGTTCGTAAAAATAGAGGCGATTTATTATCTGGTGGTGAAAGACGTAGAACAGAAATTGCACGTTGTTTAGCTTCTGATCCAAATTTTATTTTGTTAGATGAACCTTTTGCTGGTGTAGATCCTATTGCTGTAGAAGACATACAAAGTATTGTGGCGCAATTAAAAAACAAAAACATTGGTATTTTAATTACAGATCATGATGTACAAGCCACTTTGGCCATTACAGATAAAACGTATTTAATGTACAATGGTAGTATTCTAAAAGAAGGTACACCAGAAGAATTAGCTGCAGATGAAATGGTTAGAAAAGTGTATTTAGGTAAAGATTTTGAACTGAAGAAAAAGAAAATTTTTCAATAAGAATATTTTTTTTGTTTGTTTAAAGTGATAATTGCTTTTAAAGTTTCAAAATTTCATCAAAATTAAAACAAAAACTATTGGTTAAAACAGCCAATATGCCATAGAATTCCTGAAGGATCGTGTAAAAAGAATTCTTTGCCCCAATCATTTGTAACAATTTTAGACAATTTTACTTTAGGATATTTTTCTGTAAGTTTCTTATGCTCTATAGCTAACAAATAACTTTCGATATCTTCTACCTCTAAAAACAGCATAGAATTATCTACCCAATCTTTAACATACGCATTTTGTAAGTAAAAAGATAATTTATCATTTACCACAAAAACGGATAAATTGCTTGCTAATTTCTTTTCTATAAACCCCAAATCTTTGTAAAAATTACTAGAATTTTCAAAATCTTTTGCACCAATAAAAGGTCTAATGGATTTAAACATTAAAGCTTATGCTAAAAATTCTTTTTTAGAAAAATGAAAACAGAAACAAACTCCACTTTTACCATCTTCTCTTTGTTGCAAGTAAATTTCGCCTCCTAAACGTGTAATAATAGATTTTACAGTAGCTAAGCCAACTCCAGTATTATCGTTATTATCGTTGTTTAAAGTTTCGAAAATATTAAAAACTTTTTCCCAATATTTCTCTTCAATTCCTGGACCATTGTCTCTATATATAAATTGATAATGTTTAGGATTATTGCTAAAATCTATTTCTATTTCTATATTCTCTTGATTAGTGTATTTTCTAGAATTTGAGATTAAATTCTGAAAAACTTGTACAAAACCTATTTTAGAAATATGGATATTTTCATCTAAATCTTTAGCGTTTAAATTAATTTTATTTTCAAAATCAATATTCTCTATTATACTGTTTAGTAATGTTTTTACATGAATATCTTCATAAACAATATTTTCTGTACTTGCTTTTGTGTATTCTAAAATATCATCAATTAAAGTACTCATATATTGCACTCTGTTAGAAATTAAGCCAATATGACTTTCTGCATCTGTACCTTTAAATAAATTTCCATGGTCTACATTTAAAACATCCAACAGAAAGTTAACTCCATTTATTGGCGATTTTAAATCGTGTGTTAATCGATAAGCAAAATTGTTTAATCGTTGGTTTAATTTTTCTACTCTGTTGTTAACTATAGTAAGCTCTTTGTTTTTTTTCCTTAATTCTAATAGACTAACTACTTGTTTTGCTAAAAGTTTTAAAGATTGTTTTTGAGTATCAGTTAAATCGCTAGGTTGATTGTCTATAACACACAATGTACCTAATGAATGCCCATCTGGAGTATTTAAAGGCGCACCTGCATAAAAAATTACTTTTGGTTGTTCTGTAGTTAAAGGATTATCGTAAAAACGTTCATCTTTAGTAGCATCATTTACAATAAATAATTCGTCAGGATTTAAAATACTATGTGCACAAAATGCCAATTCTCTTGGCGTTTCTGTAGCATCAACTCCGTATTTAGATTTAAACCATTGTCTCTTATCATCTATTAAAGAAATTAAAGCAATAGGTGTATTACAAATACCTGATGCAATTTTGGCAAGTGCATCATAATCTGCTTCTGGTAAGGTGTCTAGAATTTCATAATCTTTTAAAGCTTTTAATCTTTCTTCTTCATTTTCAGGAATTTTTGCTGACTGCATAACATTAAATTTTGGGGGTTAAATTTTTTACTATTGATAAAACTACATAAAAAGTTATAATAATTGGTATAGACAAGTAATTAATTTTTAAAATTAATACTAAAGATAAGATTAAAAATGAATACGTTACCCAATTCTTTTTCAATGAATAGTCTTTAAACTTTAATGAAAATAAAGGAATTTCTGCATTCATTAAAAAAGTTAAAGCCCAAGTAATGGCAATTAAAAAGTAATTATTGTAGGTTAACTGTATTGCAAATTCTACATCTGAATACTCCTGAATTAATGGTAAAGAAATTACAAACAAACACATTGCTGGTGTTGGTAAACCTATAAAAGAATCGGTTTGTCTTACATCTAAATTAAACTTTCCTAACCTGTAACAAGCTGCTAAGGTTAAAATTAAACCAATTAAAGAAACATCAAAAAGGCTATTATCAACATCGTTAAAATCTTTTTGTAGGTTGTTTTGTATTAATTTTAGCATAAAAATTCCTGGTACTACTCCACTTGTAACCATATCTGCTAAAGAATCTAATTGTTTGCCTAATTCACCAGTAACTTTTAATAAACGTGCTGCAAATCCATCAAAAAAATCGAAAAGAATCCCTAATAAAACAAATATACTTGCATTAATAAAATCTTCTTCAACAGCAAATATTGCTGCAATTGTTCCGCAAAAAAGGTTACCTAGAGTTAAAAGATTTGGAATATAGCTTACGATTTTCATTGATGTTTTTTGTTGATTTTCGGCTAAAATAAGCATTCAGATTTACTCAGTTTTCTTAATTATTAATTTTTTGTGATATTTGTAAGAGTTCAAAAAAATTATGCCAGTATTCCATTCAAATTTTCTGCCTACAATTCCTTTTAGAAATGGTCATTTTAATACCATGTACAGACCTCTTTTTATGAAAGACAAGGCCAATTACACCAGAAAAAGAGTAACAACTTGGGATAATGATTTTATAGATTTAGATTTTTCTTTTGTAAATTCTAAAACTTTAGTGCTACTAATTCATGGTTTAGAAGGTAGTTCAGAATCTAAGTACATTGCTTCAAATACAAATCACTTAAATAGTAAAAACATAGATACTGTTTGTTTTAATTTAAGAGGTTGTAGTGGCGAAGACAATGTATTGTTAAGCACTTACCACAGTGGAAAAACAGAAGATGTCGATTTTGTGGTAAATCATTTGATAGAAAATTACACCTACCAAAATATTATTATTGTTGGTTTTAGTTTGGGGGGTAATTTAACCTTGAAATATCTTGGCCAAAAAAGTGATCAAATATCACCAAAAGTAAAAGGCGGAATCGCAGTTTCTGTACCTATTGATATTGGATCGTCTGAACAAGAAATGGACAAACTGAAAAACAAATTGTACATGGAAGTGTTTTTTAAAACCATGAAAAATAAGATTTTAGAAAAATCACATAAATTTCCAGAATACAAACTCGATAAAGACAAATTATTTAAAGCTACAAAATTTAAACATTTAGAAGAGCTTTATACAGTACCTATTTTTGGTTTCGATAGTCCAGAAGATTATTGGCAAAAAGCCAGTTCTAAACCTTACCTATTAAAAATTAAAGTACCAACTTTATTGGTTAATGCTAAAGACGACACTTTTTTATCTAACCAATGTTATCCTTACCAAGAAGCTGAACATTCTGACTATTTCTTTTTCGAAGAAACAAAATATGGTGGACATTGTGGTTTTATGACATCATTTAAACCCAATGAAAATAGATGGTTAGAGCATAGAATTTATCGTTTTATAAAAGAAAATATTCAGATTGACATTTAACAAACAATATCTACCAAAAACAATAGTTAATTTAGTAGGATTTAAGATATTTGTTATTGATAAACTATAAGCTGTTGAAATATAAATTTTTACTTATTTTAATCATTTTCCCACTGTTTTTAAAAGCACAAGTGTTTAGAAATTATTCTAACGAATTTTTAAATATTGGGGTTGATGCTGCTGCTTTAGGTATGAGCAAAGCTGTTGTAGCCACTACAAATAATGTAAATGCTTCTTATTGGAATCCTGCAGGATTAGTGGGTATAGAAGATTATCAAGGTTCTTTAATGCACGCTTCTTATTTTGCTGGTATTGCCAATTACAACCACGCAGCTTTTGCAATGCCCATAGATTACCAAAGTGCTTTGGGTATTTCTGTTATTCGTTTTGGAGTTGATGATATTTTAAATACCACAGAATTAATTGATAGCGAAGGAAATATCGATTTTAATAGAATCAGTTTGTTTTCTGCAGCAGATTATGCTTTTAACATTGCTTATGCCAGAAATTTAATTTTTAAGGATGTAAAATTCGGAGTTAATGCCAAAATTGTTCGTAGAATTATTGGTGAATTTGCTTCTTCTTGGGGTTTTGGGTTTGATGCAGGTATTCAATTTGAACGTAATTCTTGGAAATTTGGTTTAATGGCAAGAGATATTACTACAACATTTAACAGTTGGGCAATTAACGAAGAAGAGTTTGATAAAATTAAAATTGCCAACTGGTTTGTAGACAATCAGGGAAATCAGCTTTATGTAACTGAAGTTGATGGTCAAGAAATTTTAACTTATCAAGATAATACACCTTACCTTGATGAAAATGGAAACACAATTTCACCAAATCAAGAATTGCCAGAAAACACAGAAGTTACCAAACCAAAAATACAAGTTGGTGTTGCCAAAGAATGGAGAGTTGGCCGATATTTAAACTTACTTTCTGAAGTAGATTTAAATGTTCGTTTTGAACAATCTAATGATATTTTTTCATCAAAATTTGCAAGTGTAGATCCTGCAGTTGGTTTTCAGTTAGATTATGACAAACTGGTTTATCTACGTTTAGGAGTTGGTAATTTTCAATACATTACTGAGTTTAACAATAGTAAATCTCTTTCTGTACAACCCAATTTTGGAGTTGGTTTTAACTACAAAGGCATTCAAGTAGATTATGCGTTAACCAATATTGGTAGCGTGGGTAATGCACTATTTTCTAATATTTTTTCAATTACTTTTGATTATAGTTTCTTTAGAAATTAAAACAGTATGCAAAAAAAACACCTATTTTTCTTCTTCTTTTTATTGTTGATAAAACCCTTACAAGCACAAGTTAACCTTTCAGTATATGCCGAAGTTAGTATTATAACTGGTGCACCAGGTACAGAATTGTACGAAGCATTTGGGCATTCTGCAATCCGAATTAAAGATCCGCTTCTAAAATTAGATTTAATTTATAATTATGGAATGTTCGATTTTAATGCTCCAAACTTTTATTTAAATTTTACAAAAGGGAAACTCTTATACAAATTAGTAAGGTACGATTTTAAGTATTTTTTAAACTCGTATAAGAGTGATAAACGCTGGGTAAAAGAGCAGATTTTAAATTTATCGCAAAAAGAAAAACAAGCATTTTTTAGCTATTTAGAAAACAATGCTTTACCACAAAATGCTACTTATCTTTACGATCCTTATTTTAATAATTGTGCTACTAAATTAAGAGACATTACTTCTACTATTTTAGGTGATCGAGTAACTTTTAAAAATGATAGTATTAAAAAGGACTTGTCTTTTAGACAATTAATGAATAGAAAATTACATTGGAATACTTGGGGTAATTTCGGAATTAACCTAGCATTGGGTAGCAAACTAGACCAAAAAGCAAGTGTAGAGCAATACATGTATTTGCCAGATTATGTGTATCAAGTATTTAAAAAAAGTACTTTATTTATAGAGAATCAACCAAATGCTTTAATAAAAAAAGAAGTTACTCTATTAGATTTTAAAGAGGTAGAACAAAAAACATCGATATTGAATCCTTTGTTAATTTTTAGTCTTATTGCTTTCATCGGAATTTTTATCACATTTAAAGATTTTAAAAATACGAAAAGGAATAAAGTATTGGATTTTACTTTGTTTTTTACAAGCGGAATTTTAGGTGTTTTAATTCTATTTTTATGGTTTTTTACAGATCATGCAACAGCTCCAAATAACTTTAATTTTCTGTGGGCTTTTGCTCCTAATTTAATTTTTGCTTTTCTATTAGTAAAGAAAAATCAACCGAAATGGATGCATGCTTACTTTAAAACATTGTTAGTATTACTCGTTTTAATTCCTGTTTTATGGATTTTAAAAGTGCAGTTATTTCCATTAGCTACAATTCCTTTACTAATTTTACTTTTTGTTAGATATTTATTTTTAGCCTCATTTTATAAAAAATAACAACAGTATTTTAATGGATTATCAATTAGAAATTATTCCTTTTGAAGCACAATATGCCACTCATTTTTATGATTTAAATGTAGAATGGCTAAAGAAATATTTTTATGTAGAACCTTATGATGAAAAGGTGTTAAGCAATCCTAAAAAATATGTTTTAGACCCTGGAGGATTTATCTTTTTTGCAAAATACAATAACGAAATTGTGGGTGTGGTATCTCTCATCAACCAAAAAACTTTTTACGAGTTGAGTAAAATGGCAGTGGCTCCCAAATTTCAGGGCTTAAAAATAGGCTTAAAATTAATGGAGTTTTCTATCGCTTTTGCAAAAAAACAACACTGGAAAAGTATAACTTTATACTCTCATAGAAGTTTGGTACCTGCCATTAACTTGTATAAAAAAATGGGCTTTAAAGAAATCCCTGTAGAAGAAAATTCGCATTACGAACGTTCTGATATTAAAATGATTTTAGAGTTTTAAAGGTAGGTTTCAGAACCGTCTCAGCTATAAGTAGTTGCGTGGTTTAGCAATTAACTTTGCAGGTACACACCTAGCTGAAAATCCGCTAGGATTTTCAGAAGTAGGCGAGAACAAGCAATTACTTATAGCCATTGTTGTGTGCAGTTTTTATAAATTTTAAATGTTTTATTAAATCCCACAACTTTTTAGGTTCAGTTGTAAATTCTTCTAAATTCACGATTATTAGTCCAGAATCTCTCTTACTCGCCCAAATAAAATCTTCAAAACTATCAGTTGTTTTAATTTTCTCCAATTCCGATACATTATTTTTTAAATCAAGTATTGCAATAGTTGGATAAGTCACTCCAGTAATTTCGTCTAGAGTATTATTTTCAAGTAAACCAACTGTACTTATTTTGGCTTGTGAAAAATCACAATTGAGTAATTTATTTTCAAACCTTAATTCAAAACGTCCTTTAAATGAACAATTTTTGAATTTTGGATTCCAATTTCCGCCAGTTTGTTTTGTATGAGCCCAAATAATACAATTTTCGAATACACATTTGTTTGTCAAGACAAAGGTATATTTGGCAGAGCAACGAATTTTTATTTCACAATCAATAAAAATACATTCTAAAAATGAACCAACGAATTCCTTTGCATCTATCTCAACTATTTTGTTGATGATTTTTTCTCGATGTCTTCTGTGAACTGGGAATCCGTGAGCTGTACTATTTGGTAATAACTTTTCTTTTACAGAAGATTTAATGGCCGTACTAAATTCTAAATTTTTGTTTTTTCCAAAAAGTTTGTTCAAAATTGACATAGTTTATCTTTTTCAAATTACCCACAACTAGCTGCCACACCCACCTTTTTCTAAATTATGCATTACAAGCATTTTACAAAAAACAAATCTAGCGTTTCGTTTTTATTTTTGTTTATTTCTTTTGCCTGTTTGCTTATGTTTTTCTTTAAGATTAGTTGCTGTGGTTTAGCATCTAATTTAGTAAATAATTACTGACAAAGAAAGGTCTAAAGGACTTTTGTAAGTAAGCTAAAAGTAGCTATTTAAATACTTTGTAAGCTTTTACTAATTTTTATTTTGGTTACTATTCATTTCTCTTTCTAAACATTTTCAAAAAACTTCACAGCATATTTACAATATTCTATTATTAAGTCTTTATCTGTATCAAATTCCTTTCGTTTTCCTAAATATCTATGACATGTTGATGTTATTTCTTTTCCTTCACTTAGTTCTTTAAATGAAATACATTTAATATGTTTTTTGGTTACAAGAACAAAAAGAGCATTTTCAAAAGGATAATCGCCATATTTAGCAATATCCTTTAATTTTAATTCTCCCGTTGCTCGATATTTAACTTCAATAAAATGAGCTTGATTATCTTTAAAAACTACAAAATCAGGCATTTGTCGAATATTTTTAGAAACATCTCCTCTAACTCCTTTTAAAAGGTCCTTTATTCCTGGAATTGAATTTTCCATTCCATAACTGAATACTTGAAATCCAAGGGAACGAAAAAGTTCTTCAACAATCGTTTCTGCAATTCTGCCTTTTATAACTCCTGAAATCCAAGGGTTTTCTTTTGATTTGTATTCAGTTTTTTTTATCTCGTTATTCTTTTTTTTAGGTTTCTTTTCTGAAATTATTACTTCGTCACTTTCTCCATTTTTTTTATAACACGAATAACAAAGTCCTCCATTAAATTTTGTGTATTCTCCACAGTTTATACACTTAGCCATATTTTATTATATACTATTTTTTTATTCAAAAAATTTCAATTCCACAAACTTGTTCAACAATATTTTGAAACTAACGCACACACCCACTTTTCTAAATTAATAATACCCCCTCTACCCTTTCAGTACAAGCATTTTACAAAAAACAAACCTAGCGCTTCGTTTGTAGTTTTGCTTTATTTTTTTGCCTACTTACCAATGTTGTTAATTAAGGTTTGTTGCTTTAGTTATGCAATAAAATTACTAAATTATTAATGACAATTAAAGGTCTAAAGGACTTTCTTAATTAGGCTTTAACCAGCATTTTTTTTTACTCGGTGTTAGCAAACGTAATTTTTATTTCTTTCAATTTATTGTTAATCACTATCAGAAAGGTCAGGATAATTATCATCGTCAATTCCGTCTGGAAACATTATATCTTCAAGGTAAGCTAATTCTTCAGGAGTCGCATATTCATCGTCATCATCATTTGAACTTGTAAATATTGTTAAATTTAAGTTTTCAATTAGTTCATTGTTTTCATTACTCGTTTTTTCGAAGTTTTTATATTCCATTTTTTGAAATTTTATTTGTTATTTTTTCCTTTGAATTTATATATTCTTTTAATTACTTTTTTTCCATCACCTCCTAACTCTCCACTAAAACCATTTTCAGTAACATTAACTCCAATTTTTCCACTTGCACCAGCTTCATAATATTCCTCAATTTCAACGTCTATAGCATCTTCAATTCTCTTTGCTATTGCAACTTCTTGACTTACTTTAGCTTCAAGTTCTAAAATTTTCGTTTCAGCTGTTCTTCTTTTAATTTCATCTTCAATCTCCTTATAATTTCCATTGTCAATTATGCTTTGTGATTTTTTCGATGATTCAATAATTGTTTCAGTAATTAAGGAAGCTATTCCATAACTAGGAATTAATATTTTTGCAGCTGTGTTTAATTTTTCTTTCATTTTCTTTATTTTCTTGAGTTCAGTTTTATGTTTGCTAACGGTTAGTATATAAAAAGTAGTGCAGTTGATTAGCACTTACTTTCATACCATGATAAAGTTCGATACGAGAGCTGAAGTTCTAATTACGCACTTCACTCGGCATCACTTATACAAAATGTTGTGTGCTGTGGTTTTTCTAATTCTAAATATTGAATATCTTACTTACAAATTTATAGGCTTGTTTTTCACCTGTGTTAGGATTAACCCATTCGTCAATTTTTTTTGGGATTGAAGTTATTATATACGCATTGTCAAAAGAAACATCTCCTTCACGAATCCTATCATAAAAATCGGGATCTGTCATCGAAACCCGCTTGATTCTGAATTTCGCCTTTGACCAATCAAAATCAATTTTTGCTTTATCATTATCATTATTATAGATCCTTACATTTGAAACTTTCATAATTGATTCTGAAGGTGCATTTACATTAGCAAATTCGGTTTCATTTAAATATGGCCTATAATTACCCCAAAAATTTTTATAAGAGTATTTTTGATATACCCAATCAAGAAGCTCTTTGTCTGTTCCGTTTCCATTATTTAAGCTTCCTTTGCCTTTATTCTTGCAAGTACCATTATCAATAACCCAGTTCTCTTGTTGCTTACCTTGTGGCATTGGTTTGCCATCAAACTCAATTATATCAAGAGGTTTTGCAAAGTCTATTTCGTGACCTTGTACAGCACCCCCACGACCATCATCTCTAACTATTCTTATCCATTGACTTGGATTGTCTAAGTCAAGCCCTCCTGGGCATAGACCACCATTTCTACAGCTAACTGCTAATAATAATACTTGTTTTCTCATTTTAAGTCTTTACCAAATTTTACTTCGTTACTAAATTTATTTAGTAGCATTTCAGACACCAATCTTCGATGACACTTTTCTGTAGTATGCTCCGAACAGAGAAATGCAACATTATTATAATCACTAAATTGTTCAACAAAATTGTTGATTTTTGATTCCTTTTCTAAATACTTATTGAACTCTATTTCAAATAATTTATAGTCTTTGTTCATTGCAGAACCTTTGGTTCTTACCTCTTTCAGTAATTCCTTTTGTGGTGATAAATCCACTCTATGAACATATTTGCAACCATTAGCCAACTTGTCCAAGAAATAAGGCAAGTCTTTTTCAAATGCAAATCTTGACAATTGTCCGTTTGGGTTTAATCTAACATCTATTAGACAATCGATATTATTATTCTTTAATAACCCAAAAAAATCTTCTGCAGATTTTTGTGTAAATCCTATGCTAAATAAATTAATCATACTCGTTATAGTTTTTGTTGTTTTTATCTAATTTCCAACCGTGTAATAGATTCCAATACCTATCACAAAAGTTATTTTTTTTATCTTGTAATGTATTGCCAAAATAGTTTTCAATTTTAGCTGATTCAAAAATACTTGAATTTAAAACGTCTAATTTCTTGATTTCTAATTTATTGAATACCACTTCTGACAACTCCATATTAATGTTTTCATTTGATTCAGTTTTAATTTTTCCATTTTTGTTTTTAGTTATATGAAGTACTTCTATCCAATCTCCAAACTTTTCCTCAATCTTTTGGCTTATAAAAAAGAATCTGTGACAATCAATAGGTCTCTTTTCGCTACACATAAGCGCGAGTGTATATTCATTTTCATATGCCATTTCAATTCTTTTTATGCCCTCTGAAAAATATTCATCATTTCTGAATTTTTGAAAATCAACGATTTCTTCGGAAGAATATAGTTCAGTTTTTTCAGGTCTATTACTTTTTGAAATTGGAAATATGTCCTCAAAAAATATATCAGAAGCTTTTGAAAAAACATCTTGCATTGGACTTGCTTTTGCTCCAAGTTCTGGCATATGACCATATGAAATAGAAAAATGTTTACTTGCAACTTTCAAATTGTTGGCATTACATTGCGGGTACTGCTTGGAATATGGCATAGAGCGAACATCAATTAGATGAGTAACATTAAATTCTTTTAATGTTTTGAACATTTTCTCAATGTCAATAACAGCGCCATTTTGGAATAACGTATAACCTAGTGTGTATAATTTTCGTCTTTCCATTTTATAGTTCTCTCAGGTTTGTGTTATTCTTCATTTTATCTTCAATTTCTTTTGAAATTATTATTTCAATTTTATTATTCTTTTTGTTATTATTAAAAGCAACTGAATATTTAGCTAATAGTTCTCTAACTTTTTGGTTGTATTCTGAATGCTGATAGTTAATGAATATCTTACTTCTATTTGCAATTTTTTGAATGTATATTAAAATAAACTCTTCAAGCCCAATTTCAAAATATCTACAACTAATTGCCCAATTGTGAATATGAAAAGTGCTGTATGAATAAGTATAGGTTATTGCGGAACATATTCCCAAATTTTCACCATTTTCTCTACATATTTCAAAATACAACGATTTTGCATCGCCTTCAAACTTATTATCATTTCTAGAGAATTTGAACTGATTTGATTTAGAGTATAATTTAATGGATTCACTATGTGTATTAGCGTTTATTACTTTGATTGATAATTCAGGTAAAGAATTTTGAGTACGCTCCGTTTGAATTATTCTATATTGTTTTCTTCTATCCTGTGAATTTAAGGATAACTCAACTCTATCAAATATACAACCAGCAATTAATTGAATTACTAATTCATTATGATTTGTCCATTCAGGTATAAATACTTCTGGTAATTTAAGTTTTACTTCATCTCTAACTATTTGATTATCGTCAATAAATACGATTGAATTTGGTAAAATAGAGAGTTGTTCCGCTATTTTTTTTATATTTTTACTTTTATCATTATTATTCGCAATAATGAAATCAATCTGATTTTTTAATGGAAAAATGTTTTCATCCAACTCTTCTATTGTTGATTGAACCATTTTAGAATCATTTCTTGAACAAACTGCAATAAAAAGGCCTAATTCATTCGCCAACGATTTAACAAATTTCATAAATGCGATAAAAGTAGCCCCTTGTTCAGATTGTAAATTTTCTTTTATCTTATCTATTCCGACTTCAGAAAGGGTTCCATTCCATAATGTATCGTCTAAATCAAGCACAATAGCTTTATACAATATCTTTAATTTGCTAATTATTTGTGCAACTATCTTTGTTATGATTATTCCGACTACATGTATGTCGGTTTTACTTGAAATTTCAACAATAGCTGGTAAGTTTTGGATTTCATATTTAAACTTATAATACGTATTTTTTGTTGTGTTTTTACAAGTAATTTCGATTTCATTTATACTTTCTTGGTTGCCTTCATTTTCTATAATAAAATTATTCTGTTTGAGTTCTTCAATTAAGCTAACTAAAACCGTGTCATCTTTTGGAATAAACTCATTAAGGCCTGTTATGGCAACAACAAATTCATCTGTATTATAATTTCGAAATTTTTTGACAAAGTCATTTATATAAACGCGTAGAAATGCGTTGGCAATTTGTGTAGTTTTTATTTTTTCTGACTTAGTCATTCTTTAATATCCTTTTTTAAGCAAGATTTTTCTGTTTTGGCGTATTTGTTTCTGATTGTTGTGTTGTCTTTTGCCATTATACACAACTCAAGGCCATACCCAACTGTTATAAATTAATAACTATTCTCTTCTCCTCTATTGAGTTCAAAAAATAGTTTTCAACGGAAATTAAACTCCATTAAAATTGTTGTTTTGGTGTTTTGGCCTACAATTTTTCAATAAATATATAAAAATTTTTATGTTAACACAGCCCAACCCAAAAAAATAAGGCACATAGTTTATAAATTATCGGCAACAAAACTCCAAAAATTCATTACAAAGGCATAAAAAAGTCACTCTACACAGACCTTTCTATAGGTTCTGCTCCAGTTTGCTTCGGGTTTTGTTCGTAAAAGCATGCATTTTTGAAAAATACACCCTAC
>NZ_JBSSBG010000032.1:0-17671 GCF_054968445.1 Polaribacter sp. M10
TCGCGGACTTTCTATCTGTGATTTATTTGCTAACTTTAGTGCTTAAAACACGCAACTAATCTTATACAACAACGTTGGCAACAAGCTCTCACTCAAAACCGAAAAAGACAATATGAATGAAACAAAATATAAAAAATGGTCCTTTAGATTACTAATCTATTTGATAATAATTAATGTACTAGTAGCATATTTAGTAATGAATTTTGCTGTTGGATTTCACGATGTTGGAAGATTTGAACAAAATATTGGAATTTTATCCCTTGTTGCGAATCTGATTTTAATTGTTGGAATACTATTTACTATTTTAAGTATAAAAAATAAGGAGCAAAAAAATTATCAATACTATTTTTCAATTATTGGATATCCAATATTTCTAATTCTTACATTGGTTTCAATATTTTCAAATTTTTAAATAAAAAACTAATAACATATTTCGAAACAAGTCGAAAAATGAAATACGTATTCAACATATTGCTTCTGATTTTAACTTTGATTTCGTGCAAAAACCAATCAGAATTGAAAACAGAAATTGCTCAAATTGAGGAAATTGAATTGATTAAAATAACACAAACAGACTCAATATCTGAATTATGGAATATTTTAGTTTTCGAAAAAGGCGGTTGTTTAGGCGGAGAACAGTATGTAAATGAAACGGAATTTAAAAGAGAAGAAAAACTACTTGTTTTCAGCCAAACGGAATGGAAAAAATTCTCGGATAACGACAAGGGAAAACTGACTGAATTTCTAATTACAAAACTTTCTGACACAACAAAAACGAAAGTCCATACTTGCCCATTTTTTGGAGCAACAAATGGAGAAATGGCTGTTTATTCACTTCAGCACATTCACAAAAAAAATTGGTTTGATTTTTCGGAGTTTAAAGAATATAAAGACAAGGAATATAAAAGCGCAACTGAACAACCGCAAATGTGGTTACAGAATCTATTGAAAAACGAAACCGACAGAGAAAAATTAGCGGAATTGTTTAAAAACGAACTGAAAGAATAAAAGCCAGTTGCCAACAATGTATAACCGCAATTACGGCGGATTCGACTACGTCCGAATCCACTCGGAATTGCTAACTTCAGTGCTAAACAGAAAATCATTAACTTTAATCCCGTAACTGACGGTTATACGAGACCGTTGGCATTAATATGAAGGAAATCCTAATAATATTACTAATCGCTTTTACAAAAATGAATTTTTATTCTCAAGAATATCAATTTGTTAAAGCGGATAATGGATTAATCGTAAGAGAAAATGCAGACAAAAATTCTAAAAGATTAGGAAAACTAGTTTATGGTTCAGAAGTTTTGATAACTAAAAATACTGGCAAAAAACTTGAATTAGAAGATGAAGGAAAAATTATAAAAGGAGAATGGGTGAAAATAGAAGAAATGGACGGAGAACTCCAAGGCTTTGTTTTTAGTGGTTTTCTTACAACCAGAAGATTAAGCAAAAAAATTGAAATAAAATTTAAAGATTTCATTTTTGAAATTCCTGTAAACGTAATAGATGCTGAAAAATTAGGAAACAAAACACATTTTGAGAAAGCGATTATTGAGGTTGACATAGGAGATTCTCCTGAAGGAAACAAAATAAAAATCTATCAATCTAAATATAGTGAGGTTGAAATATTTCAACAGTATGAAACAAGCATTACTATTATGAATGAGGGACCTCATTGTGATTTGTTTGATTGGAAACATTTTTATTCTGAATGGGAAAAAATTCCTTTCAATTCAAAAGGTAATTATTTTTATTCTCTAAATTATAACACAACTGAAAATGAGAGATTCATTAATATTAGTGTTGAGGAACTAAAAAAAGAAGTAAAACACAGTTGTGGAGAAAACTGGTTTGAATTAATAAAAAATATCAAAAAAGTTAATGAATATCCAAGTGGAGTTTCAATAAGCAGAATTCTATTTAAAATTATTTTAACAGATAAAAATGGAGAAAAAAATGAAAGAGTTATTTCTTTTGAAATACCACTGGGATGTTAAAAAATACTAATGCCAACAGTGTATAAACTTTATTGCTGCTAAATTTTTCCTTCGGAAAAATACGCAGACACAAAGTTGTTTAATATTTTGCTTATTTTTAGCACAACAAAAACGCAACAAAGCTTATACCAAAACGTTACCCAACATTTGAAAAATGTACTTTCCTGAAATAGGTTGACTAAAAATTAAGCAATTATTATTTCCAAAATGTACGCTGCTTATTCAACTCTTCTTCTTGTTTTAAATATTCTTCTGCTTCTTTAGGCGATAATACTTTTAAAAATGATGGATGTTGCTCAATAGCATATTCAATTTTGGTAACAATTTCAGCTATATCTTCGTTTTCGTAATCAATTTCTAAAGGCTCTTTAATTACCATAGATTGCAATACATTTTTCCTTTTTATGCTCAATCCTTTTTTATCAAAAGAACGTCTAAAACCATCAATTACAATTGGTACAACTACCGGTTTAAATGTTTTAATAATGTGCGCAGTTCCTCTTCTAATGGGCTTAAAAGGTGTTGTAGTTCCTTGCGGAAAAGTAATTACCCATCCATCTTTTATTGCTTTACCAATATTAGAAATATCAGAATTTTTTACTTGCCTGTTTACATTTTTACCAGCACTTCTCCATGTTCTATCAATAGAAACGGAACCTGCGTAAGCAAATATTTTTGGTAATAAACCAGCGCGCATAGTTTCACCAGCAGCTACAAAATACACATTAAGTTTTGGATTCCAGATATAACCAATATTTTTTATACTATCATCTCTACCACTCAAAGAAGCATTAAAAACATGAAACATTGCAGCTACGTCTGCAAAATAAGTTTGATGATTAGAAATGAATAATACATTTTTGTCTGGTAAGTTTCTTAATATTTCAGACCCCTCTATTTTAAGATTATTAAACTTTCTATAACGTCCATGTGAAATGATTCCGAAAAGACGTATAATGAACTTTTTTATGAATAAATAATGTCCAAAAGGATTCCTTTTAAATAAGGGCATTTATATTAGGTTTTTCTTGGTTTAGCTAACAAAATTACAAAACAATTTAAGAATTTGCTATTTTAACAGTTCTTTAATTTCAGATAACATCATTCCTGTAGCTCCCCAAATAATATGATTATTGATGTTAAAACAAGGAACATCGATATTTTTCATGTATGAGGTAGATAAATTTACTGTGGTTAAATGTGTATCATTCAACAAGTCTGTAAGCAAAATTTCTATAGTATTAGCCACTTCGTGATTAAGTATAAATTTTGGTCTTTCAGTTACATACCCCATAAAAGGTGTAGCTAAAAAATTACTTGGTGGTATGTAAACATCTGTTAATTCTCGTATTATTTCTACGGATGTTGAGCGAACTCCAACTTCTTCCCAAGTTTCTCTTAAAGCAGTTTCTTCTAGATTTTTATCTCTTTTTTCAATTTTACCTCCAGGAAAACTGATTTGAGCAGAATGTGTGCCTTTATAACTGGCTCTTTGGGTTAAAAGTAAAGTTGTTCGGTTTTTATCATTTGGATAAAATAATGCCAAAACTGCAGCTTTTCTAGGATTATTAGCCGCTATTTTTTCTTTATCAAATTTTAAGCGCAGTTTAGGTGCCATAATCAATTGTACGTCTAAACCACCTAATTTTGTTGACTTTATGTTATCAATTTTATCCTTAAACTCTTTAAAATCCATTTTGATTAATTACTTTTAACAAACTTAGCCCATTCTAATACAAGAAATTATTTTTTGGCAAGAATTTTGAACTTACAATAATATGAATAAAAAATACAAAAAATTAATCTACAGTATCGCTTTAGATGCTGTTGGCCTTATACCTGTTCCGTTTTTAGATTTTGCTTGGGCACCAATTTCTAGTTATGTAATGACAAGAATGTACAAAGGCACAAAAGGTAAAATTGGAGGAATTATCAGTTTTTTCGAAGAAATTTTTCCATTTTCTGATATTATACCAACCTTTACATTAATGTGGATTTACACTTACATGATTAAAAATGGTGATGGTGAAAATGAAGAACAAGAAATAACAACTATTGATGTTTAATCTTTTTCTTTAAATAAGAACCCTAAGCCTAATCTGCTTAAAAACTTTTTTTCGAAAGCCCAAAAGAATTTAAACTGACCAAATAACCAACCTACAATTGGTAAAGTTAATTGATATATAGGAAAAATAAGTAAAATTCTAAGTGGCCAATACAACCAAGGATTTAATGTTTCTGGTGATAACCCTAAAAAAATGGTAACTGGTTTTGCAACCCAAGCAGCAAAAGAACCATTTACAGCAAATGCACAGAAAATAAAGAAAATAGACCAATTATTTTCTATACCCCATCTTTCTTTTAATTTATCCATTGTATTTTTTTTATTTTGCCGTTTTAGGTTTTCTAAACATTAACCAAACTCCTATTAAAACTAAAGGAACACTTAAAACTTGACCTGTATTTAAAGAATTGAAAACCCAATCTTCTCGTCCATCTACTTGTGCTTCTTTTAAAAATTCTATGAAAAAACGTAAAGACCATAAAACAATCATAAACAAGCCAAACAAATAACCTAATTTTTGTTTTTTATCGGTTTTCCAATAAAGGAACCACATTACAAAAAACAACGTTAAATAGCTAAATGCTTCATATAATTGTGTTGGATGTCTTGCTGCTGTTTCTCCTGCTCCTTTAAAAATTACTCCAAAATTGCTACCTGTTTCTTTACCGTAAATTTCTGAGTTAAAGAAATTACCAAGTCTTATAAAAAAGCCAGCTAATGCCACCATTATTGCCAAACGATCTAAAATAAATAACCAAGGTTTTTGCAAGTGTTTTTTAGCATAAAAATATAAAGCAATCGGAATTGCAATAGCTGCTCCATGACTTGCAAAACCGGTAAAACCTGTAAATTTCCATGATCCATCTATTTTCTTAAAAGGAATAAAAATTTCTAATAAATGATGCTGATAATAATCCCAACTGTAAAAGAAAACATCACCCAAACGCATACCAACTAACATCGAAATAAATACATACATAAATAATGTATCTAGTTTTTCTGCGGGGATTTTATCTTCAATATATATTTTTTTCATTAAGTGTAAACCCAATAAAAAAGCGGCAACAAACATTAAACTGTACCATCTAACTACAAAAAAACCTAGGTCAATTCCTAATGATGGATCCCACTCTATTGCTAAAAAATTCATATTTTATATTTTTTGTCATTGCGAATGTAATGAAGCAATCTCTAATTAAAAAATAGATTACTGTGTTATTCTTACTCGTAATTACATTTCAATTATTCTTTTTTTTCTGGAACAGGATCATAACCAGAACCTCCCCATGGATGACAACTAAAAATTCGTTTCAAAGATAACCAACCTCCATAAAATAAACCGTGTTTTTGTAAAGCTTCTATAGTATAATGCGAACAAGTTGGAGAATATCTACAAGTTGAAGGTGTATAAGGTGATATGGCTGCTTGATAAAAACGGACCAAAAATATAAATGGATATGAAAGTATTTTTTTCAAGGATTAAAGAATTAAGGAAATACAAATTAGTTCTCGATACAATTTCGATGAAAAATCGAAATCACTCGAACTGACATATTTATAATTATTTTAGTTAATTGAAAATGTTGTGCCTTCTTTACCATCTTTTAACTGAATTCCTAACTCAATTAACTCGTCTCTAATTTGGTCTGACAACCCCCAATCTTTATTTTCTCTGGCTTCTTTTCTTAGTTTAATTAACAGCTCCACTACTCCTTTTACTTTTTCAGAATTGTCTTGACTGGCTTCATTCATCAACCCTAAAACATCAAAAACAAAGGCGTTAATTGTGGTTTTAAATTCTGCTAAATCATCAGCAGTTAACGTGGCTTTCTTTTCTTTTATTTGATTAATCAATTTTACAGCTTCAAATAAATTTGATATTAAAATAGGTGTATTAAAATCATCGTTCATTGCTGCATAACAATCAGATTTCCATTTTTGCACATCAAAAGTAGAAGAATTACCTGCTGTTATTTTATCTAAATAAGAAATAGCTTCCATTAATTTAGAATGCCCTTTTTCTGAGGCTTCTAAAGCATCACCAGAAAAATCTAAGATACTTCTGTAATTGGCTTGCATGTTAAAAAAACGAACCACAGAAGCCGAAAATGCTTTTGGTAAAACGTCGTTTTCTCCTGTTAAAATTTCGTTTGGTAAAATAAAATTTCCTGTAGATTTAGACATTCTTTGTCCGTTTAAAGAAAGCATATTTGTATGCATCCAATAATTTACAGGTTTTACACCAGAACACGTTTTAGATTGTGCAATTTCGCATTCGTGATGTGGGAATTTTAAATCCATTCCTCCTCCATGAATATCAAAATTTTCGCCTAAATATTTTGTACTCATTACAGAACATTCTAAATGCCAACCAGGAAAACCATCAGACCAAGGAGAAGGCCAACGCATAATGTGCTTTTCATCGGCTTTTTTCCAAAGTGCAAAATCTTGTGGGTTTTTCTTGTCTGATTGCCCATCTAAAGTTCTGGTATTGTTTAATAAATCTTCTACTTTTCTACCAGATAGAATTCCGTAATTTTCTTTTTTATTGTATTCGTGTACATCAAAATACACAGAGCCATTTACCTCATAAGCAAATCCTTTTTCTAAGATTTCTTTAATCATTTCTATCTGCTCTACAATATGGCCAGTTGCAGTAGGTTCTATACTTGGTGGTAAAAAATTATAGTTTTTTAAAACATTATGAAAATCTACTGTGTAACGTTGCACAACTTCCATAGGTTCTATTTGCTCTAAACGTGCTTTTCTGGCAATTTTATCTTCTCCTTCATCTGCATCATTTTCTAAATGACCTGCATCTGTAATATTACGTACATAACGCACTTTATAACCTAAATGAAGTAGATATCTATACACAACATCAAAAAACATAAATGTTCTTACATTACCTAAATGGGCATTGCTGTATACTGTTGGTCCACAAACATACATACCCACATAACCTTCTGTAATTGGGTTAAAATCTTCTTTAGATTTTGATAATGAGTTGTAAACTTTAAGCTGATTTTCTTTATAGAGTTCCATTAAATAAGTGACTATTTATAGGGTTCAAAGATAGACACTTTAAGAAGAATAACGAAATGGAATTTGTTAGAAGTTTTGTAAAATAATAGATTATTATTTTATGGTAATTGTACTATAATCTGCTGTAACTATAATTACATTTTTTGTTGATGATGCATTAACTTTTTGTACTTGGGTATTTTCTAATTTAACTTTATTAACGTGATATTTAAATTTACTGGGTACTTTATCTAAAATGATAATAGCATCAGATTGACTTAAATTTAAATTAAACTCGCCAAAATTTGGATGAAAACTATCGATACTTAATTCGCCAAATTTGTTTGATAAACTTACATTGTTATTTACTTTAACTACATGTACACCAGACGAATTATTATTCATTGTGGTATTTGTAACTGATGCTATTTTAGCATCAGTTACATTGTTTAAAAATAAAGTACAAGCGTTTAAATTATTGATATTTACAGGAGAATAATCTATAGTTAATTCGCTTTTATTTAAGTTATTGGCATCAAAAGAACCATATTTTACATTACCACAAGCCACAGTATTTGGTAATTTTACTTTGCAATGGCGCGTATTTAAATTAAAAGTAGCCTCTTTTGGAACTTTAATTTCTAATCTTTTTTTGATGTTTATTTTTTTACCATTTATAATTACGTCATCATCTTCTGAGTTAAAACGGAACTTCATTTTTTTAAGCTCTTTTTTTGCTTTTTCTAATTCTTTTCGAATTTCTTCTTTATCCACTTTTTGAAATTCCTCTTTTACTTTTCTTAATTCCACTCTCATTTTTTCTTTAGATTCCGCCAATTCTTTGCGCATTTTCTCTTTGTCTAAAGAAAGTTTCTTTTTAAGTTTTCCATATTCTTTGGTTTTCTTAAAAGCTTCCCATTCTTCTTTCGAGTTAATTTCTATGTCATGATCATCGTCTTTCCATCTGAATTCATATTTACCATCTTTACCCATATTTTTATCTAAATCATCAAAAATATTATCAAAATCTAGATTTAAATCAAAGTCGAAATCAAAATCCATATCAGGTAAAACGATAGTATTAATTCCTGAAAAATCTACTTCTGGCATTTCAAAATCGAAATTCATATTATCAAAAAAAACAAAGTCGTTTTTAAAGTTAAAGGTATTATTGCCTTTAGAAGTAATTTTTACTTTTTTAGAGTTTCCTAAAGCTTCAAAGTTCCAGTTTTTAAAATACTTTTCTGCCTCTTCTTTAGAGATTCCTTCAATTTCTATAATAGCCTCTACTTGTACTTCATTTTTGTTCCAAGTGGTTACATTAATATCTGTATTCGATGCATTTATAGCAACTTCTACATCTTTATTGGTTTTAAAATTTTCGGTAAACTTTTTATCAAACTTTTGTGCAAATGTGGTTCCTAAAAAACCAACTGCAATACAAGTGATAATATGTTTATATAAGTTGTGTTTCATTTTGTGTAGTATTTAAATTTTTAAGTTCTTTTAATTGCTTTTTTAAACGTTGTAAAAGCTGTAAGCGTAATTGTAAATTACGAATTAGTGCATCTATAGTTGCGTCATTAACCCCATTTGTATTGAGCTCTTTGGTTAATGTTTTGTATTCTTTGGTAAGTTTTACGATCTTTATTAAATAGCCATCTACAATATCTTTATTTTCTTCTGATAAATCTAATTGACTAATTTCTAGATTAATACTATTTGTATAATAGGTTTCTATGGTATTAAATTCTGGTGATATATTACCTAAAGTTATTTCTTTAGTATGAGTTTTTGTAGGAATTTCTTCTATATTTTCTGATGGATAAAACTGAATACCCAAACTAACCAACAATAAAACTGAAGCTGCTATTGATAACCATAAAAAAGGCTTGTTTTTTGGTTTTGTTTGATGTAATTCTTGCTGTAATAAAGTTTCAAATTTATTATAATGTTTTTTTGATAATTCGATATTATCACCTTTAAAATCTTTTAATTTCTCTCTAATATCCTGCTGCATAACTCGTGTTTTTTAACTGTTCTTTCAATATTTTTTTACCTCTTAACAAATGAGTTCTAGATGTATTTTCTGTAATATTTAATACTTGCGATATTTCTTGATGATCATATCCTTCTATTAAATATAAAGTGAGCACCAATCTATATTTATCCTTTAAATTATTTATTTTTTTTACAATATCATCAACAGAAATAGTACAATCTACCTTCCAATTATCCTCATCCACTTTAGTGGTAACTTCTTCATTTATTGATACTAATTCTAATTTCTTTTTCTTTAAATAATCGATACTCTGATTAATTACAATTCTTTTTAACCAAGCCCCAAAAGGCACTTCATTTCTATAACTATTTATGTTTTTAAACGCCTTTATAAACGCTTCTTGCATAATATCTTCTGCCACACATTTATCGTTTACATATCTGTAGGATATGATAAACATTGCTTTACAATACAAATTATACAATTGCATTTGCGCTTTTGCATTATTGTCTTTGCATTGATCTATAATAGGTTGATGTAGTTGTTTGGTTGAACTCATTAATACTTTCTTGCCTTATAGACGATACTTTTTTAGCTGTGTTGCAAAAAACTTAAATTTATTTTTTAATCGTTTAAAACTTACACAAAGTAAGTGGTTAGAAAAAGTTTATTTACTTCACTAAAAATCGTAACCTCTTTGCATTTATTTTTTTAAATTTACATAATACCTTTTACAATGGATAAAAAACAATCTGCTTTGCAAGAAAAAAAAGGAGTTCCTCAACCAGAAACTACCAATTCTATAAGTGCAGAAAAAATAAAACTAAAAAGAGCTAAACAAAATTCTATAGACGAATTTGTTTCCAAAATTTTAGAAGGCAATATTCCTTTTTTAAGTAAAGCCATTACTTTAGTAGAAAGTACAAACCCAAAACATCAACAAAAAGCAAATGAGATTCTTAAACATTGTTTGCCTTACGCAAATAATTCTGTTAGAATAGGAATTACAGGTGTGCCTGGAGTTGGAAAAAGTACATTTATTGAAGCTTATGGAAAATCTTTAACCAATAAAGGTAAAAAAGTTGCGGTTTTAGCTGTAGACCCAAGTAGTTCTGTACATAAAGGTGCAATTTTAGGTGATAAAACTAGAATGGAACAACTAGTTACTGATAAAAATACATTTATCAGACCTTCTGCTTCTGGTTCTTCTTTAGGTGGAGTTGCGCAAAAAACAAGAGAAACCATTATTTTGTGCGAAGCTGCTGGTTTTGATACTATTTTGATAGAAACTGTTGGTGTTGGTCAATCTGAAACTTTGGTGCATTCTATGGTAGATTTCTTTTTACTTTTAAAATTATCTGGTGCAGGTGATGAATTACAAGGCATAAAACGCGGAATTATAGAAATGGCAGACGCAATAGTAATCAATAAAGCTGATGGTGATAATGAAAAAAATGCCAAAATTGCAAAAGTAGAATTCAATAGAGCTTTGCATTTATATCCTATAAAAGAAAACAATTGGCAACCCAAAGTACTTACTGCAAGCGCCTTAAATAATTTAGGAATTGATAAGGTTGATGAAATGATAAACAGTTATATTTCTCTTACAAAAGAGAATAACCATTTTAACATCAAAAGAAAAAATCAAAATAAATATTGGCTTTTGGCTACTATTGAGCAACAATTAAAAGATAATTTCTATAATAATGCTACTATAAAATTGGCTCTAAAAAAAGAAATAAAAAATTTAGAAGAAGGAAAAACAACTCCTTTTACTGCTGCTAAAAATTTGATCAATTTATCAAATTCAAAAGAAGAAAACACGTAAATATTTTTGAATTATAGCTTTGAAATTACATCAAAAGTTATACTATCCTTTTTGACCGTTCTTGACTGGCAAAAAAATATAATCTATATTTAATGCTGATTAAAATTATTCATTATCAAATAATGACAAAATGGTTACTTAATTTTTTAAAAATAAAATATATCATCCTCCAACTTCGGAAAATTTACTCATCATTTAAGGTACTATCTTTTTGTGAGTAAATTTTTTCTTTTTATTAGTTTTTAATAGAATAGGTAATTAAACCTCTAGGTATTTAGAAACAATCTCTTTAATTTTTCGGTTTAGATATTTTAAAGAATTGTAACTTGTATGTTCTAAAACAATAACTACTAAATCATCTTCTAAATAATTGGTAAGTGCAGTGCTAAAACCATTCCATTTTCCATAATGATAAATGTTTTTATCGTTATTTCTATCCAATCTAAAGCCAAAACCATAAGGTATTTTTTTACCATAAATGGTTTCTCCTTTGGTGTACATTAACTCTAAAGATTCTTTAGAAAGCAGTTGACCAGTATTTAAGGCATACGTCCATTTAAATAAATCGTCTGGAGTAGAATACACATTTTTATCACCAACAATGGCATCATTTATCGTATTTCCAATTTTTAAATGTCGCCAACCTCTGTACAAACGATAACCAATTAATTGATTTTTTCTTATAGTATCATTTTGATAACGATACACATAGGTATTTTTCATTTCTAAAGGATCGAAAATATTTTCTTTTAAAAATTCATTAAAAGGAACTCCAGAAACTTTTTCTACGATTGATGCTAAAACAAAATATCCGGTATTAGAATAATCAAAATTTCGACCAGGTTTAAAAAAACGTTGAGCTTTAGAAGTGGGTAATAATTCCATCAACTCTGTGTTTGTTGGTGGTCTATTTTCTTTCCATTCATGTTCTGCCACCCAAAAATATTTTGGCAATCCAGAAGTATGATTTAATAAATTTTTTATGGTGATATTTTTATAAGGAAAACTTGGAAAAAAAGTATTTACAGTGTCTGTTAATTGAATTTTACCCCTTTCTTTTAAAAGCATTATTGCAGCTGCAGTAAACTGTTTACTTACAGATGCTAATTGAAAAACAGACTCTTCTTTTAATGGAATTTTCTTTCTAAAATCTGTATACCCAACTTGATTTTTATAGACTATTTTCTTGTTTTTAGCTACCAAAACAGATCCATGAAAATCGTGCCTTTTGTTAATTCGTTTTAATAAAGAATCTAATTTATGGTTTACTTTTTTGGTAATTTCTTCAGGATAATATTCTACCGAAACTAAAGTTTTATCCTCTTTTTTATCAAGAATAACTTCTTTAGGCACTACCTTCTTTTCTTTTAACTCATACTTAGTATAAGTGAAAAAAAATGCTGTAACTATAATTAAGAAAGTAATGGATATCTGGTAAATATAATTTTTCAAGTAAATATTTTTTTACGAACAAATGTAAACATCATTATCAAATAAACAAAACCCTTGTTTTGGATAAAATTCTGTTTAATATTCGACTTACTATACAAGAATAACTATTACTTTTAAAAAATAGTATAAAAATGAAAATAAAAATTTTAAATTAAATTAACATTTTAATTTTCTGTAATACAAATAGTTTTATATCTTTATGAGCGAGAATGTTATAAAGTTAATGATTGATAAACATCATTTTTTAGCTATAAAATTATGAATACTTTCGGCTATTGGTAATTGTTCTTGTTTTAACTAAATCTTAAATTAAAAATTATTGTTTTAATGATTTAATAAATACAAGACAGTAATATTCATTTTAAAATATACCAATTATCTATAGTAAAATGTAAATAATCGTTACATAAATAGTAAAGAACATCTAAAGCAAAAAAAACTTTAAAATAACAACTAATTTTGCTTTGAGTAATAAATTAAATCTTAAAACCCCCTACTATGAAAACAAAATCAATTCTATTCCTTTTAACCCTAGTTTTACTTCAAAACTGTACACCTGAATTTCAAAACACACCTGAAGAACCTGTAGAATATGTTCAAGACGACATAACTACTTTAGTTGTGCCAGATGGACATGATTTAAGGCCTTTAGCCTTACAAAACACAAATATTAACTTATCTGAAAGCTCTCGTGCAGATTTGGTTAACATTAGAATATCTAAGATTGAAAATGATACGATATTATTGTATGAAGGTTTTATCGACAAAGAAAAATCGATTAGTAATGTTACTAAGATACCAAACCATATAGAATTATTATCTGTAAAAGCAGATTTAGCAACTGGTACTAGAGAATGGCTTGTTACGCCTAATGAATTACAAAGTATAAATATCGAAGACGAAGAAAGAGCTGATATAGAAGAAAGTAAAACAGCTGCCGATACTAAATTAAGTGCAAAATCTAATGACAATAATCCACCAACATGGAACTGTAATGATTACGCTGCATTTACTGGTAATGACGATGGTGATTATAGCATTTCAAACACCTCAACTCAAGGGTTAAATGTAGACAAAAACACAACCATTTATATTTGTGATGGAGGTTCATGGAGTCCATCTTATTTAAATGATAACAATAATAAACTTACAATTTATATTGCTCAAGGTGGTACACTAAAACTTACTGGAAATTTTAACTCAACAATTTATAATGAAGGTACTTTTAATGGTGTTAGCCTTGGTATGAATAAAAATAGTAAATTGGATAACTGGGGAACTACCAATATTACAGGTAGTTTAAATACAGATTGTAAAGACTTAAATGTTTATGCTGGTGTATTTAATGTATCTGGATCTTTAAATTTAAATAGTAATGGACATTTAGATAACGATGGTGGTCAAGTTAATATTGGTGGTCATCTTACTTCATCAGGAAAGTTACACAATAAGGAAAACTCAACATTAAACGTAGCTGGTAATTTTACTGTTAATTCTGGTGAGTTTAAGAATGAGTGTCAAACAATAATCTCAGGGATTTTTATCAACAATAAAATGGCCGAATTTAGTAATGCTTCATACACTGTTATTACAGGTGCCCTTATTAATAACTCTAATATTGATATTAAAATACAAGAGGGTTCTATTTTTAAATGTGCAAGCATTATGTCTAATGGTAAAATAAAAGGAAGTAAAGCGTATTCTATAATAGAAACTGGAAGTATAACTTTTAACGGAAATAATAGTTTTCAAGGAAACTTAGATATTTGTTCTGATTATTATACAGAAAGTATGGGTAAAAATGCAGTAATTAATACCTGCTCCACATTTGTTTCTTCAGGTACCTGTTCACCAGGTTTTAAAAATGCTATTGATAACGATAATGATGGAGTTGTTGCTGGCGTAGATGTAGATGATGAAAATCCAAATGTTTCTTCTTACAATTATCCGCAAGGAGAAAATAGTTTCTATACTTCTTTATATGAAGATTTATATCCATGTATGGGTGATTATGATTTGAATGATTTGGTACACAATTATAGCTATCAAGAAGGTGTAAATCAAAACAAAATTATTACAGAAATTAATTTTGATTATAAGTTTCCTGCAATGGGTGCTAATTTTAATAACAGCTTTGTGCTAAGAGTTATAGATGAAGATAATAATGCTGTTTTAAGCTTAAATAATTCTGATGCTTATTCTAGTAATGAAATTACAAGACTTCATGATGATCAAAACAGCACTACTTTGTTTATTTTTAACAACCTAAAAACAATTTATACAGACAATTCAGAAGCTATTATAAACACAGTTAATATAGATTATGATAGCATACCAGTAATTTCTGGAAAGGTTACCAACATTAATGGTGCTTACGATGAGTTTATATTAAAAAACGGACAAATAGGGCAAGAAATTCACCCTTTGTACAATTCGTTTCATAAAGACTATCCAGCTTTAAATAAGCCAACAATGTATAACGATTCTAGTAATTTCTTAAATTGTAGCGATAATTCTTCTGGCAATAGCCTTTTTGTAAATTCTAATAAATTTCCTTGGGTTCTTAATGATCTACCTATGGATTTACCATGGGCAATTGAAGGAGTTTCAATTTTAGAAGCTTATCCAAATTTTGATGATTTTGTAATCTCTAAACCAGATTTAGATTGGTATACAGACAAAAATGGTAACAGACAAAATGATAAATTAAAGAAAATAAACAAATAAAAAACACTTTAAAAAGCAACGCTATAAAATGATGATTACTTATATTTTATAGCGTTGCTTTTTTTAATTAGCTAATATTACTCCAAATTTTAGAAGTTTTTGTCATTCTTGTAAAAGCAGTTTTAATTGGTAAATTTACAGGTTTTGATAAGTTAGCATCTTCTTGCAAAATTTCAATTGCAGTATTTCTTGCAGAAACTAAAATCTGAGAATCCTTTACAACATCAGCAATTTTTAAATTTAACACTCCACTTTGTTGTGTACCCATTATATTTCCTGGTCCACGTAATTTTAAATCTACTTCAGCAATTTTAAATCCGTCAGAAGTTTCTACCATTGTTTTTAAACGTGTTTTAGCTTCAGATGACAATTTATAACTAGACAATAAAATACAGTAACTTTGGTCTGCTCCTCTACCCACTCTACCTCTTAATTGATGCAATTGACTTAAGCCAAATCGTTCTGAACTCTCAATAATCATAACACTTGCATTGGGTACATTTACACCCACTTCAATAACTGTTGTAGCCACCATAATTTGAGTTTCTGCATTTACAAAACGTTGCATTTCGTAATCTTTATCAGCAGGTTTCATTTTACCATGCACAATACTTATTTGATATTTTGGTGATGGAAACTCGCGAGAAATACTCTCATAACCATCCATTAAATCCTTATAATCCATAGCTTCAGATTCCTGAATTAAAGGATAAACCACATAAACTTGTCTGCCTTTTGCAATTTCATCTTTCATAAATTTAAAGACAGACAATCTGTTGCTATCAAAACGATGTACGGTTTTTACTTCTTTTCTTCCTGGTGGCAATTCGTCTATTACAGAAATATCTAAATCACCATAAACAGACATTGCCAAAGTTCTTGGTATTGGTGTAGCCGTCATTACTAAAATGTGAGGAGGCAGGTTGTTTTTAGACCAAAGTTTTGCTCTTTGTTTTACACCAAATCTATGTTGTTCATCGATGATGGCTATTCCTAAATTTTTAAATTTTACTTTATCTTCTAATAATGCATGTGTACCTATTAAAATATGTAAAGTTCCGTCTTCTAATTTTTGATGGATTTCTCTTCGTTTCTTGGTTTTTACAGATCCTGTTAAAATATCTACATTAATATCCATTTCTTGTAGCAATTCTGAAACTGCCATAAAATGTTGATTTGCTAATATTTCTGTTGGTGCCATAATTGTGGCCTGAAAACCATTATCTAAAGCCAACAACATTGTTAGTAATGCTACAATTGTTTTTCCAGAACCAACATCACCTTGTAAAAGACGGTTCATATGTGCACCAGAAGCTACATCTTTTCTAATTTCTTTTAATACTCTTTTTTGAGCATTGGTTAAGTTAAATGGTAGGTAATTTTTGTAAAAATTATTAAAATAATCACTCACATTTTCAAAGACAAAACCTTTTATTTTTGTTTTATTGATGAGTTTTTTTCTGACTAATTGTAATTGAATAAAAAATAATTCTTCAAATTTTAATCGATATTGTGCCTTGGCTAAATGCTCTTGACTTTTAGGAAAATGCACATTTAATAAGGCGTCTCGTTTTAACATCAACTTAAAATCGTTGATCATTTCTTGCGATAACGTTTCTTGAATTCCGTCGTAAACTTGTTGCAATAAACTCTGAATATAACCACGAATTAATTTATTTGATACTCCAGAATTGGTTAATTTTTCTGTGGATGGATAAACAGGTTGCATTTTAGTTTGCAGCTTTTTCTTGTATTCCGAAACCAATTCCATTTCAGGATGTGGAATACTAAAACTACCATTATAATGATTTAATTTACCATAAACTACATAAGGCACTCCAATTTTTAAAGCATCTTTTATCCATTTTTGACCTTTAAACCAAACCAATTCCATAGTTCCAGAAGCATCTTGAAAAGTGGCTACTAACCTACTTCCTCTTTTCTGCGCTACAGATTTTACATTGGTAATTTTACCTACAATTTGTACTTCAGAAGAATTGGGTTGCAAATCTTTTATGGCATAAAACGTAGTTTTATCTATATATCGAAAAGGAAAAAAATTAAGTAAATCGTTACACGATTTTATACCCAACTCTGTGTAAAACAAAGTGGCTCTTTGTACACTAATACCTTTTATATATGTAATTGGGTAATCTAAATTCAAGTTGATAAAAATATAAAAAACGAAAATACGCAAATGATTACATATTTTTATATTTCTTAAGTTATAAACAAAAAAGAGAGCTGATAAAACAGCTCTCTTTGAATCAATAGTTTTAAATTAATACCCCTAAAAATTATTTAAACCATTGACTATTTTTTTAATTTCTAAAAATAATTTTAGACGTTCCATAATCCGTTTCAGGAGATGTTACTTGTAATAACATAACCCCTGTTTTAACTTTAAAGTTATAGTCTATTTCATTTTTACCTGCATTCAATTGCGTTTTACCTTGGTAAATTACTTTACCAGTAACATCTGTTAAAGTAACAGTTGCTTCTGTATCTGTTTCACTGAATAATAATAAGTTTACATTTCCTTTAGATGGGTTAGGGTAAGCCATAAA
>NZ_JBSSBG010000033.1:0-14905 GCF_054968445.1 Polaribacter sp. M10
GACCAAGTTCCACCAGCAGGAGATCCTGAAAGCGTTTTAGTTTCATCTTCCGTGATTGAAGCCGTAGACGTTGTATTGATTGCTGTTATACAGATTGGAGTTACTGTAAAAGTTACATCGTCTGAAATAGCACTACAAGTTCCATTTGCTGGTAAAGTATATCTTAACTTAACAGTAGTATTTGTATTAATATTATTTGGAATATAAGTATTACCATTTATTGTTCCATCACCTGAAACAATAGACCAGGTTCCACCAGCAGGCGAAGCTGTTAATGTTTTGGTTTGATTTTCTGTAATGCTTGCTCCAGAAGTAGTATTGTTAATTGTTATTTCAGCTGGTTCAGATATTGTTAAATCTGCTCCTAAATCTATAGGGTAATCATTATCACCCCATTTAGCCCAAACATCATAGGTTCCTGGCGCTAAGTTAGAATAAGTCACACTTCCTTCATTATCACCTAATTTAGCTTGGTAAGTATTTCCACCATCTAAACTAAATACAATGTTAGTTCTAGAAGTATTATCCTCAAAAGTAATTGTTATTGTACCATCATCTAAACCATAACATGTAGCATCTGTTTTAGTTGCTGTTGCTGTAGGTAATGCTTCTACTGTAAATGTTACATCATCAGTAGTTGCAGCACAGTCTCCATCTGCAGCAATTGTGTATCTAATTTTAACTGTTTCATTAGAGATGATATCATCAGGAGTATATGTATTGCCAGAGATTGAACCACCACCAGAAACAATCGACCAAGTTCCTCCAGCAGGAGCACCCGTTAAAGTTTTGGTATCTAATTCGCTAATTGTTGCATTTGAAGTAGTGTTATCAGCAACCACATCACACACAGGAGTTACCGTAAACGTAACATCATCAGTTGTAGCAGCACAATCACCATCCGCAGCAATTGTATAACGAATTACGACAGTAGTATCTGTATTGATATCATCAGGTGTATAAGTAGAACCAGAGATTGAACCACCACCAGTAACGATTGACCAAGTACCTCCAGTTGGAGATCCTGAAAGCGTTTTAGTTTCATCCTCAGTGATTGAAGCTGTTGAAGTTGTATTATCAGCAACTACATCACAAACTGGAGTTACAGAAAAAGTAACAATGTCTGAAGTTTCTGCACAAGATCCATCAGCAGGAATAGTATATTTAATTTTAACAGTAGTATTGGTATTGATATCTGCAGGTGTATAAGTGTTTCCTGAGATAGACCCACCACCAGAAAAGATAGACCAAGTACCACCAACAGGAGATCCTGTTAATGTTTTTGTTTCATTTTCTGTGATAGAAGCAGTTGCTGTTGTATTATCTGCTACATCACAAGAGGCTTCAGTACAATTAATTAAAGCTGGAGAAAAATTAGCAGAATGTACTTCACCACCTGCATGGTTAAATGATAAACCAATTACTTGACCTTCTAAATTAGATTGGTTTACTGTTTTGTTAATGTTAGCGAAAGGTGCTAAAACTGAACCTACAATTGTTGAACTACCAACAATGTTAAGAGTTGTAGTGTTGTAAAAATTGTAGATAACGTAAGGTGCGTTTTGTTGACCAACACCAGATTGGTTCCAAACATCCCAATTGAAAGTACCAGGAGCATTTACATTTACTACTAAAATTTTAGTTGCACTTGGTGCAGTATTGTAAGTAAAAACATCTACATTGTTTAAATCTGTTCCTGTAACATTTAAATAGTTAACACCATCTTGTAAATTAATTTTTACTTGATTAGGTAAAGAAGTATTAGAAATAGATTGTCCGTTTGGATTTGTTAATTGTGCGTTATTTGCATTTTGAGATAATGTAGTTGCGTTAGTTTCTAATGTTTGAAACGCAGTAACAAAGTCTATTAAGTTGCTTTCAAAAACAGGGTTATTTATTTCAGAAACATTTAAGTTATTTGCATTTGTTTGTAGTTGTATTCTAGGTGAAGAATTATAGTTAGAACTAGGTGTAATTCTTATGTTAGAATATGCATTGTTTTGATCTGTATACCAAACAGTAGATCCTTGATTGTTACCAATCTTAACATAACTGTTTTGGTTAACTTGTAAAGAATTACCAGATTGGTAATTAATTTTACCTCCAACTAATAAACCAATAGGTGTGTTGTTTACTTGAAAAGTACCAGCATCATTAGTTGCAACTTGGTAGTTACCTAATAAGGTTAAGTCTCCTCCAGTAGCTACACTTCCTTCTGTTTCGTTAGTTTGTAAACTTAAATTATTTAAAATAAAAACGTTAAAATCTAATGCAGGTGCAGTAGGACTTGTTCTATCACAATTTAAACTTGTAACTGTAAATGTTACATCATCAGAAGTTTCGGCACAAGAACCATCAGCAGCAATTGTATATCTTAAAGTTACATTTGTATTTGCATTTATATCGTCTGGAGTATAAGTTGTGCCATTAATAGCACCACCTCCAGAAACGATAG
Organism: Polaribacter sp. M10; assembly: GCF_054968445.1. NCBI lineage: Bacteria > Pseudomonadati > Bacteroidota > Flavobacteriia > Flavobacteriales > Flavobacteriaceae > Polaribacter > Polaribacter sp. M10. The sequence continues at coordinate 2,456 of NZ_JBSSBG010000033.1, forward strand.
ACCAAGTACCACCAGCAGGCGAACCTGATAATGTTTTTGTTTCATTTTCTGTAATTGAAGCAGTTGTTGTTGTATTATCAGCTACATCACATTGAGGTACTGAGCTGTTTAAAACGTTTTGAAATTCAGCAGTTGAAAAAGACGCCAATTGAGAATAATCATTCCCTGCTTTTGCTAAAAATTGCTGATCTTGTAAAAAGTTTAGAGTGTATGTAATTTTAAAAGAACCCTGGCTATTACCTCCAATACCACTTACATTGTCTAATTTAAAACCTCTTTTGTTAAAAGGATCGTTATTTCCTGTTCCATAAACCATATTACCTGAAGTATTTCCAGAAACATTTTGCCAAGCAATATTTGAAAATGATCCATTCTGAGCGTCAATTGAGAAATGACTTAATTCTTTACATCCATTTCTACCTCCACCTTGTCCAATGTAAGTTATTAAAATTTCAATATCAAACTTTCCATTGTTAGGTAAAACAGATATTAATTCAGTTTTCCAACAACCACCTACGTGATTTTTTTCAATTCCATAATTAATGTTTGAATTGTTATAATTGTTATATCTGTTTCTGTTATCTTCCTGTGAATTTAACTTTGAACTTTCTAAAAAAGTTGATGTGTTATTATTGCTAGCTTTTGCTAAAATATTATTAGTAAATTCTAAGGGATTCTGAGAATTTGTATAGTAAAATAAGCATATACATACTAGGGTAATGATTTGCGTAATTTTTTTCATAGGGTGAAAAATTATAATTAGGGTTACAATTTTTATTTTCTTTTAGAACAATACTAAATAATAAGTTTTGATTTAGGAAAATCTTAAATTGTTAGCTTTTGTTTTTCGTTTTTTTTTTTTTAGGTAAAAAAATAGAGCACATAAAATCTACTTAATATTCAGTTACAGAATATTAAGTTCAATTTCTAATTTAGATTTAAAAAATAAATAGTTAGAGATTTTAATTACTGGAGTATTCAGTAATTCTTGAGGTTTTAGGGCTTTACTTTTCTTCATTAAAAAGTTTTAATTTAGGGTTATTAACTTTTAATTTTAAAACTTAAAAATCTTTTAATTTTCAAGTCTAATTTAATTACTATATAATACTCAAAGATTGTATGGGGTTAAAATACAGTTCTATAAAGTATATAATACTATTAATTATATGAAGATTGGGGATGTTTTAGCGCTTGAATTCTAAAACCAAATATTAAAACTTTTGCAAATATAATGAAAATATTTAAAAGCATAAGTTTTTAATTAATTATCAAATAATTAACATCAATAAAGGTTTTAAAAAAATCTTGTTAAGAAATTTCGGATTAGGTTCATTTTTAGGGGGTTTTAGGTTATTATAAACAAATATAATAAAAATATTGAAATTATTTTAATTTATTTTATTCTTTTTAAAATGATTATTTTTTTAATATAATTTTGATAGTCAGCGAGTTTTATATAATATTTAGTCTTTTTATTTTGCTTAATAGGGTTTTTTGAAAGTAAACCATATTTGCCTTTTTTGTTCATTAGATTTCTAAAAAAAAAACTAGTTATTTGTAAAAAATACGCATCATCTTTTCGTTTGCTTTTTTGAGATAGATGCTATTGATTAAATACACGTTTAAAATATAATTTCAAATTATTAAGAATTTAATTTCTAATTATTTATTTATCTTAAACAGTAATAATCCAATAAAAGTGATGGTTCCGTTTAAAATTAAAAGCGCAAAACCAAAGTCGAAATTAAAATATTTTAAGCATAAAAAGTTAATCAAAAAAGTAATAAAAGGTGATGAAATACAAATTATAGGAACAAATTTATCGATAACTTTTAGTTTTGTAAATAGGCCAAATGCGTATAATCCTAAAAGCGGGCCATATGTATAGTTGGCAAACGTAAATATTTTAGCAATTACACTTTCATCAGCAATAAAATATTTAAATATCAAAATGGTAGCAATTAAAACAAAAGAAAAAATAATATGTATTTTTTTTCGTGATTTTTCTTGCTCTATTTCATCCTTTTTTTTGTCAATTTCTAAAATATCAATACTAAAAGAAGTAGTTAGTGAAGTTAATGCAGAATCTGCACTGGAATAAGCAGCAGCAATTAAACCTAATAAAAAGAAAATAGCAGTTGCTAAACCTAAAGAGCCTTTGGTTGCGATTATTGGAAACAGTTGATCTTTATGAGCGTCAATTCCGTTTTTTTGCGCATAATCTGTTAAAAGTACGCCTAAAGCTAAAAAGAAAAAGTTTACAATTACCAAAACAATAGTAAACCAAAACATGTTTTTTTGAGCATCTTTTAAGTTTCTACAGGTTAAGTTTTTTTGCATCATATCTTGGTCTAAACCTGTCATAACAATGGCTACAAAAGCACCTGCTAAAAAGCGTTTCCAGAAATAATCGCCTGTTTTTACATCATCAAAAAAGAAAGTTTTAGAAAGTTCATTGTCAATAACATAAGAAAAAATATTACTGATTTGCATTTCATCAGAAATGGTGTAAATACAAACACCAACCGCAATTAACATAAATAAAGTTTGTAACGTATCTGTCCAAACAATAGTTTTTATTCCGCCTTTAAAGGTGTACAACCAAATCAATAAAATAGTAATGGTTACTGTTACCCAAAAAGGAATTCCATAAGCATCGAACAATAAAAGTTGAAGCACGTTTGCTACTAAAAACAGACGAAAAGCTGCGCCAATTGTTCTAGATAATAAGAAGAAAGAGGCGCCTGTTTTGTAAGAATATTTGCCAAATCTATCTTCTAAGTAAGTGTAAATTGATGTTAAATTAAGTCGATAATAAAGTGGTAATAAGACTAAACCAATTACAGCATAACCAATAACATACCCCAACACCATTTGCATATAACTCATGCTTTGCGCTTCTACCCAACCAGGAACCGAAATAAATGTAACCCCAGAAAGCGAAGCACCAATCATACCAAAAGCTACCAAATACCAAGGAGATGAGTTGTTTGCCTTAAAAAATGTTTTGTTATTGGCAGATTTTCCTGTAAGATAAGATATGAGGATCAATACAGTAAAATATCCAACGATTAATAAAATGATATGAAGTGGTTGCATTAGTAAATTACAAATTTCGAATTGTGAGATACGAATATAATCTATTTAAAAAATAATGCAATAATTTATATTTCGTAATTGTTAATTCCTAATTTTGCAATATGGATTTTTCATCAAAAATTTTAGAAAACGCAGTGAATGAAGTTTCACGATTACCAGGTATAGGTAAGCGTACAGCTTTGCGTTTGGTGTTGCATTTGCTAAAACAACCAGCAGAAAATACAAAATATTTATCTGAAGCTTTATTACATTTAAGAAATGATGTAAAAACCTGCGAAAAATGTCATAATATTTCTGATACTGTTCTGTGTGATATTTGTCAAAATCCGAAAAGAAATCCTGAAATTGTTTGTGTGGTAGAAGATATTAGAGATGTAATGGCTATTGAAAGTACTGCGCAGTTTAAAGGATTATATCATGTTTTAGGAGGAAAGATATCTCCTATAGAAGGTATTGGTCCTCAAAATTTACAAATTGAATCTTTGGTAAAAAAAGTAGAAGAAGGAGAAATTAAAGAGCTTATTTTTGCATTAAGCTCAACTATGGAAGGTGATACAACTAATTTTTACATCTACAAACAATTGCAAAAATTTGATATTACAACATCTACAATTGCAAGAGGTATTGCTGTTGGAGATGAGTTAGAATATGCAGATGAAGTTACTTTGGGTAGAAGTATCATCAACAGAATTCCTTTTGAGCAAAGTATTAGTAGTTAGTGCTGATTAACCTTAAACTTTTATGGTTAAAATAGGTTTCAATGCTTTTTTAGATATAGATTTGGTAACACTGGGTGTAAATAAATGAGACAATCCACTTCTGCCATGTGTGCTCAAAGCAATTAAATCTACATTAAAATCTTTAGAAAAGTTTAAAATTCCTTTTTCTATAGAAACATCATTATATGTATGAATAGTGTATTTGGGTAAATTAAATTCTTTAATAAAATTGTTTACTTTTTTAGTAGCTTCTTGTGAGCTTTCAAAACGAGAAGGCGTATTTACTTTTAACAAATGAATTTCACTTTTAAAGTGATTTGCAAAATCGAGAAATTTTTTAAATACAGGTTTTTTATCTTCATTCTTAAAACTAGAAGCAAAAATAAGGTTGTGCATTCTAAATTTATCATTGTCTTTTTTAACAACAATAACTGGCACTTTTGATGTTCTTACCACTTTTTCTGTGTTAGAGCCAATTAAAATTTCTTCAAAATTAGAATGCCCTTTAGAACCCATAATAATTAAATCGGCTTCAATTTTATCTGCATATTCTAAAATACCTTCATAAGGGTTTTGAAAACGAATTGCATGATGAACTTCTGTCTTTTTATTAAAATATGCTTCTTTAAATTCTAAAATACGCTCTTTAACTTTTCTTAAATACAACATGCTTTCAGGAATACTAAAATTACTACCTGCACCCATATCTATAATTCCAGTTGGCAATTCTATCATATGTAATAAATAGACAACACTGTTCGATTTTTTAGCAATTCTTGCAGCCATTTTTGAGGCAAATTCAGACTTTTTAGAAAAATCAATAGGGACTAGAATTTTTTCCATAATTACAGTATTTTAGGTTAAATAAATGAGATATTTAAAGTTACGAAAATAATTGGATATAATTCAGTTTGTTAAATACTAAAGAATTCGTATATTTGCACCGATTTTAATAATAAATGAAGAATGCAGGGGACTTAAAGTCCCCTCTTTTTATACTCAAAATCAATATTTTTTTGAGGAGTTTATCAAAATTTGTAATGGATCAAAACAAGATAAAAGATTTAGTAGAAGAAGCATTAGCATTGAATGAAAGTTTGTTTTTGATTGATTTATCAATATCAGTAAACAATAAAATTCAAGTTACTGTTGATGGAGATAATGGAGTACCACTAAGCGAATGCATTAGAATTAGTAGAAATGTAGAGCATAATTTAGACAGAGAAGAAGAAGATTTTGCCTTAGAAGTTACTACTCCAGATATTTCACATCCATTAAAAGAAAAAAGACAGTACAAAAAGAATATCAATAGAATATTAAAAGTAAAAACTGCAGAACAAGAAGTAGAAGGTACATTATCTGAGGCAGATGATGATAAAATTGTACTGAATTGGAAAGCAAGAGAACCCAAACCAATAGGTAAAGGAAAAGTTACTGTACAAAAAACAGCAACTATAGCATATAAAGATATTAAAGAGGCAAAAGTGAAGATTGTATTTTAAGTAAAGATGTAATGGAAAATATAGCGTTAATTGATTCGTTTTCAGAATTTAAAGATAATAAAAGTATAGACAGAGTAACATTAATGTCTATTTTAGAAGAAGTTTTTAGAGCTGCTTTAAAACGTAAATTTGGTTCAGATGATAATTTTGATATTATTATTAACCCAGATAAAGGAGATTTAGAAATTTGGAGAAATAGAGTGGTGGTTGCAGATGGCTTTTCTGAAGATGATAATGAAGAAATAGAATTATCAGAAGCTAGAAAAATTGAGCCAGATTTTGAAATAGGAGAAGATGTATCTGAAGAAGTAAAATTAATAGATTTAGGAAGAAGGGCAATTTTAGCATTACGTCAAAACTTAATTTCAAAAATTTACGAGCACGATAGTACAAACATCTTTAAACAATTTAAAGAATTAGAAGGCGATTTATATAGTGCAGAAGTGCATCACATTCGTCATAATGCAATTATTTTATTAGATGATGATGGTAATGAAATTGTGTTGCCAAAAAGCGAACAAATTCGTTCAGATTTTTTTAGAAAAGGAGATTCTGTAAGAGGTGTTATAAAAACAGTAGAATTAAGAGGTAACAAACCAGCAATTATATTGTCTAGAACATCGCCAGCATTTTTAAATAAATTATTCGAACAAGAAATTCCTGAAGTTTTCGATGGTTTAATTACAGTAGAAGGAGTTGCAAGAATACCTGGAGAAAAAGCAAAAGTTGCTGTAGATTCTTATGATGATAGAATAGATCCTGTTGGTGCTTGTGTAGGTGTTAAAGGTTCTAGAATTCACGGAATTGTACGTGAGTTGGGTAACGAAAATATAGATGTTATCAACTATACCAAAAACGAACAATTGTTTATTTCTAGAGCATTGAGTCCTGCAAAAGTAACCTCAATGGAAATAACCATGTACGAAGAGGAAAAAAATGGTAAAAAAGGACGTGTAAGTGTACTTTTAAAACCAGAAGAAGTTTCTAAAGCAATTGGTAGAGGTGGTGTAAACATACGTTTGGCAAGTGAGTTAACAGGTTATGAAATAGACGTTCAAAGAGAAGGTTTAGAAGAAGAAGATGTAGAGTTAACAGAATTTATCGACGAAATCGAAGATTGGGTTATTACAGAATTCAAGAAAATTGGTTTAGATACTGCAAGAAGCGTTTTAGAAACTAGCGTTGCAGAATTGGTAAAAAGAACTGATTTAGAAGAAGAAACGATCGTAGACGTTCAACGAATTTTAAAAGAAGAATTCGAGGACTAATAATAGTAAAAAGTTAAGTAAAAAGTATATTTTTACAAAAATAAAGTTAAAAAGAATATATGTCTGAAGGCAAAACAATGAGGCTTAATAAGGTTTTAAGGGAATTAAATATTTCTCTTGATAGAGCTGTCGAATTTTTAGCAGATAAAGGTCATGAAATAGAATCAAGACCAACCACTAAAATTACGGGAGATATCTATCAAGTTTTACTTGATGGCTTTGAAACAGATGCAAACAAGAAAGCTGCATCTAAAGAAGTAGGAGAGGAAAAACGTAAAGAGAAAGAAGCAATTCGTTTAGCAGCCGAAGCCAAATTAGAAAAGAAAAGAGCAGAAGAAGCAAAGAAAGAAGAAATTCTTAAAGCCAAGGCAGATAGATTTGAGTTGAAAACTGTTGGTAAAATTGATATTGACAATGTTGGTAAAAAACCAATCGATAAAAAAGAGGAAGTAAAAGAAGAACCTAAAGAAGAGGTTGTTGCTAAAACTGAACCTACTGTCGAAGTTAAAGAGCCAGCAAAAGTAGAAGAACAACCCAAAGTTGAAGAAGCTAAAGTAGAAAAACCAATTGCGGAAACGCCAAAGGTTAAAAAGCCAGTTTCAGAAATTGAAAAAGCTGCTTTAAGGGTAGATAAGAAAACTGAAGCTAAAAAAGGCAATGCTAAAGTAGAAGAAAAAACTGAAGAGGTTACTCCAGAAAATGCTGAAGCAATAAAAACGCAATACAAAAAGCTAGATGGGCCAAACTTTACAGGTAAAAAAATTGATTTAAAACAATTTGAAAGACCTAAAAAGAAAAAACCAGAAGTTAAAAAACCTACTACTGCAGATGCTAAGAAAAAGCGTAAGCGTATAAGCAAACCAAATACATCTACTAGTAATAGAAGTAACCCAAATAATAGAGCTGGGCAAGGCAACAACAGAGGTGGCCAAGGTAATAATAGACCAGGTTTTAGAGGTAGAGGAAACCAAAGAACTCCGATTAAAAAAGAAGAGCCAACAGAAGCAGATATTCAAAAACAAGTTAGAGAAACTCTAGAAAAGTTACAAGGAAAATCTTCTAAAGGTAAAGGAGCAAAATATCGTAGAAATAAAAGAGATGCTCACAGAGAGCAAACAGAAGCAGAATTAGAAGCACAAGCATTAGACAATAAAATCTTAAAAGTAACCGAATTTGTTACGGTAAGTGAAGTTGCAACAATGATGGATGTACCTGTAACTCAGATTATTTCATCTTGTATGATGTTAGGTATGATGGTAACTATGAATCAGCGTTTAGACGCAGAAACATTAGTTATTGTTGCGGAAGAGTTCAATTATAAAGTAGAGTTTGTTGGTGCTGAAGTAGAAGAATCAATAGAAGAAGTAGAAGATAAACCAGAAGATTTAGAATTAAGAGCGCCAATTATTACTGTAATGGGGCACGTAGATCATGGTAAAACTTCTCTATTAGATTATATTAGAAAAGCAAATATTGTTGATGGAGAAAGTGGAGGAATTACGCAACATATTGGAGCGTATTCTGTAAATGTTGGCGATCAAAAAATTGCATTTTTAGATACACCTGGTCACGAGGCCTTTACAGCAATGCGTGCACGTGGAGCACAAGTTACAGATTTAGTAATTATTGTAGTTGCAGCAGACGATGATGTAATGCCACAAACCAAAGAGGCAATTTCTCACGCACAAGCAGCAGGTGTTCCAATTATTTTTGCAATTAATAAAATTGATAAGCCAAACGCTAATCCAGATAATGTTAAAACGCAACTTTCTTCAATGAATTTATTGATAGAAGAATGGGGTGGTAATATTCAATCTCAAGATATATCAGCAAAAACAGGTCAAGGAATTGATGAGCTTTTAGAAAAAGTTTTATTAGAAGCAGAAATTTTAGAATTAAAAGCAAATCCTAATAAAAATGCAGTTGGTACAGTTGTAGAAGCACTTTTAGATAAAGGTAGAGGTTATGTAACTACAATTTTAGTACAAGCAGGTACACTTAAAATTGGAGATTATTTATTAGCGGGTAAACATAGTGGTAAAGTAAAAGCTATGTTCGATGATAAAGGAAAGAAATTAAAGAAAGCGGGGCCATCAACACCAGTATCAATCTTAGGTTTAGATGGTGCACCACAGGCAGGTGATAAATTTAATGTATTTGAAGACGAAAGAGAAGCAAAACAAATTGCCTCTAAACGTTCGCAATTACAACGTGAGCAATCTGTAAGAACTCAGAAAACATTAACGTTAGATGAAATTGGACGTAGAATTGCATTAGGAGACTTTAAAGAATTAAACATTATCCTTAAAGGAGATGTGGATGGTTCTGTAGAAGCCTTAACAGATTCTTTCCAGAAATTATCTACCGAAGAAATTCAAGTTAATATTTTACATAAGGGTGTTGGTGCCATTACAGAAAGTGATGTATTGTTAGCAACAGCATCAGATGCAATTATTGTTGGGTTTAATGTAAGACCACAAGGTAATGCACGAGCAGTAGCAGATAGAGAAGAAGTAGATATTAGAACATACTCAATTATTTATGCAGCAATCAATGACTTAAAAGATGCCATGGAAGGAATGTTATCTCCTGAAATGAAAGAAGAAGTTACTGGTAATGTAGAAATTAGAGAGGTTTATAAAATATCTAAAGTTGGTAATATTGCAGGTTGTATGGTAATGTCTGGTAAAATCTTTAGAGATTCTCAAATTAGAATTATTAGAGATGGTATTGTAGTTCACGATGGTGTTTTAGCTTCATTAAAACGTTTTAAAGACGATGTAAAAGAAGTTGCTAAAGGTTATGATTGTGGTATTCAGATAAAGAATTATAATGATATTGCTGAAGGCGATGTGATAGAAGCATACAAAGAAATAGCAGTTAAAAAGAAATTGAAATAAAACCTTTTTTTTTAACGATAAATAAAAAACACCAAAACGAATAGTTTTGGTGTTTTTTTATGCTTAGAATTCTTATAATTATTTTAGTTTCTAATTAAGCTGAAATTACCAGCTTCCTCAATTACATTATTATCTTTATCAATAATTTCTGCTTTAAACCAATAGTTGTTAGAGCTTAAATTTTTACCATTATAAGTACCATCCCAACCTAAGGAATTAAAATCTGTAATAGTACCAATTACTTTACCATATCTATCAAAAATTAAAACATTAATCGATTTAAATTCATTGGCATCTATTCCTTTAATGTTCCAATAATCATTATCACCATCACCATTTGGTGTAAAGAATTTTTTAAAACCAATTACAGTAATATCTGCTTCTACAGGTTGTTCGCAATTATTGGTATCTCTAATATAAATGGTTCTTAAACCAGGTTCTACTTGAGTAAACGTATAAGATGTTGAGTTGCCACTAAAATTAATATTGTCTAAAGAAAATTCGTAACTACTATTTCCAAGTATTTCAACTTCTATTATGTTATTGGTTTCGTCTTCTGTATTAACTTCAATATTATCAAAAATGGCTTTTTCAGGATTTATAACTGAAAAACTCTTAGTGTTTGAGCAAAGCAAACCATTTTCAGATTTATATACCGTTAATGAAAATTCGCCAATAGCATCTAATGTAAAATCTTGGTTTATATTAATAATATCACCTGCGCTATTTCTCCATTCAAAACGTTCATTACTGCTATCTGCACTAATAATTACGGGTGGTTTTGCACTTGGATCAAAACAAATGGTATAAGTATCTTCAATATTTATTTTAGGTTCTGTATTAACAATTAAACTTATGGGTTCTATACCTCCACAGCCTAAAGAAGTATCTGCTCTTACCCAAATAGTTGTTGTAGGAGAAATATAATTGATTTCTCTAATTTCATTTCTATTGGTTTGTGCACTATTAGAATCTGGATAAAAACGAAGATTTGTAGTTGATGGTATGCCTAAATTAGTTCTTATTTCTTCTTCTTTAAGTTGTAAATTAAAGCTTCCATTTAAACCATCATTTGGTAATGGACAAGAGTATAAGTTAGATATGTTATCAAGCTCTACAAACAAAGATTCTATTGTAAATTCAGCTAAACTAGAGCATCCATAACTATTAAAAATTTTGGCATAGATGGTTTGCGGATTACTAATATTGGTGTAATTTTCTGGATCTACTATTGGGTTATCACTTAAATAATCATCATAACTTTTGTAATAATAAATTTCTAATCTATTACCAAAAGGTGTAATATCACTACTAACAGTAGTTAAGTTAAAACTATCTGTACCATTATTATCAAAATCGCACTGTACAATTTTTTGATCATTTATAACTTCAGGAGGTGAGTAAATACTGATGTTTTTAGTTACAGTAATCTGTCTATTGTTAATGGTAATATTGGCTGTAATTTTATATTGTCCTGGTGTTGTGTATGAGTGTTCTGGAGAAATTTCTAATGATGTTGTGTCATCGCCAAAATCCCATTCTGCTGCAGTAATATTTGCATAGGTATCTACCTCTAGAAATATATTGTTATTAATACAACCATTATCAGCAATAATTCTTGTTCTAAAGTAAGATTGCACAAAGTTGGGTAGTCCTAAAATAGATTCTGCAGTTAGTAAATCAACAGAGTTTTCAGTAAATGTAGCTAAAGTTTTATCAGAAGTTTTAGGAGGGTTAATTTGACTCAAGTAATTGCCACCTTCTGTTTCGCTACTAGAAGTGGTCATATAAATATTACCATCACTAGCCAATTGCATATAGTTTCCATTAGAATAGGCATCTATATTTTCTGCAACATGCACTACTTGTCTATCGTCTAAATCATCTGTTTTATACTGAAAAATTGTGTTTTTTCCATTGGGTATGTTTACAGATTCTACATAAACGTGTTTTGAATCTTGAGAAAATTCAATTGCGTGTATTGTTGGAAATGGTCTAGGAGGAAAAAAACCTTCTAAAACACTTAAAAAATCTGTTGAAGTTATACTACCATTTTCAGTATTAAAATTAGCAAATATAGCAGTAGTATTATTGCTCATTGCAATGTATTCTCCATTAGGAGATACTTTTAAAGCTCCATTATTTTCACTAGCAGGAATAGTTATTTCTGTTGTAACTGGAGTTCTATTTACTCCAGTTTCATCAATTTTATATGCATAAAATGTATTGTAATTAATACTAGATGAATTTTCTTTACCAAAAGTAATAACCCAAAAAGATTTACCATCTTTAGCATGTACAGCTGTAAGTTTTTCTGACGCTAAAGAAGTTAATGCTGTATTTTTTTTAGTTACTGCACCTAGGCCTCCATTTAGTGATAAATCTATTGTTGAGAAATATAGACCAGGAGCAATTGCAGCACCTAATGGAGGTGTGTCATTAGTAACTTTTAAGGTAAAAAGATAATAGATGTTTTCATCATCTGGATTTGGAATTACAATACAACTTTGCAAAACTTCATCATCACTTGCCAATAAAGCTCCATTTTGCATTCCTAAATGATTTTTATTAAATACATAAACACCATCTGTGTAAAATAGTAAGTTTCCATTTTTATCAGAAATTGAGGTACTACCTTTTGGGGTAGATAAATTTCCATCATTTAGAACAACGGGTTTACCATTTGCAAAATTAAGACTAGCATAATTACCAAAATACCAATTTTCAGTTTCTCTTTGTCCATAAGTTAAGTAAGTTGTGAGTAAAAAGAGGAGAACTAAAATTGGTCTTTTGTATAGCATAATTTTTATTTTCTTAAGAGTGAGAAATTTCCTTTTTTATTGATGGTGGGTTTATTAGTGTCAGCAGGAATTAGCGTAATATTGTACCAGTAATCATCAGAAGGGAGTAGTTTGCCTTGATACATTCCATCCCAACCTTGGCTGTCTATAGGTTCTTGAGC
>NZ_JBSSBG010000034.1:0-12057 GCF_054968445.1 Polaribacter sp. M10
CCTTTTTTATCACGAGAAACCCATAAACCAACGCCTAAAATTAAAATGGCGTAAGCTACAAAAACTATATAGTCCCACATATCAAATCCTGCTGTCATAATCTTTTTTTATTATTTTATTTTAGTTAATTTTTGAAACTCAAATATATTGATATATTTAATGAAATGTATTTTTTGAACTAGAAACAAACACAACAAATGGCTTAAATTATGCAATTAATTGAGTTCTTTTTGTGGTTTATCATTAAAAATCAAACAATTACTCTTAAGTTCTTAATTTCTATTTTAACCACCTGTTGCAAATGAAAAATGTTCTTTTAATGCGTAATTTTTATTCAGAAATTTGGCATTTAATTTTACATCTGAAATGGCTATAGCTGCTCCTAATGCCGAACCAAAAGATGCTTTTGCTGTTTTTAACTTCATGCCTTTTAGATAGTATGATAACAATTTTATGTATACTTCATTATTGGTAAAACCACCATCTACATATAAACAGTCAATTACTTTCATATCTACAATTTTTCTTATACTTTTTACTTGCAATTGTACCAGTTCTATCATTAAATGATGGTAAGCATGAGAAAAATCGTTATACATGTAACTTGTTTTTTCTGGCATATCATCAGTTGAAAAAGATTCCCACTTAAAAGATGGTTTAAAATGCTTTATGATTTCGAAATACGTATCATAATCAAAACATATTGATTTATGATGATCTTTGTGAACTTCAAATTTTTTTGATAATTTTTTTACCTGAATTTTGTATTCATTTCCTAAAAATAATCTTGAGGATTTTACTGGTTTTCCATTAATACGCATGTAATTAATACAACCTGATGTTACATCTTTTTCTGTTAAGGGAGTATCAATAAAAGGGTTAAGTGCAATGCTCCAAGTGCCAGTAGATACCAATACAAATGGTTTCTTTACACTTCTAACATAAGGCAACAATGCTGAAGAACTATCATGTATGCCAACACCTATTTTAATTCGTTTGCCATTATAATTAATGTTTAAACTAGTTTCTGTAGATACTAGTGGAGGTAAAATGTTATGAATTTCTTCTTTGTAAACCCAATCTTGATATTCTTTAGTTTCGTAATTCCATAAAGCAGTATGGCATCCTATACTTGTATATTCACTTAAAGGAACTCCTGAAAAAATATAGCTCAGGTATTGAGGTAAATGTAAAGAATATTTTATCTTTTTAAAAATCTCAGGCTTCTTGTATTTTAACCAAAACAACTGAATACCAGAATTTAACATTCCAGATTTAGATGAACCACTGGTTCTTATTAGTTCTAACTCAGGTCCGTATTTTTTATAAAAATCATCAACTATATCCTTATCAATATCTTTTGTATAATTGTAAAGAGGTGTTAGTATATTGCCATGCTCATCTAGGTGAACAAAACTTGCACCATAGGTTGAAAAATTAATTGCTTTTACTGTAAACTTATCTGACTTTAAAATTTTATGAAAAACATCTTTTAACCAATTTTGGAGTGCATGAATATTTTCTGTTGGATGACCATCTTCATCTTCTATTTCTTTAAATGACGTGTACTCTTTGTACACTTCTTTAAAGTCTTTATCAAACAGAAAAAACTTTTTGTTGGTTTTTCCGATATCAAAAACAGCTGTTACTTTTTGTTTCATAGCGTTTTTTTAAAGTCCTGTAGCTACAGTATTCTTTCCTCTTTCTTTAATTAATTGTTCTCTAATACCTAAAGATCTATAAGCATTAATAGGACTAATTACACCACCAGCAGTTAATCTTGCTTTTTCTAACAATGGTCTTACATCTGTTCTGTAAGCTCCTTGTAAAATTTCTTGACATTTTACAACATCGTTTTCTAATTGAGCAGTTTTTAATGCTTTTTGATCAATCAATAATGCTTTGGCATATGCTTCTTGAATTGCCTCTAAAGACTGAATTAAATCTTCTAAAGGATCTTTTATGTTATGACTTGCATCAATCATCCAAGCTAAATCTGGGTTTTGAGGGTTGTTTTCCATACCATACACCAATTCATTAAAGATTAAAAATAAAGCGTAGGGTTTAATACTACCTACAGTTAAATCGTCATCACCATATTTGCTATCGTTAAAGTGAAAACCACCTAATTTTCCTTTTAATTGTAAAATAGATATAATTTGCTCTATGTTAGAATTTGGCAAATGATGGCCTAAATCTACTAAAGTATAAGCTTTATCTCCACAACCATTGGCTAACATTAAAGAAGTACCCCAATCTTGAATAACAGTACTATAGAAATTTGGCTCATAAGGTTTGTATTCTACTAACATTTTCCAATCGTCGGGTAAACCTTTGTAAATATCAATTAAACTATCTTGCGTGTTTTGAAAAGCAGTTTGAAAATTATTCTGACCAGGAAAACAAGATCCGTCTGCTAACCAAACTGTTAATGCTTTAGATCCTAATTTATCACCAATTTTAATGACATCTAAATTATGCTGAATAGCTTGTTCTCTAACAGCTTTGCTGACGTTACTTAGTGAACCGTATTTATATGTTTCTGCAACATCATTTTGATCTTGAAAAGTATTCGAATTTACAGCATCAAATTTAATATGTAAAGCATCTGCTTTTTGTTTGATGGCATCGTAATCAGAAGGAATATCCCAAGGAATATGTAGAGAGACAGCTCCTGCTGTTTGGGTTAAACTATGCAAAATTCCGACATCTTCTATTTTCTGCTCTAAATTAGATGGCTCACCATAAAAAGAAAAGCGCCCAAAACGAGTTCCTCCAGCTCCTAATGCCCAACTTGGTATAGCTACTTGAAATTCTGAAAGTTTTGATACAATGCTGTTAACATCTATTCCTTTTTTAGTTAATTTACTTGATAAAAAATCGAAGTTTTCGTTATGATCTTTTACATTTTTTAGATTGCAATCAGAGATTTCTGGTTGATTAATTTTCATTCTTAATAACGTTATTAATTAAATAAGACTCCTATAAATTTATGAAAGTTATATAGAAGTCTTGCTCTTAATTCAAATTTAAATTGTTTAATTATCTAACAAATGCGTTTGCCATGCCTCCATCAACATTAATAATATTTCCTGTTGATTTATCTAGAATGCCTACTAATGAGAAAACTCCGTTTGCAATATCGTCTGGTGTTATGATTTCGTTGAGCAGGTTTCTCTTAGCATAAAAAGCAGGTAATTCTTCTACTGTAATTCCGTTTGCTTTTGCTCTACCTTCTGCCCAAGCACCTTCCCAAATTTTACTACCTACAATAACGCCATCTGGGTTTACTGTATTTACTCTTACTTTATCTTTTGCTAATTCAGCCGCTAATAAACGAACCATGTGCTGTTGCGCTGCTTTTGCTGTTCCGTAAGCTACATTATTTGGTCCTGCAACTAATCCGTTTTTACTTGCAATTGCAATATAATCTCCTCCTAAACCTTGTTTACGAGCAATAAGAGCAAATTGTTTCGCTAAATCAAACTGACCTTTTACTAAAATATTTTGTAAAATGTTCCAATCGTTATCTGTTGTCTCTGTTAATGGTTTAGAAATCGCCAAACCTGCACTGTGTACAATTATATCTACACCACCAAACTCTATAATTGCTTTTCTATATGCACTTGCAATAGAATCTGTATTAGTAACATCACAAACAGCGTATGAAGAAACATCTCTTGCAAAAGTTTTATTCGCTTCAATTAAAGCTTCTTCATTAATATCAGTTAAAACCACATTTGCTCCTTCTGCAGCTAATTTATCAGCAATTGCCTTACCAATTCCACCACCAGCACCAGTAACTAAAGCTACTTTTCTAGATAATGGTTTTTCTTTTGGCATACGTTGTAATTTAGCCTCTTCTAATAACCAATATTCAATATCAAAAGCTTCTTGTCTTGGTAATGAAGTATATTCTGTAATAGCTTCTGCACCACGCATTACATTAATTGCATTGATGTAGAATTCACTTGCAACTCTTGTTGTTTGCTTATTTTTGGCAAAACTAAACATACCAACTCCTGGATAGATAATAATAACAGGGTTTGCATCTCTAATTGCTGGGCTATTATTTTTTTTACAAGTATTGTAGTAATCTACATATTCTTGACGGTATGCTTCAAATGCGGGTTCTAATTTTGCCAAAACAGCTTCAGAATCAGATAAATCTTCATTTTTATCTAGACTTAAAACTAAAGGTTGAATCTTAGTTCTTAAGAAATGATCTGGACAAGAAGTTCCCATTGGCGCTAATCTTTCTAAATCATTACTATTTATATATTGCATTACAACATCAGTATCTGAAAAATGACCTATCATTCTATTTTCTGAAGAACATAAACCCCTTAATAAAGGCATTAGTTGAGCCGCTTTTTCTAAACGTTCATCTTTAGGTAAACTTTTAATTTTTTGACCTCCAAAAACTTCACCTTGTTCTTTTATTTTATTTTCTATATATTCAGAAGCCATTTCAATTACTTCTAAACTATTCATATAACATTCGTAAGAAGTGTCTCCCCAAGTAAATAAACCATGACTCCCTAAAACAATACCTCTAATTCCTGGGTTATCTGCTAAACATTTTTCTAATTGCAAACCTAAATCGAAACCTGGTTTTTGCCAAGGCACCCAACCCATAGTATCTCCCCAAATTTCTTTGGTTACCTTTTCGCTGTCTTTAGCTGCAGCAACTGCAATTAAAGCATCTGGATGTAAATGATCTATATGTGCAAAAGGTAATAAACCGTGTAAAGGCGTATCAATAGAAGGAGCTTTGCTATTTAAATCATAAATACAATGATTAAATAAACCTACCATTCTATCTTCATCATGTAAACCTTGATAAACATTTTTTAAATCACGAAGTCTTTCTGTATACAAACCTGCAATTCCAGATCTTGTTAAAGTACCAATATCACCACCAGAACCTTTTACCCACATTACTTCTACATCTTCATTTGTTAACGGGTCTTTTTCTATGGTTTTACAACTTGTATTACCTCCACCATAGTTGGTAATTCTTAGATCTGTACCCAAAATATTTGAGCGGTATAAAAATAATTCTACTTGATTATCTCCTAATGATATTGCTTTTTCTTCGTCCCATAAATAATCGACGTATTTAAAACTTTTTGTCATTTTTATTTTTGTTCGTTAGTGATGAGTTATAGTTCAAAAATATATGTTAACGTAAAGTTTTGTATCCTGTACTATACCGTAAAGAATAAAGTTATTACCAGAAAGTGTTTACTTTTTTTTAGCAATAAGAGAAAGTATACCAATAAACATTAGAATTTTTGTTTAGCATTATTAACTGAGTTTAAAAACAATCTTTAAAATTGGTATTAACTAAGAAAGTTCTTTTTATTCTTTATTAGTTTTAAATTACCTTTTGGTACATTTGGTTTCTTAAAGGAATAATACAATAGAAGTAAAGATTATGGAAATGATGAAATTTATTACAATTGATGAGAATTCAAGGGTACCTAAATATCAACAAATTATAGATTCTATTATACATAATATTTCACAAGGGAACCTTGTTATGGATCAAAAAATCCCTTCCATTAACATGTTTAGTGAAGAGTTTTATTTATCTAGAGATACTGTAGAAAAAGCTTACAGTATTTTAAAAGAACGTAAAGTTATTATCTCGATTAGAGGTAAGGGTTTTTATATATCTAGAACTAAATTAATTTCTAAAGTTAATATTTTATTTTTAGTAAATAAATTAAGTTCATATAAATTAAGAACATACAATCACTTTATAGATAAAGTTGGTGCAAATTCTTACACAGATTTAGATATTTATCATTGTGATGAAACTCTTTTTTTAAACTTATTAGAAAAAAATAAGGCAGCGTACGATTACTATGTTATTATGCCGCATTTTAAAACTGAAACGTCAAAACATATTAGTTTGACTGACAAAGTATTTAAAGCGTTAAAAGAAATTCCGAAGGATAAATTAATAATACTAGATAATATTAAAGAAAATATAGATGATGGATTAACCCAGATATACCAAGATTTTGAAAATGATATATATCAAGCATTAAATAAAGGAATTGAAAAAATAAAAAAATACAAAAAAATTATTTTGGTCTATCCTGATAAAGCCGTATATCCTTACCCTAGAAGAATTCTTCATGGGTTTAGAAAATTTTGTATAGAGCACAAATTAGATTTTGAAATACTCGACAAAGTCTATGATGATATGATTTTAATGAAGGGAGATTTGTTTATTACTATTGAAGAACCTGACTTAGTAAACTTGGTAAAACAAGCCAGAGAAGATGAATTTAAGTTAGGGGCAGACATTGGTATAATTTCATATAACGACACTCCATTAAAAGAACTTTTAGGTATTACTGTTATTTCTACCGATTTTAAAGTAATGGGAGAAACTGCTGCAGAAATGATTTTAAACAAAACAAAAGGTAAAGTAAAAGTTCCTTTTAATTTTATTGATAGAGAATCTCTTTAATTTGTAACACACGCTATTTATTGCAAAAACAGCATAAAACGAAGCTAGATATAGCTTCGTTTTTTTTATTAAATAGTATGTTAGATTAAAAGCACTGTTAAACTCATAGCTCCATGAGCACCAACAACTAAACATTGTTCAATATCCGCAGTTTTTGATGGACCAGATATAAAAACACCAAAATCTCTTTTTCTTGTGCTAATAACATCATAAGCTTCTAGCATATGTAAATAAATTTTTTCTTTATTAAGAATAATTACTAAATCATTAGTAATAAAAGGTAATGCACGAACTATGTTTTTAGCCGCTGTTACCCATATAGCACCATTTTCTGAAACACCTAGTTCTCCTTCTATAATTGCAAGGTCTATATTTTTAAGAGAATGAGGATCTGTTTCTTTAGAAACTGATACTGTTCCTAAAGAAGATTTTTTACTAACAGAAACAATACTTTTTGCATTTGTATATATTGCTTTAATCTCTGTGTCAATCTCTTCTATTTCAATTTCTTTAATTGTACCTCCAACCAAAACCACACTCTCTTTAAAGGCTTCTTTTAAATTGATGTTTTCATTAAAAGTTTCCTCTTTAATTTGTGGAAATGGTAATAAATCTGGTTTATTTTTCTTAATTGATTCTAGTATAGCTTCTCTACCCATTTTTATTTTTTTTAAACCATTCATCAAAACTTTCGTTCTTTACTTCTGGTAAATCTCTTGCTTTACCCCAAGTATTTAATTTATTATAAATCATAAATTTAGGAAAGTATTTTAAAGCAAATCTTGCAGATTTTCCAGTAATACCATATAATTTAGGTTTAGATAATACTAAGCCAGCAACTTTTAAAATAGATTTTTTAACAACTGGTTGTTTTTCTTCCTTAACAATTACCTGTCTCCATTTATAAAGTTGTTCATGTATATTAATTTTTACAGGGCAAACGTTAGAGCAAGACCCACATAAAGTAGAAGCAAATGGTAATGAACTGTGTTTTTTTAAATCTTTTCCTGGAGATAAAATTGAACCAATTGGACCAGGAATTGTATAATCGTAACTATGACCTCCACTTCTTCTATAAATAGGGCAAGTATTCATGCAAGCTCCACAACGAATACAGTGTAAAGAAGCTCTAAAATCTTCTCTACTTAATTGTTCTGTTCTTCCATTGTCTACAATAACAATATGCATTTCTTTTCCTTCATCAGGTTTGTTAAAGTGAGAAGAATATGTTGTAATTGTCTGACCTGTAGCACTTCTTGCTAGTAAACGTAAAAACACACCTAAGTGTTTTTCTTGAGGAATAATTTTTTCAATTCCCATACAGGCTATATGTACTTTAGAAAGATGAACTCCCATGTCTGCATTTCCTTCATTTGTACATACTACAACACCTCCTGTATTTGCAACTGCAAAATTAACACCTGTAATAGCTACATCTGCTTTTAAAAATTTATTTCTAAGATGTTTACGGGCTTCACTAACTAAATATTCAGGATTACCTTGGCTTGGTTTTGTTCCTAAGTGTTCTTGAAAAAGTTCATCTACATCTTCCTTAGTTTTATGAATTGCAGGCAATACAATATGGCTAGGAGGCTCTTTTGCTAATTGTACAATTCGTTCACCTAAATCTGTATCAATTACTTCAATACCTTCTTTTTCTAAAAAAGGATTAAGGTGACATTCTTCAGTAAGCATAGACTTACTTTTTACTACTTTTTTAGCATTATTTTTATCAAGTATTTTTTTAATAATTAGGTTGTGTTCTTCTGCGTTAGAAGCCCAATGAATATGAATTCCATTTTTTTGAGCATTGGCTTCAAATTCTAATAAATATTTGTCAAGATTAGACATTACATTTGCTTTGATAGCAGAACCAAGTTTTCTTAAATATTCCCAACCTTTAACATTATGTGCAGATTTATCTCTTTTTGCTCTAACATACCATAAAGCTTTGTCATGCCAATTAACTTTTGCTTCATCTTTGTTAAAGATCTCTGCTTTTTCTGCGTGTTTCATAAACTATAAACTACTATTTAATATTTCAGCAATGTGCATTACCCTAAGTGGTTGTTTATTTCTATTAATTAATCCTTCTAAATGCATTAAACAAGAATGATCTGCACCTGTTATTACCTCAACATCACTTTCTATGTGATCATTAATACGATCTTTTCCCATTTTTACAGATATTGCTTCTTCAAATACAGAAAAAGTACCTCCAAATCCACAACATTCATCTTTCCTATTTAAAGACATTAGTTCAAGACCTTTTACCTGATGTAGTAAATCTTCTTCTGTAGAAAAGTGCTCTCCTTTAACTTCAGAACAAGAGCCTAATTTTAAACCTCTTAATCCATGGCAGCTTTTATGTAAACCCACTTTATATGGAAAAGATGCTTTTACATCTTTAATTTTAAGAACTTTTACAAGAAACTCACAAAGCTCGTAAGCGTTATTTCTTACTTTTTTAACTTCAGGGGTTTGTTCTAAAATATCAAAATGATGTTTTACATGGTAAATACAACTCCCAGAAGGACCAACCACATAGTCATATTTCTTAAAATTTTTAACAAATAGATTACAAGCTCCTTTAGAATCTTCTTCATATCCAGAATTCCCTAAAGGTTGTCCACAACATGTTTGTCCTTGAGGATAGTAAACATCAACATTTAATTTCTCTAATAACTCTAATGTTGCAATTGCAACTTGTGGGTATAATTGATTTACATAACAAGGTATAAATAAACCTACTTTTATTCTATTCATTATTTTTAAGAAAAAAATTTAAACTTTACATAAAAGTAAATTAAACAAAGAAAGAACCTGTCCTGTGCTAACCTGAACCTCTTATTTTTGTTATAATAATACTTATTTATTTAACTTAGAATTTTATTATCTATACCCAATAAAGTTTTATTTTTTTTTTAACCACATTGTACAGGATAGGAATTTAAAATTTCGAATATATTTTCGTTGGCATTATTATTTTTACTTAAAAAAAACATCTATTTAACAGCAAATTACCACAAACTAAATCAATGACACAATACCAAAAAGAAGTAGAAATACTCAATGATTCAGTAGGAGGTGAATTTGAAAGAACTCCTGTTCCTCAATCAAAATTAAAAAACTGGAAAACCTTTATAGGGATGTATGCAGGAGAACATGCTGCTGGAACTGAATTTATGATTGGTCCTTTATTTTTGGCAGCAGGGGCAAGTTTAAAAGATTTAATATTAGGACTACTTATCGGTAATATACTTGCAATACTTACATGGAGATACTTAGTAGCTCCCATAGCTGTGTCAAGCAAACTAACTTTGTATTATCAATTAGAAAAAATTGCAGGTAAACATTTAGTTAAAGTTTATAATGTTGTAAATGGTGTACTTTTTTGTTTTTTAGCTGGAGCAATGATAACTGTTTCTGCCAGCGCTGTAGGTATTCCTTTTGATGTAAATTTTTCAGTTCCTAAAAATATTTTTGGTTTAAGTTCCCCAGCTTTTTCAACGATTGTTGTTATCGTAGGTATGGTAATGACAATTGTTGCTGCTGCTGGTTACAATACGGTTTCTAAGTTTGCTAATATTGCTGCACCATGGATGATTGTTGTTTTTGCTGTCTGTGGATTATCAGCTTTAACTCAAATGGAAGTGAACTCGTGGGAAAGTTTATTATCAGAATGGGATAAGGGTGTAAGTGTAATACAGACTACCAGCGGAAAATTAGACTTTGGTTTTTGGAAAATTGTAATCTTTTCTTGGCTATGTAATGCTGCAATGCATTTTGGAATGGCTGACTTATCAATCATGCGCTTTGCAAAAGATAGTCGCGCAGGATGGGGCCCTTCAGTAGGAATGTTTTTAGGCCATTATATGGCTTGGATTTGTGCTTCATTTATGTTAGCAGCTCAAATTAAATTAACTGGTGATATTTCTGCAAATCCAGGTGCTTTAGCTTGGAGTGCTGTAGGCTGGACTGGTATTATTTGCGTTGTTGTGGCTGGGTGGACGACTGCGAATCCGACAATTTATAGAGCTGGTCTTGCTTTTCAAAGTTTATTCCCTTCGAATGCTAAAGCTTATTCAGGTGTAATTTTAGCTGGTGTAGTGGCTACAGCAGCTGGTATTTTCCCTTCACTTTCTGGTAAACTACTAGATTTTGTTGGTTTATATGGCACCATTTTAGGGCCAATGGGAGGAGTAATTTTTGTGAACCATTATCTTGCAAAAAAAATGGGATTTACACATAATTACGCAGATGAAAAAAAGTCAAGTTTTAATACAGCTGTTTTACTAGCTTGGTTACTTCCAGTAGCCTTAGGTTTGTACTTTATTTTTGTAAAAGATTTATTTCCTGCTTATGCAGTAATACCTTGTTGGATGGCTTCCTGTTTATTATATGTGGTTATTATGAAACTTCAAAAAGTTTAGATTATGAAGAAAATACTAAAATTAATAAGTACTCTATCAATAGGTGTTTTAATACTGTTAGTTGGCGTTCTTTTTTTCTTTGACGCAATAGATGAAATTAAAATGAAGATTTTTATGCTAATTGGTACAATCTTATGGTTTATAGTTACACCCTTATGGATGAAAGAAGAATAGTATATAATAGTTCACTCCATAGTTTGGAGATCTTTATAAACTTTGTAAAATAACTCATTTTAGCATACAATATCCTTTAAACAAAAAATAAGACATTTTTTTTGGAATATTATTTTCAATAGCACCAATTGGATTAATACCAAATATTTATGCTTAATTTTAAAATCCCACAACTTTTGGACTTGATCCATCCTCTATCCGTAATCGTACAAATTAAGAAAACAAAAAAGCCTCAACAAATAAATGTTGAGACTCTTACTATGTACAGGCGGAGAGACTCGAACTCTCACACCTCGCGGCACTAGATCCTAAGTCCAGCGCATTTTGAATCAAAATGATCTGAAATGGTTTGATTTACTCATATAATACTAGGTAAAAGTAACATATAAATTCATCACAAACCATTCAAAACCAGAAAATGTTGTACCTATGTTGTACCTCTATTTATTTTGAGTTATTTTTGCAAAAAAAATAATATGTCTACTTCAACCAATATTATTCTTAGAAAGAAGCCTAACAAGTCTGGACAGTTTCCTATAATGATTCGAATTACTAAAAATAGGAAAACTTCATATATCTCTACTGGAACTTATATTGAATTAAAAGATTGGGATGCGAAAAATAGAAAAGTAAAACGTTCTTATTCAAACTCTACACAACTTAACAATTTTCTTCTTAAAAAACTCTCCGAGGTTAATAGTAAAATTATGACTCTAGAGTCACGAGAAGAAAATGTCACACTTAATAAAATTAAGACGACAATAAAACAACCTTTTGGAGATAACACCTTTAATTCATTAAGTGCAAAATATATAAATGAATTAATTGTTGACGAAAAGTTCTCTCGTTTAAATGCAGACGAACCAAGAATAAAAAATTTTATAAACTTCGCTGGGACAAATGAATTATACTTTCAGGATATTGATGAAAACTTTCTCAAGCGCTTTATTGCATATCTGAAGA
>NZ_JBSSBG010000035.1:0-10024 GCF_054968445.1 Polaribacter sp. M10
AATATCGTGAAAATGTAAACCAGTGGTGGGTTCATCAAAAATAAATAGGGCTTTGTCTTTGGTGTTTCCTTTTACTAAAAACGAAGCCAATTTAATTCGCTGGGCTTCACCACCAGAAAGCGTAGAAGAAGATTGTCCTAAAGTTACATACCCCAAACCAACATCTTGCAAAGGTTTTAGTTTGTTGGCAATTTTAGGTACTAAATTTTCTGAGAAAAAAGCAACAGCATCATCAATCGTTAAATTTAAAATATCATCTATAGATTTATTATCAAACTTAACTTCTAAAACCTCTTTCTTAAAACGTTTTCCATTACAAACATCGCATTCTAAATGTACATCTGCCATAAATTGCATTTCTATGGTCACTTCTCCTTCGCCTTTGCAAACTTCACAACGTCCACCTTCTACATTAAAAGAAAAATGTTTGGGTTTGTAGTTTCTTATTTTTGAGATTTTCTGATTCGAAAAAAGCGCACGAATATCATCATAAGCCTTAATATACGTAACAGGATTAGAACGCGATGAACGCCCAATAGGATTTTGATCTATAAACTCAACGTGTTTTAAAGTATCGAAACTGCCTTTTATTTCTGTGTGTTGTCCAATTTTATCACCATAACCAGAAATCTTTTTTTGCATGGCAGGATATAGAATTTTCTTTACCAATGTACTTTTTCCAGATCCTGAAACTCCTGTAATTACAGACAAACAATTTAGTGGAAAAGTAACATCTATATTTTGTAAATTGTGTTCTCTTGCACCAATAATCTGAATGTTATTTTTTGATGTTCTTCGTTTTGTTGGTACATCAATTTTTAAATCTTCATTTAAGTATTTAGCGGTTAACGAATCCGATTTTAATATTTCATTAAAAGTACCTTCTGCAACTACATTTCCTCCAAAAGTACCTGCTTCTGGACCAATATCTATAATGTAATCCGCTTCTTTCATAATATCTTCATCGTGCTCAACCACAACAACAGTGTTTCCTAAATCGCGTAGATTTTTTAAAACACCAATTAAACGTTCTGTGTCTTTTGGATGCAAACCAATACTAGGTTCATCTAAAATATACATAGAACCTACCAAAGAACTCCCTAAAGAAGTCGCCAAATTAATACGCTGACTCTCGCCACCAGAAAGAGTGTTCGAAGTTCTGTTGATGGTTAAATACGAGAGACCAACATCGGTTAAAAATTGCAAACGATTATTGATTTCGGTTAACAAACGTTTTCCTATTTTCTCTTGATATTTGTCTAATGTTAAGTTTTTAAAAAACACAGCCAATTCATCTAAAGGCAATGAAACCAAATCTGAAATGGTTTTTTCGTTTATTTTTACATAATCTGCTTCTTTGCGTAAACGTTTGCCATTACAGGTTGTACATTTTGTTTTGCCTCGATAACGAGAAAGCATTACGCGATTCTGAATTTTATAGCTTTTTTCTTCTAAAACCGAAAAGAAATGATGAATGCCGTTAAAAGATGTGTTGCCATTCCAAACCAATTCTTTTTGTTTTTCTGTTAACTCAAACCAAGGTTTGTGAATCGGAATATCAAATTGGTAAGCCACTGAAATCAAAGCTTCTTTATAATGCACATAAGAAGGCGTTTTAAACGGAAAAATGGCATCCTCAAAAATAGACAAACCTGTATTGGGTATTACTAAATCTTCATCAATACCAATTACATTTCCATAACCTTCGCAAGTTGGGCAGGCTCCATAAGGATTGTTAAAACTAAATAAATGCGTATTGGGTTCTAAAAAAGACATTCCGTCTAAATCGAACTTATTGCTAAACTCAGAAACTTTATGATCAGCTAAGTTTTCTATAAAACAAATTCCTTTGCCCTCAAAAAAAGCAGTTTGTATGGCATCTGCCAATCTGTTGTAAAAATCCTCATCATCTTTAGTCACAATTCTATCCACTACTAAAAAGATAGCTTCGTTTTTATACTCCTCTTGAGGAAAATCTGAGATTCGATACACAGCATCCTTCCATTTTAATCGGGCATAACCTTGTTGTTCTAAAACTTGTAAAACGGTTTTTAAATCGCGGTTTTCATCAATAGTAATTGGTGCAAGGAGTAATAATTTTGTGCGCTCTTTAAATTCTTTTATAAAATTAACAACATCAGAAACCGTATCTTTTTTTACTTCTTTACCAGAAATAGGCGAGTAGGTTTTGCCAATTCTGGCATATAATAATTTTATATAATCGTAAATTTCTGTTGATGTACCTACTGTAGAACGTGGATTTGTAGAATTTACTTTTTGCTCAATAGCAATTGCTGGTGCAATACCTTTTATATAATCTACTTTTGGTTTGTGTAATTTTCCTAAAAATTGACGTGCATAAGAAGATAAACTTTCTACATAACGTCTTTGGCCTTCTGCATACAAAGTATCGAAAGCCAATGAAGATTTACCAGAACCAGACAAACCCGTAATTACAACCAATTTGTTTCTTGGTATAACAACATCAATATTTTTTAAATTGTGGAGTTTTGCTCCTTTAATGATTATGTTTTCTTTAGGATTTACAGTAGAAATATCTTGCTTCATGCATTAAAAATATAAGTGATAAAAATACCATATTTTTAAAGGACTTTAAAAAAAGATTACTGCCAAATTTGTTAAAAAGTTTGATGGATTAAAAATAAAAGTTATATTTGAACACTTAATATTCACTAAATTAGACGCATATACTAAAAAACTACTTTAAAAATTATTAGTTAGAATAATAAAAATGAAGAACAACTTGTTCTTCTAAAAAGTAGTTATGATGCAAAAAAAAACCATTTCAGATAGTACTTTAGTAAGTGATTATATTAAAGGAAATGAAGTAGCACTTAGTCTTTTAATAAAAAGACACCAACAAAGATTATTTAGCTTTATTTACAGTAAAGTAAAAGATAAAGACATTACAGAAGATATTTTTCAAGATACTTTTATTAAGGTAATTAGAACCTTAAAAAAAGGAAATTATAACGAAGAAGGTAAGTTTTTGCCTTGGGTAATGCGTATTGCACATAATTTGGTGATCGATTATTTTAGAAAATCGAGTAGAATGCCCGCATTTAACACAACAGATGAATTTGATATTTTTTCTGTTTTGGGTGATGGAAATCTAAATGCAGAAAAACAGCTTATACAAGAACAAATTTTTGCTGATGTTAGAGAGCTGGTAAAAGAATTACCAGAAGAACAAAAAGAAGTTTTGGTAATGCGTATGTATAAAGACATGAGTTTTAAAGAAATAAGCGAAAATACAGGCGTTAGCATTAATACAGCATTAGGTAGAATGCGATATGCCCTTATAAATATGCGTAAATTAATAGAAAAAAATAAAATTATTTTAGTAAACTAACAATAAAAGTAAAATGCCATCGTTACTTATTTAGAACCAAGTTATTAAATACTATATATGATGCAACTTTACTCAAAAAAGTCGTCTGAAATTCAGATGCAACCTAAACAAGAAACAGTTCAATTTTTGATCAATTTTTCCAAATCGCTAACTATTGTAAAAACAAAATCAAAAAGTTTCATTGAATTGAATTTGAATTAAGAAAGGAAAAAGCTTCAACACACGTTGAGGCTTTTTTCATTTATAATGTTCACGTTTAGTACTACTGTCATTTCGATTATTACTAAAATCAAAATATATTCTGATTGAAAGTACCTTGCGTAGCAAATAGTGAAATAGAAAAATCCATCAACCTAAACCATTAACCAAAAACCAAAAACCAACCTCGTTACTAATATCGGCACTTAATTTATCTAAATCTATGGTGCCTCTGCTAATGGCCTGTAAAATATAATGTGAGGTATTGTTTTGAATGCTGTTATTTCTTTTGGTAATTCTGTATTGTAATGCCATTTTTTTTGTATCTTGTAAAAGATTCATAAATAGGGGGTTAAAACGCTACTAAATATCCCTTAGATAAATATACTACAATATTTATCAGAAAATACTAGAACTTTTATATAAATATACTAGATCTTTTGGGTAAAAATACTAGTACTTTTTACCAAAAGTATCTATACTTTGTACCAAAACTAAGGTAACTTTGTACTAAAAGTTACTATAGTTTGTATCAAAAGTTACTGAAGTTTTTGTTGTTGCGTCTTGATGCAATACCAACTGCCGCTTAATGCATGTTGCATTGCCTTTTGATGCAAGTTGCAAGAGAACCTTGATGACATAAAACCTTACTACAGATAAACATAATTTGTAAGCGATATGACATGGTGTAAATAAAACAAGAGGTACAAGAGACGTATTTTATTTTTTTAGACTTACTTTGGTTAGTAGGCTGCTTTTTCTTACATTTATTTCTTTATCTTTTTTGGGTAAAAATTGCTAAACTATATCCATTTTTTCAAAACAGTAATAATTGTTTTTAGTTAATAATAAATGTACGCACAAGTAGGCATATTAGAAAATGAAATTCTTGTAAAATATCCTGATGTTTTGGATTTTGCAAGCTTATAATAACCAAGAAGAAAATTAATTATTTATTTTTAAGTGTATACATAATGTTTTGATGTTTTAGAATAAAATGGATTAATAATTGAAAAAGAATAGAATGATTGCAAACTTACATAAGCTAAAACAAGATTTTTTAGAATATTGGTCTTTAGAGAAACTAGAAACAATGTCTCTAGAGCAATATACAGATACCAAAAGAGAAAACTCTTTTTGCTATTGGTTAGAACATATAACTAGAGATTTAGGAAGTATTGTAGGTGGTAGTTCTTTTAAATTCGGTATTTATAAAATGGGTGCTACTTCTAAAACAGTATCGGCAATTAACAGAACAAATGATGGTGAATATGCGTGGCATACCAAATATGGCGTAACCAAAGAAGATGCATTTACAACTATAAAGTCAATTATTATAAGTATTGCTAACTATGCCAAACAAAATAATATACAACCCATTGATGACATTGATCTCGGTAATGCTTACAAATGGAAAATTGCATTTTTATATGGCAATTTCAATTGTGTAAACATGTTTAAATTAGATGCTTTACGCATTATAGCTTCTAACTTAAATATCAAATACAATAATAAAACTCCCATTTCTTATTTTCATAAAGCCATTTTAGAATTAAAACCAAAAGAGCAAGAGTACTTTGCATATTGTCATAATCTGTGGAAACAATATCAAGAACGTCAAGTAGATGTAAAAAAAGATTTTGCAAAATGGTTAAACAAAAATACGTTTGATTCATATCGTAATTATTTAGGGTATACCAATCAAAGTATTGAAGAAAGGCTCATTGAAATTAATAGTTTTTTTGATGAAATAGATTTTTTCTTGGTAGACCCAAAAAAAATAAATGCTTTAATAAGTACAATTTTGTTTCTTTTAAATAAAAAAGAGCGAACTAAAAATCTAGATTTTATTGAATATGATGCAAAAAACAGTAACGGAATCCCAAAAGCAATTCTAGGTAAGAACAATTATATTAAGTTTTTAAAAGAAAATTTTGATTATAAAATACCCAACTATTGGATATTTCAAGGAAATCCTAATATTTACAACATAAAAAAAGCCCTAAAATCGGGCCATCTAAAAAGTTGGAAAATTGCTGCGCATAAAGACAAAATAAAGATTGGTGATCAAGTTATTATATGGCAAACTGGTGCTGGATCTGGCTGCTATGCTTTAGCTGAAGTAACCTCTGAAGTTAATGTTTTCACAGAAGAAAACGAAGAACAACAATATTATTTAAGCTCTTCGAATAGCGAGCCTATAGAAAGAGTAAAAATTAGAATTTTAAAATATTTAGCAGAAGACCCTATACGTTGGGAAGAGCTAAAAGATAATCCTGTTTTTTCTGAATTTAAAGCAGGTAATCAAGGCACAAATTTTAAAGCCACTCAAGAAGAGTTTGAGACATTATTAAATTGGAATCGAACCAATAATATTAAATATTGGTTGTATTCTCCAGGAGGTGGTGCTGATCATTGGGATGAATTTTTTGAAGCTAATATAATGGCTATTGGTTGGGATAGATTAGGAGATCTTAAACAATATAAGTCAAAAGATGAAATAAAAGAGGCTCTTGATCATATTAACGGAAATAGTGATCGAAAACCAAATAAAGTTACCGCGAATTATGAATTTGCAAATACAATGCAAATAGGTGATGTAATAATTGTAAAACAAGGCATAAGTAAATTATTAGGGTATGGCGTAGTAACTTCAGATTATTTTTTTGACAGTAAAAGGGAAAGCTATAAAAGCTGTAGAAAAGTAGATTGGAAATTAAAAGGAGAATGGTATACACAAGATAAACTAGTACTAAAAACACTTACAGATGTTTCAATTTACCAATCAAAATACGCAGAATATGATAAATATTCTGATTATCTATTAGCATTAATGACCGCAGGTAATAAAGAAAAAATTGCAGAAAAAATAGTAACCGAAATGAAACCAATTAATCAAATTTTATATGGTCCTCCAGGAACAGGGAAAACCTATTATTTAAAAGAGCAATTATTTGATAAATACACTTTAAAAAAAGAAGCTATTTCTAAAGAAAAGTATTTTGAAGAAGTAGTTACTAACATTACTTGGTGGCAGGCAATTACACTAGCATTGATTGAAGAAGGGAAATCAAAAGTTAGTGATATTTTAAAGAATAGATGGGTAGCCACTAAAGCAAATTTAAGTGAATCTAAAAATGTAAGAGCAACAATTTGGGGTACCTTACAAATGCACACCATAGAAGAGTCAACAAATGTCAATTACAAACAAAGACAAGCACCCCTTATTTTTGATAAAGAAATAGATAAATCTTGGATCTTACTAGATAGTGAGTTAAAAGAACAATCCCCAGAAATTTTTAAAATTCTTGAAGATGTAAATAATTTTGTTGCAAATGCAGATAAAAGCATCAAACATTACGATTTTGTAACATTTCATCAATCATTTGCCTATGAAGATTTTATTGAAGGAATAAAACCAGTAATGCCAGAAAATGAAGAAGAAACTGCGGATTTAGGGTACAAAATAGAAGATGGTGTTTTTAAAAAGTTATGCGTGAAAGCAAAAAACGATCCTGAAAATAAATATGCAATTTTTATAGATGAAATTAATAGAGGTAATGTTTCAGCCATTTTTGGTGAATTAATTACCTTAATTGAAACTGATAAAAGGAGTGGTGCTAAAAACGAATTAAGCATAAAATTGCCTTATTCAAAAAAAGAGTTTAGTGTGCCTTCAAATTTAGATATTTATGGAACTATGAATACAGCAGACAGATCTGTAGAAGCCTTAGATACCGCATTAAGACGTCGTTTCGAGTTCAAAGAAATGATGCCCGATTATAGGGTAATTGAAAAGGAAGAAGTCGAAGGTGTCAAATTATCTAAAGTCTTAGAAACAATTAATGAGCGCATCGAATTATTAATAGATAGAGATCATACCATTGGGCATTCTTACTTTTTCAATGTCAAATCTGCTGAAGAGTTAACCAATGCGTTTAACAATAAAATAGTGCCTTTATTGCAAGAATATTTCTATGGTGATTATGGTAAAATAGGTTTGGTATTGGGTAAAGGTTTTGTAATAAAACAAAAGAATGATAAAATTAACTTCGCAGATTTTTCCTACGAAAATGCAACTGATTTTATTACCTCGTCATATGTATTAAAGAAGGTTCAGAAAGATATGATAATCGAAGCGATTTCAATTTTATTGGGTACAAAAGAGATTGAATAATTGAAGATAAACAAAACCATATCTGTTTTCGAGCACCAGCGTTTATATGTTGGTAAAGAGGGTTTTAAACAAGTTCATTTAGATGCTCTTTTAAAATTAAATGAACTGCATGAGGGTAAATATTTTGAACCAATTGCAAAAGGAATAAAATTCAATCAATATGTGGGCATCATTCAAGTTGCAGGTGTAACGATTCAAATTCATCCCAAAGCAGATAAAGATGATCAAAACAATCGTTGGAAAAATGTACTGTTAAAAATGCTTAAAGCTTGTGGCAAATTAAATGCACAAACAACTGGTGATGCAAATGTAAAAAGACAGCATTTAAATTTACTGGAAGTTTATTTTGAGCAATATTTAATGGAGGTGAATACACTAATCCATAAAGGTCTAATTAAACAATATCGAAAACAATCTAAGAATACAATAGCACTAAAAGGAAAATTAGAGTTTGCAAGTCATATACAAAAAAATGCAATACACAAGGAACGTTTTTTTACAACACACCAAGTCTATGATACAGAGCACATACTGAATCAAATATTATCTAAAGCATTAGATATTGTAGGTCAGTTTACCAAAGGTACAAGATTACATGATACCACTAAAAGAGTAAGCCTAAATTTCCCAAAATTATCCAATCAGAGTATTACACTACAACAACTAAATAATATAAAACTTAATCGAAAATCACAAGGTTATTCTAAGGCATTGGAGTTAGCAAGACTCATCATTTTAAATTATTCTCCAGACATTTCCTCAGGTAAGGAAAAAATGTTGTCATTATTATTTGATATGAACGAATTATGGGAAACATACATAACAAAACAATTGGAAAAAGCTTGTATAGGTACTGATATAAAAATATCAGGTCAAGAATCGAAGTCATTTTGGGGACACAATAATTTAAGACCAGATATTGTATTGCGTAAAGGTTTAGAAACCTATATTATAGACACCAAATGGAAACGACCAAAAAACAATACAGCTTCAGTTAGCGATTTACGTCAAATGTATACCTATTGTCGTTTTTGGGATGCACAAAAAGCCATGTTATTATATCCAGGTGATGCAAGTAGTAATAAATTTAAGCCTTATCTAACAGATGATTATGTGAAAAATGAAGATGAAAACCATTCTCAAATAGAACACCAATGTAAAATGGGATTTGTTTCTGTTATTGATACAAAGAGCATATTAAATAGCAATATTGGAGATGAAATTCTAAAATATTTCTTTTAATAAAGAATAAAAATATGACACCCTGTAAAGTATTATTATCTATTTTTCATATCCATCAACATTTAAAGGATATCAGCAAACCTCTAGGGTTCTTTTTGTAGAACTTTGTGATATGGAAAATATATTAGTAGCAGGTGCCAATGGTACCACAGGAAAAAAAATAGTAAATTTATTAGCAACATCACAATATTTTACTCCAGTTGCCATGGTTCGTAAAAAAGAGCAAGAAGAACAATTTGCGCAAAGAAATATAAAAACAGTTTTGGCAGATTTAGAAGAAGACGTTGCGCATACCGTGCATAATATCGATAAAGTAATATTTGCAGCAGGTTCTGGAGGAAAAAAAGTAAAAGAGGTTGATGAAAATGGCGCTAAAAAATTAATTGCAGCAGCAGAAAAACAAAATATTAAAAAGTTTGTAATGCTGAGTTCTATGGGAGCAGACCACCCAGAAAAAGCAGACGATTTGCAAGAATATTTAGAGGCCAAACATAATGCAGACGAATATTTAAAACAAAGTAAGGTAACCTATTCAATTGTAAGACCAGGTACGTTAACTGATGAAAAAGGCTCTGGAAAAATAGAATTAAAACACAAACTAAACAAACGAGGAGAAATTAGTAGAGACGATGTAGCACAAACCTTAGTACGAGTTTTACACGATACAGCAGAAGTTGATGATACTTTCGAAATTATTAAAGGAGATACTTTAATTGGGGAAGCAATACCTCATTAATACCCCCTTTAATACCCCAAAGGAGAACATACTCTTCATTTTACACAAGAACCTCTTAAAATTTCCACGAAAATTTTAAGAGGTTCTTTGGTTTACCATAAATACTTGCTCTGTGAATCTCTGCGTAATAATGTCCACTACAATCAGTGCAAATCCGTGAAATTCGTGTCAAAAACAATTTCTTTTGTGAATCTCAGCGAAAAAACTCTGCGAGTCTCAGTGTAATAATGTCCACTACAATCAGTGCAAATCCGTGAAATCCGTATCAAAAACAATCTCCACTGTGAATCTCAGCGAA
>NZ_JBSSBG010000036.1:0-8244 GCF_054968445.1 Polaribacter sp. M10
TCTAAACGGCTAAAAAAATAATTTGAACGGTATAAATTAAACCTAAAAAAAGGTCAACCTATATCAGGATAATACAAAAAACGAATGAACAAAAATTTAACCTTCCTATTTCTGACTTTAATTTGCTTAACTGCATTTGGACAAAATGCATCGAAATTGAATGAACAAGCAAAGAAACTAATAGAAACTCGAGAATTCCAAAAAGCAGTTCCGATTTTAAAACAAGCAGCGGAATTGGGAAATGCTGAATCTCAATATAATTTGGGTTATTGCTATAGAGCTGGTACTGGAATCGAACAAAATACTGAAAAAGGAATTTATTGGTTCTCAAAATCTGCTGAACAAGGATTTAATGATGGACTTTACCAAATGATGATGGCTTATGGAAATGGAGATGGAGTTGAACAAGACTATAACAAAGCTTTTGAATTTGGTTTAAAATGTGCTGAAAATGGAGACGGAACTTGTATGTGGAATATAATTAATTGTTACTATTCTGGAATGGGAGTTGAAAAAAATATGAATAAAATGTTGGAATGGGCAACTCGACTTGGAAAATTAGAAAATCCAGAAAATTTAACAAAAAGCGGATATATAACTTCTGTTCGTTTACAACTCGCACAAATGTATAGAGAGGGTGGAGAATTGGAAAAAGACTTATTTAAAAGTTATCAATGGTTTTTAATATTTAATGAATTTAAAAAAGACTTCTCTTATATTAAACAACAACAGATTGTAAAAGAAATCGAAGAATTAGAAACTAAACTGACTTTTGACCAAAAGGCTAATGGACAGAAAGAAGCTGAAAAATTATTGGGTAGACCATTAGAAAATATTGAAAATCTATACAAAGCTGAATTATAAAAAACGTTTAACAACACCGTACAAAATTAATTGCTTGCTTTTTGCTTACTTACGAAAATCCTCGCGGATTTTCTTTGTCAGTAATTATTTAGTAACTCTATTGCTTAACCACAGCAACTAACCTTGTACAAAAACGTTGTGCGTCATACCCAAACTGTACTCAAATGAAAATAAACTTTATAATTTTTTCACTTTTATTCTTAATCGGAATTTCTTGTAAAACTAATGAGAAAAAAGATAATTATGAAAACAGAATAAAAATTGAGTGGGTTGAAAATCTAAATGGAGATTTCTCTTTTAACGAAAAATGGAGTTATGGAGATGGTATTTATAGAAATAAAAATGGAGAATTAAGGCTAGATTCTGGAATGGTTCCTGAAGAAATTTCGGAGACTATAACAAGAAAGTATGACAAAAAAAACAGAATATATAAAGACTCATTAACTGAATACTATAAAATTGTTGATACGACACACATATTTCATTCAATTAAATCTGTTGCGAATGTATATGAAAATACCATTTATGACCATTTTGAATTTAAAAAGATGAAAACTGGAGAAATTAAAGGAGAAACAATAAATAATGTTTCTGGTTATAGTCATTTGCATATTAAGTTGGAAAACGAATATTGCTATGCTTGGAACGATTATAAAAGTACTTTTGACAAAGGAAATCATATTTTTAATTTAAAAAATGGTCGAATTTTAATTGACAAGTCATTATTTAAAAAAGGAATAATAAAAGCAAAATTTGACTTTAACTTTAAAAACACTTTAGAGAAAGAGAAAAAATTATCTTGGGAAGGAAAAATTTACAGCAAAATTGAAACTGAATAAAGTACGAACGCACAACACCGTACAAAATTAATTGCTTGCTTTTTGCCTACTTACGAAAATCCTCGCGGATTTTCTTTGTCAGTAATTATTTAGTAAATTTAGTGCTTAAACCACGCAACTAACCTTGTACAAACACGTTGGCATTCATTGACTGGAAAATTCCAAAATAGAAAGATTACAATTTATATCTTTACATTATTAAAAAAAAAATAAAAATATGGAAACTAAAAAAAATGAATTTTTGATTGACAATATTATTGAGAAATATCAAAATTTATCTCGAAATGAAAAATCAATAATTAATATATCATTTGTAATACTTTTAGTTCTTTTTATAATTGGAGCTTTTTATAACGGAGGAAAAGCATTTGGAGAATTTTTATTTTGTGTCAATAATTAATTTTTTGGAATTTTAAATTAAAAAGTAAATAACAAAAAAACTTAGTATTTTAAAAAATTATGAATAGAAAATTTTACCTAAAATTAGGAAACTTGCATTTCACAAAAAAAGCAATTTTAATATTATCATTTGGATTTTTCATAACTGGAATTACATTAGGAGGTTTAATAATTAGTAGTATAAAATCAAATGAAAGTTTTAGCATAATTAATTTTATATTGGCTAATATTTCTATTTGGTTTTTTACTTTTCGTTTTTTAAGAAATGAAGTAGTTGAGAAATCAAATTAAACTATTTATATATTTCACTTAATTGAAACTGAATCTAAAACAGAACTCAAATTAAAATCGGAATTTTGCAAATTACGGAATTGTTTACTCAATGAGAATTGAAAAAGTTCGCAGAATAAAATACTTGCAGAATTTACTCAAACTTTGAAGAATAAAAACTGAAATAAAATAAGTCGGAATGAAAAACAACGAAATGCCAACACCGTGTAAAAAAAATTGCTAATTTTAGCTTAACTAAAAGTTGTTGCTTTTTTTGCAATCTTATATTTTCCTTCGGAAAATAACGATGGCACAAAATCGCAACTTTTAATACACATAAACGTTACCCAACATTTGAAAAAACGCTACGAAATAAATAATAAACTTCTGAAAGGAATACTATTTGACAACCTCAAAATGGTAATTCTTCTAATAATATTTTTGCCAATTTATTGGAAATGGAAAACAGGAGACGAATTTATTCTTGACCAAAAAATATTTATAATTTTCAGTCTAATAATATTTATAATGAATATTCCTTCTTTATTAATATACTTGGACTATTATTTTGAAAATAAAAACACATCTTTTGTTTTAGATTTTGAATCAAAAGAAATTGAGATAACTCAAAACGGAATCACAAAAAATTATACAATAAAAGATGTTGCTGAATCAAATTATCATTTAGGAATTTATTATAAGAATGCTATTGATAGAGCTGGAAGAATTCCAATGCTTGTATCTGACTTTGGTTATTGGGATTTAAAATTTAAAAATGGAGACAGGTATTATTTGACAAACATACTTCACGATTTTATTCACGACGAACCATTTTTAGGTAAAACAAAATATAGGTTTAGAATGTTTACATATATAAATAAAAGTGACAAAAAACAAGCTATTAATTTAGAGAAACAGGAAATAGAAGAAAAAACTTTAACTGAAAGTTTTATAGAAAAATTTAAAGATAAAAATGAAAATCAACTTTTGAAAATATTGGAAAACAGGAAAGACTATCAAAAAGAAGCTGTAAAAGCAGCTGAAATATTAATGAAAGAAAAAACGTTGGGTAACACTGTATAAACTTTATTGCTGCTAAATTTTTCCTTCGGAAAAATACGCAGGCACAAAGTTGTTTAATAAATTGCTTACTTTTAGCATAATAAAACGCAACAAAGCTTATACCAAAACGTTAGCATACATATGAAAAGAACATTGAGTATCATAATATTATTGGTTTCTACATTTGGTTTCGCTACCGAACAAATTCCTGATATTTTGATATGGAAAAATGACACAATTTCTTTACATAGTAATCCATTAGGTTCATATCCGAAATTAGACGACATGAATTTATTTGGCGACCAAGATGCTGGATATTCGACTGCTTGTTGGAGAGGATATGTTGCAGAGTGGAAAATTATTGAGAATAAACTTTACTTATCAAATATCTATAGTTGTGATTATTCCTATTCCGAAAATAAAATCAAAGCTGATTTGAAAATATTATTTCCAACAGCATATGACAATGGAATGGTATTAGCAAATTGGTATTCTGGTAAACTATCAGTTCCGAATGGAAAATTAATAAATAGAGAATTAAAAATCTATGAATCTGAATGGATTTTAGGAATTAGAAAAGGACAAGTTATCGATGAAAAAAAGTTCGACAATTCCAGTTCTCATATTTCTATTTACACAAAAAATCAAGATAGTTTAAACAGTTTCATTACAAAAAACATTAATTGGAATAAAATACCACGTTTAGAAAAGGGAATTCATAAAGTTTATGGACTTATAAAATCTGGAAACTCGAAGACGGAATTTAGCGTAGAAATAAAATCAAGGACTGAATACAAAGAATTGGAAAAAGAAGCTTTAAGAATATTAAAATTACTACCTGAATTTGATTTTTATGTTAAAGCAGGAGAAGTGATAAATGTTAAGTACGCTATACCAATAATGTTCAACGAAAATAACAGACCGAAATAAAATACGTATGCTAACACCGTATATAATTTATTGCTAGTTCTAGCCTACTTACGAAAATCCTCGCGGATTTTCTATTCGGTTTTTATTTGCTAAATTAGGTGTTTAAACCACGCAACAAACCATATACAAACACGTTACCAAACAGTTGAAAACCGAACTATGAAACAACTTCTGTCTTTAATATTAATATTTTCGTTTTTATCAAGTTGCGACCGAAAAAAATCGGAAAAAACTCAATCTGAATTTAAGCCACAAACGGAATTAAAAGCAGAAACGAAACCTGAACCTAAAAAATTAGACACAACCGTTGTTTATTGGCAAACGGATTTCGATACTATCCAGAAAAATCAAGAAGTGAAAATCGGAAATAAAATTCACCAACTTGAATTAAAAACATATTCGTTGAATGACAGCTCAATTGTCCGAATAAACGACTTGAATAAACCTATAATTTATAAAGACATATATCACGATAATGTAACAGAAATAATATTAAAAAAAGGAAACGATATTATTCTTAAATCTCTAGTAAAGAAATCGACATTTAAAGATAGTCTTGATGGAGATTTTTTAAAATATTCTGTTTTGAGAAGTGTGGAATATGATTTTATACGCTCAAACCGACTTTATTTTAAAGCGGATATTGATGTTCCAGATACGGATTGGGCAATCGGAAGTGATTTTGCGATTTTTTATCAAACCGAGAAAAAAGGACAAATTGATTTTTGGAATATAAAAGACATCGGGTTATAAAAAACCGTTTGGTAACACCGTGTATAATTCATTGCTAGTTATAGCCTACTTACGAAAGTCCTCGCGGACTTTCTATCTGTGATTTATTTGCTAACTTTAGTGCTTAAACACGCAACGAAATCATACACAAACACGTTGTGCATAATTTGAGAAATGAACAGAGGAATTTACATACAGATAATAGAAAATGAAGAATTTAAAGACAGAATATTTTGGAATGAATCCTCTGATATTTATACTTTTTTACGAAATCACACGCTGAAAATTGAACATAAATTCGATACGAAATTCAATAGTTTCTCTGACAACGAAATTCCAATAGATGGAATAAAAATACTGGTAAATGGAATTAAAAATGACTTGAATTTTCTAGTTGGAGAATATGACAATAAACCAATTGTAAACGGACTGAATTCAGTTGACACAGAATACAATGGAAAACAAATGAAATTGTATTACAAAGCTTCAAAATTACATTTAATGATTTTGAATTTAGTTAGATTTCTTAAAAAATTGGAATCTGTTGTTGAAAAGAACAAAAAAGTATTTGTTTGTGGAAATGCTTATTTCAATGAAAATATGTTAGAATCACTAATGAAACTAAAATCTGACTTCAAAAAGAATGGAATTATTGAAATTAATAAAAATCAAGAAACTGAATTGACTGAACTGATTAAAAATAAAAGTCTGATTAAATCAGGCGAAAATTATAGATTAACTCGCAAAAGTCTGATAATAGATATTGCGGAATAAAAAACTATGCACAACACCGTATAAATAAAATTGCTACTTTTAGCTTAACCAAAGTTAGTTGCTCGTTTGCTTGCTTCTGATTTTCCTTCGGAAAATCCTCGCACACAAACACGCAACTTTGCTTATACAAACACGTTGGCAGTAAATTAAAAAAACCTAAAAATGAAAAATAAAAATTTTGAATTAGAAGAAATAGAGATTTTAAAGGAAATTGTTCAAAACGGAATTATTGACTACGATAACGAAAAATTTACTGAATATGGAAAAAAGGTAATTTTAAAGTTAAACTTGAATGTTTTTAAATTCACACAAAAGGAAAAAGAAATAATATCAAGTTTTACAATGAATTGGTTTAACAAGAATGAAAATAAACTTGACATACTTCACGAAAAATATTATCAAAAAAATCCATTAAATTACCTGAAAGTCGGAGAAATTGAACGTGAATTAATGGATAAATTAGATTTGGTTAATTCAATCAGAGGAAAAATAAACGCTCAAAAAAAATATATGTGTTTTAAAATAGTTTTTTCTAATATCGAAAGAATGAAAAATTTGAATGACATTTATATATCAGAAAATGAGGGAAAACCTTATAAAATTGCCTTTGTAGATTATTCAAAAAACGAATATTTAAAATGGAATCTTGAAAGTTTTGAGAATTTCGAGACAAAAACATTCTTTAAAACGAATAAAGCACAACTTCGAGAAACTAAAAAACTGTTTAAATACGAAATCA
Organism: Polaribacter sp. M10; assembly: GCF_054968445.1. Taxonomy (NCBI): domain Bacteria; kingdom Pseudomonadati; phylum Bacteroidota; class Flavobacteriia; order Flavobacteriales; family Flavobacteriaceae; genus Polaribacter; species Polaribacter sp. M10. The sequence continues at coordinate 6,610 of NZ_JBSSBG010000036.1, forward strand.
ATAAAAATCAAGCTCATAATTTATTTAAAAATTACGTTGGAAAAAATAATGAAATGAAATTTTGCGAAGAAATTTTGAGATAAAATCTACTGCCAACACCGTGTAAAAAAAATTGCTGGTAAAAGCCTACTTACGAAAATCCTCGCGGATTTTCTTGGTTCGTATTTTATTTACTAATTTTAGTGCTTAAACCACGCAACTTTCCTTACACAACAACGTTGTGTGCAATTTGAGAAATGAGAAAACTACTAACATTTATATTATTTATTTCACTTTTCGGTTGCGAATCAAAAGTTGACGGAATTTTTTATATCTCGAACGGAAGTCAAGACCAAACTGAAATTCCTTTGCGATTGATAGTGGATAACGACACAATATTTGACCAAAGTGCTAAATACACAAATATTGCACCTGACTTACAATACATTGAAAACAAAAAGCTGACTAAAGGAAAACACAAAATTGTTTTTGAGGTTGGAAATTCAGACTTGAAACGAACGGAAAATGTGGAATTTGATAAAGACAAATGGATTTTTCTCTCGTATGAATTTAAAAAAACAGCTGATTCGATAAGAAAAGCTGAATTAGACAAAAGTTTTGGCGGAATAAAGGACTCGACGAACTTATTTTTATATAATGGACGGAAACCAAGTCTGACCTTTCACATAATGGAAAATGAACCAATACATCAATAAAAAAACTGCACACAACAACGGCTATAGTTCATTGCGGCGGAATTTCCTCTCGGAAATTCCTGCGTATTTGCTAACTTTGGTTTACGGCGGAATAATTCTGCCGAACCATTCCGCAACGAAACCATAGCCAAGACCGTTGTAAAACATTTACGAAAAACCTCGAATTTGAAATTTATATTGAAAATAATTTTAGTAGCAGTAGTCATATTCGTAGTTGGAATAACTGTCTTTCTTTTTGCATTTGGAGACCATACAAATAGAACTAATTTTAAAATTTATTCTGCTGACAAAAAACAATGTGTGACTGTCATTACACAAGGAAAAATGAGGTATTTTATAAATGGAGAACACAATTCTGTTCCGAAAACGGAATATATAAAAATTGACAAAAGTGGAATTCCTCTTATTGGAGACGAAATCGGAATTTGTTGGAAAAATGAAAATTACGAATGGGAAATCGTAAATCACAATTCAAAAATTATTGACGTGAAATTAGACACGTTGAAATTTAAATTCAATACGAGTTGGGAAAAAGATAAATACGGAATTCCAAATTCGAAAAAGTACATTAAACCGAATTGTGGAACGATAGGACTTTTAAATATGAAAACATACGATGAGACTATAATAATAGAAAATTGAATTGAATAAAAAAACGATTTTACAACACCGTACAAAATTAATTGCTTGCTTTTTGCTTACTTACGAAAATCCTAGCGGATTTTCTTTGTCTGTAATTATTTAGTAAATTTAGTGCTTAAACCACGCAACTAACCTTGTACAAACACGTTATGTTTAATTGCTCAGGAAAATCGAAATGCAGGAAAAATTTGCTAAATATTTTTTAAAGTTTGTTAAGTTCAAACCAAAAAAGGAAAATAAAAACGTGGGAATATTTTAATTTCTGAAAATCTAGTAATAATCTAAGAATTAAATTCTT
>NZ_JBSSBG010000037.1:0-7083 GCF_054968445.1 Polaribacter sp. M10
CTTTTTCGTACTAAAATAACTGCATTGATAATAAAAGGGAAAAAGCAAGAGAAGAAGGTCATGGAACTTAAAGCATCTGTTAGTGTTCTTATACTTTCTATTGCCATTAAGTTTTTGCCAGAAATGTACATACCTAATGCACAAATTAATAAAATGATGAAGTGTTTTTTATAATCTCGTTTCATAATCGGGGGACTTAGAAATTAATATTTTATTGATGTAGTAGAAAAGAAATCGTTTTCGTAACTACATATTAAAGATACAGTTTATTTACAGCTTAAACACTAAGCAAATTGCCTATTCTACCTACTTTATAATCAAAACTGACGGATATCATATTTTTTTACTACAAAAAACTGAGAATACGTTAAAACATAGTTTATAAAGGAGTTACACATTCTTAAAATTATTGTTTTCTTGCTGTTTTGCCAATTTGCCTGGCTATCTCCCTACTCTATAGCCTTAAAGTTTTGTTATTTTTAGAAATTGAGGATTTAAAAATGTAGCAATACATCACTCAAAAAACAGCAGTTATCAACCTTATATTTCACTCTTATCACAAAAAAAACAGAAACTAAAAACAATTGCTTGTCTTTGGTTTCTGTTTTGATGGTTTTAGGGGTGCACGATCTGATTTGTATAGGTATCGTTTTTTTCAGTTTAAAATGGGGGACTATTTAGGGGTTTTCACTGAATTGTTGATCTATATATTTAATGAGTTGCAAATTTGATTAAGAATCTTAAACTTTTTCGTACTAAAATAACTGCATTGATAATAAAAGGGAAAAAGCAAGAGAAGAAGGTCATGGAACTTAAAGCATCAGATAAAGTACGAATGCTTTCTATTACCATTAAGTTTTTACCAGAAATGTACATACCTAGTGCACAAATTAATAAAATAATGAACTGTTTTTTATAATCTCGTTTCATAATCGGGGGATTTAGAAATTAATATTTTAATTGATGTAGTAGAAAAGAAATCGTTTTCGTAACTACATATTAAAGATACAGTTTATTTACAGCTTAAACACTAAGCAAATTGCCTATTCTACCTACATTTTAATCAAAACTGACGGATATCATATTTTTTTACTACAAAAAACTGAGAATACGTTAAAACATAGTTTATAAAGGAGTTACACATTCTTAAATTTTTGTTTTCTTGCTGTTTTACCAGTTTGCCTGGCTACTTCGCTATTATAAAACCTTAAAGTTTTGTTATTTTTAGAAATTGAGGATTTAAAAATGTAGCAATACATCACTCAAAAAACAGCAGTTATCAACCTTATATTTCACTCTTATCACAAAAAAAAAACAGAAACTAAAAAACAATTGCTTGTCTTTGGTTTCTGTTTTGATGGTTTTAGGGGTGCACGATCTGATTTGTATAGGTATCGTTTTTTTTCAGTTTAAAAAGGGGGACTATTTAGGGGTTTTCACTGAATTGTTGATATATATATTTAATGAGTTGCAAATTTGATTAAGAATCTTAAACTTTTTCGTACTAAAATAACTGCATTGATAATAAAAGGGAAAAAGCAAGAGAAGAAGGTCATGGAACTTAAAGCATCAGATAAAGTACGAATGCTTTCTATTACCATTAAGTTTTTACCAGAAATGTACATACCTAATGCACAAATTAATAAAATAATGAACTGTTTTTTATAATCTCGTTTCATAATCGGGGGATTTAGAAATTAATATTTCAATTGATGTAGTAGAAAAGAAATCGTTTTCGTAACTACATATTAAAGATACAGTTTATTTACAGCTTAAACACTAAGCAAATTGCCTATTCTACCTACATTTTAATCAAAACTGACGGATGTCATATTTTTTTACTAGAAAAAACTGAGAAAACGCTAAAACATGGCTTATAAAGGAGTTACACATTCTCAAAATTGTTGTTTTCTTGCTGTTTTACCAGTTTGCCTGGCTACTTCGCTATTATAAAACCTTAAAGTTTTGTTATTTTTAGAAATTGAGGATTTAAAAATGTAGCAATACATCACCCAAAAAACAGCAGATATCAACCTTATATTTCACTCTTATCACAAAAAAAAACAGAAACTAAAAACAATTGCTTGTCTTTGGTTTCTGTATTTATACGGGTTAGGGGTAAAACAACAATATTAAATAAAGTATAGCATACGCAGTGTTAAAGGGGTATTCTAAAGGGGTATGTTTATACTGAATTATTTGCGACTATTTAAGGAGTTGCTAATTTAATAAGGTATCTTAAACTTTTTCGTACTAAAATGATTGCATTGATAATAAAAGGGAAAAAGCAAGTAAAAAAGGTCATGGAACTTAAAGCATCTGTTAGTGTTCTTATACTTTCTATTGCTATTAAGTTTTTGCCAGAAATGTACATACCTAATGCACAAATTAATAAAATGATGAAGTGTTTTCTGTAATCTCTTTTCATAACCGGGGGGAATTATAAATTATTATTGATGTGTTAGTAAAGAAAACCATTTTCTATACTACACTATAAAGGTAATACTATATTAAAGATCAACAAGTAAGCAAAATCCCTAAATGGCAAAAAAACAATAATTTAACTACATAGAATCTATTTTACTTCTTGCGGTTCTTATAGACTAATATTTTGTATTTACTAGAGTTTGTACTGTATTTTAATTTTTAAACCTGCTGTACACCTAAATCCACTGGATTTTTTTCATGAAACTTATCCCTAAGAAATACCAATATAAAACTATTAAAAATAAAAAAGAGCTTCAAAGTAAAACTTTGAAGCTCTTTAACTTAACCAAACAACTAACTTACTATTGAATTTTAAACTCTATTTATATTTAATAATTTATTGGTAGCTCTAATGTAGCTATCATAAACTACTTGGTATTTTATTAATTCCTTAAAGTCATAAGTAGACGGTTTAGAACTTGCCAATATTTTATCTCCATTTTTAAGGGCTGTCCATTGCGCATTTGTAACTTCTTCATGGCTACCAATTAGGGTCTCTTTGTGGTATGGTAACAAAATATGACCATTACTTAATACATTTTTTGCTCCAGAAACTCGGTCTACAATATATACTTTGGCACTAATTTCTGAAAAACCACGGTGCTTTTTTACAATTTCTGTATCTACATAAAACATAACTTCATTAGATGGTCTGCACCCCAATTCTTGTTTAGAAAGCAAGGCAACCACATTTACCTCTTCTAAATTTACCTTAGATTTTACTGTTTTACCTTCTAATTTGGCAAAAGAAAAAATTCCGATTACGATGATTAGTAAGACTGCAATTTTTTTTATTGATTTCATATTCAGGGAATTATTTGTTTAACAACGCCACAAATTTATAAGATTTAAAGAGTGCTTTAGAAAAAGTTCGATTAAAGAAGCTTAAGTTTAGACGAATAAATATACAGTTTCGCTAAGCTTACTTTTAAAAAAAGTAATATTGGTTAAAAACCTATATGAATGAGGATTAACAAATTAAGTTTACCCAAATACAACACCATACTGAATTCTTAAAAAACTGATGGCTCAGTATTTCTTTTTAGTAACGTAAACTATTGTGTAGCAAATTTTGTTAAAAACCTTAAACTTTTTCTAATTAAAACCAACGCTGTAATTAAAAATGGAAAAAAACAAGTAAAGAAGGTCATAACGTTTAAAGCGTCTGATAAGGTTTTAATGCTTGATATTTCTATTAAATTTTTACCTGAAAAGTACAATCCTGCAGCACAGGTAATTAAAATAAGGCATTGTTTTGAGATGTTAGTCTTCATGATGGGGGAATTAAAAGTTAATACATAAGTATTTCAAAGATGAGCTTCTGAAGTACTTTCCAAATATACAAGACTATGCCTAAAAAGCAAGTAAGCATATTCCCTAAATACTTCTTTTAACATAAAATTAAGAGTATTTAACATTATTTCTGTTCCAAAAAATGAAATGAAAATAAGTTTTAAGCAATATTTTGATAAAAAACCAACCGTTTAATTGTCAAGTTTTCATTTTTTTTAGTCTAATGAGCTCTTGTTTGTCGTAATTTTTTTGGAATAATTACCAATAAAAACAGTTCAATTTTGGGTAAATCTTTACAAATACCCTTTTAAAAGTAACCTTGTAAAATTTATTAGTTACTTTTTTAAAAAGTTACCATACTTTTAGATTGTAGCAATTTGAATAACAATTTAAAAGTTTTACGAAATACAGTACTAACAGATGATCTAAATATTACTTTATTACAAACCTAATTCACTCGCAGAAAACCAAGCTCCAAAAAGTGTAATTGTTAATAAAAATAGCTTTATGTGAATATTTTTTTTCTCTAAAAACAGCATTTGCCCATTTTTAAGTGGCAAAAAGCTCGTTTAAGAGCTATAGCATTACATCAAGAGGCAATTTTTACTCCATCAAGAGGCAATTTTAGTCGCGTCAAGACGCAATTTTAGTTGCATCAAGACGCAATTTGGCAAAAAAAAGCCTACAATAAACCTTCTTTAGTAGAATTTATAACCAGTTTTAATCAATATAGTAAATGGAACATTGGTCTTTTATGACCGAAAGCAAGAAGAGAAACTCCTTTTTTAAAATTTTGTTTCTAAGCTTAGAAACTTAAAATAAAGAAAATCAAACATTAATGATTGTATAGAACATCATTAACAAACACAACAAAAGTACATAAAATTATAGGGTTAGTTTGCATAAAGTTTTTCACAAAATACTATAATTTATTCACAACTAACATTTTGCAAGTAAAAACTACCCTTTATGCCCTTTTAAAAGTTTAACGCATTTGTAATCAAAACAAGTTTATTTTATAGTACTCAATTAAATACGTTAAAGCTCAACCACATCATACACAATTAAGTTGCTATTTTAAAACATTGCCTCTAAGTGGTGCATAGTGAAAGGATTAAATTAAAGAATTGTTTTTTTAATCTGATGGTTGTAAACCAAAAATCTTTTTGAATAGAACATATATACGATTGACATTACAATCCCCATGGCAATTGAGCTTTAAGCCTAATGCGAGTGCCATCCCTTTTACTGTTGATACATGCCTGTTTATCGACAGGTAAACCATTCATCGAAATGAATTGTGATATTATCTTCAGTAAAATGTTACTAACAGAGATTTAAACAATAATAACGCACAAGGCTGTACATTTGACTCAAATTAAAGTATAATCCAAAAAAAAATTATTATGAAAAAACCTTTCAAAAATCTTTGTGCCTTAGGTTTAAGCATCCTTTTATTATCAGCCTGTAATCCAGAAATGGATCAAGTTAACCAAGTAGAACCAGAAGAAATAGCAGAAAACTTATCAATACCTGCAGGGTTCGATTTTAAAACAGACCAAAATGTAAGCGTTACTATTAACGATGAAGAGTATGCAAAATACGATGTATATGCCTATTCAGATCAGTTGGGCGAAACTGTTTCTGAAGCTGATGTTTTAGAAAAATTAATTTTTTCGGGAATCACAAAAAACGGTGCGTTACAACAAACCATTAATTTGCCTAAATTTTACAATAAAGTGTACATCCGTAGAAATGGCGAATCAACTTTTTCATCTACAAGTTTAACCATAAATAACCAAGAGGTTACCTATAATAATGCTGAATATAAAAGCACAACAACATCGAGTTCTCAAAAGGCTGCTAATGCTGTAGATACTGATGGTGATGGTGTATTAGATACAGATGATGCTTATCCGCAAGACCCTGAAAAAGCTTTTAACATGTATACACCAAGTGAAGGTAGTTCTGGTTCTATAGCTTTTGAAGATCTATGGCCTTCTACTGGTGATTATGATTTTAATGATGTTGCTTTTACTTATAATGCTAAAGTACATTTAAATGCAGATAATTTAGCAGTTGGGTTTGATTTTACATATCACATTACAACAAATAATACCACTGGTATTAATGGAATTGGTTTTGAAATAGAAGGTTTGGCTCCTAATCAAATTGAAAGTGTTTCTGGTCAAAAATTTAGCAGAAACTTCATCAATGTAAATGCAAATGGAACTGAAGCCAACCAAGAAAACGCAGTGATTATTTTAACGGATGATGTTTGGAATTTGCCACATAATTATGAGCACATCAGCCAGGATACAGACCTAATTACTAATGCTGGTGATTTTGAAAAAGTGACAGTTTCAGTTAAATTTACAGAACCCATAGCTACAAATGATATGGGAATAGCACCTTTCAATCCTTTTTTAATCTTGAATATTGATACCTATTACACAATATTTATGTCAGAAAGTAACGACCCTAGATACCCAAAAGGTTTGGTTCGTGATTTTGAAGCTCACTTACCAAATATGAAGCCGACTACTTTAGGTTTATCTATGACGAATACAAAAGATCATGCAAGTAATTATATTGCAGATAACGGATTTCCTTGGGCAATACATGTTATGGATAGTTTTTCTCCACCAAAACATGCAGTTGCAATTACAGGAGCCTACAATAATTTTAAAGCATGGGCAGAATCAGGAGGAACAAAATATCAAGATTGGTATAAAAATGATGTTGCTGGCAATATCAATAAAGATTCTATCTATTAAAGATTAGTGAAAACATAAGTTTATTCAAATTCCCTGAGGTGTCCCTTGGGGAATTTTTTGTTGTAGAAATACTGTTTTTATAAAATTACATTCAGAATACAACATTACAGCAATAATAAAATGGTTTATTTTTGATAAAAAGGCTGCATTAATTTATAAACTAGTAAAAAGAGATTCCTCCACAAGGTCGGAATGACATTATTCAATTTCATTAAAATCCTACAACTTTTGGACTTGATCCGGTTTAGTTTATTCTGAACTTAATATTGAAAATGATGTGAAGTACTGTAAACCCCTACAAAACCTACAGAAAACAAAAAACCACACTAAAAATAGTGTGGTTTAAGTGAGCCCTGAAGGATTCGAACCTTCGACCGCCTCCTTAGAAGGGAGGTGCTCTATCCAGCTGAGCTAAGAGCCCGTAGTTTTTATGTTTCTACGAAAACAGTGTCGGGGTGGCAGGATTCGAACCTGCGACCTCCTCGTCCCAAACGAGGCGCGATGACCGGGCTACGCTACACCCCGA
>NZ_JBSSBG010000038.1:0-5421 GCF_054968445.1 Polaribacter sp. M10
CCGACATACTTTAATTTTCTGTAAAAATTCAATATCGCTGTAACTGAGGAGTGTCCAAAGAGTGAAACGGTCTGGACGCGGATCGTGTAAGGGATAGTAGAATTTAAAGAAAATAAAATAAGTCTAGATTTTTGGTTCTTTTCATCAATGGAAAAGAACAGAGGGGTTAAAAGAATTGAGGTTGATTGTTGAATTTTGAGATTCTTCGGTTAACCAAGTTACTTTCAATCAAAATACATTTTGATTTCAGTAATACTCGAAATGACAAACGTCTCTGTGACTCCGACCTTGTGAAGGAGTCCTTTTCTTTATAAAGTTTATCTTTCTTTTTTTTTGTATCGTCAAGGTCTTTCTACATCGTAGATATGATTGAACTAGTTTTTATCCCTAGCATGTCTGTCGAATAATCTCTAAAGAGATGGTGTATATAACGCTTACATTAATTTTGTTATTTCATTATTTTTAAGAGTATAAAGCGTAATGTTTAACTTCAGTAAAATAACATCCAATAAATTGTTCGTTTACTATCGTTTTAATGGTAATTTACTATCAAGTTTATATTGTTTTTAGTGATTGACTAAAACATTCGTTTTTTACCTCTTGTTTTGCTTTTTAAGCAACATTTTTGAAAAATGTAAAAAAAATGTAAGAAAAACTAAAATTTGTGAATAGAGTGCTTGTAATTGTTAATAACTACTTCTGTTAAAATTAAAAATAGGTTGTATATTTGAAACACAAGAACAAAGCCTTAAAGATAGTGCTTTAAGACTTTATCTTGGTGGTAACACTTTAAAAAGTGTAAGTTTAAATTTCGCAGTTTAAAATTACAACACTTCTTAGAGCTTACCAAATTTTTTGTAAAATTTAACACAGTACACTAAACTGTATGAGGTAAGTTATGGATTAATTTAATTTACGAACTCCATTAAGTTCAATTGCTTAATGTTTAAGGGATCAAAAACGCGATTTTTTGGGTGCTAAGGCACAGAGTTTTAAAAAGCGAGTATAGAGATGTCTTACAATCGTCTCTCAAAATAAAGGTTGTAATTTTTTTATAATTATTTAATTTCAATATCATGGTAAAATTAAAAACCATAGAACGTCCTAATCCGCAGGACAGAGCAGCGGAAAATAAATTTTACGCGCATGCCATTGCAACAGGTACCACTAATTTAGAAAGATTAGCGTATTTGGTTTCGCACCAAAGTACGGTGCGTGAGGCAGATTGTTATGCAGTTTTAATTTCATTGATGCACAATGTGATCGATGAGCTAGAGCAAGGTAGAATTGTAAAGTTAGATAAATTGGGAGCTTTTCAAATTGGCGTGCGTTCGGAAGGCGTGGCAACTGCAGAAGAAGTTACTGTTAACTTGGTAAAGAAGTCTCATATTAACTTTAGGCCTGATAAACGTTTGCGTAAGATGTTGCAAAATGTTGAGTTTACGCATAGTGAGTCGTAAATAAATGAAATGGGGAATTTAGCAATAGCTAGGTTCTCCATTTTTTTGTTTTTTCTACTCAATTTTCTAAAAACTCGCCCTATTGAGTTTTTAAAAGAAACGATACTTTTCATCAAAAGTATCGTTTCTTTTTACCAAAAGTATTTAGTGAGTTGCTTAAAACTTAAGATACTTTTAAAAAACCGCTACTTTCTCTTTTTAAAGCAGCTATTGTTAATGTTATTGCTGATTTTTATGGTAAAAAAAACTAATTTTGTGCTCTTTTTTTTACTTAAAATTGGTTTTTAACCTACTTTTTTACCTAAATATTCACTTTTTTCTGACAAAAATCGAACAAAAAACACGCATTATGCATCTTTTTTTAGTGGTTGTTTAAGAAATATCAGGTCTACTTTTGTGTTTTTATCGAATAAAAACGTGCTTTTTACTATAGAAGCTATTGATTTTGAAGACCAAAAAATTGCTTTAACCGTACTTATTTATTAATGACACGCTATTTGGGTTAATCTTCATTTCAAGGCATGAATCAGTATTAGTATTATATATTTAAGTTGTTAAGAGCTTGTAAATAAGTAGATTGCGGAATTGTAACCGCTTTTTTGAAATAAGACTTGTTCTAGATGTCAGTTCGAGTGAAATTTCTTTTTCTGAAATTTTGTATCGAGAACTAGTTCTATCATTAAAATTGCTTTTGCTTATTGATGCCTATAAAATACCAAACGATGTACTTAAAAAGTACCTACAATTTTAAGCCCTGTAAACTCTGAAGAGAATTTCGGAATATAATTCAAAGAGATTCTACGATTTTTACTTTTTTCTAAAATACCTCTGGCTTTCCAGCTACTTCTTACAATAGAACGACCAATGAGTGTTCCTAAAATTCCTCCTACAACCATATCACTTACCCAGTGTTGATGTCCTTTTACGTTGGAAAAGAAAACGGCGGTCATTAAGCCATAAGGCACCCAGTAATTATCAAATTCCATTTGTAAAACTTTTGCTAAAGCAAAATAGGTAGTTACATGTAACGATGGCATAGCAGTTGCTTTGTGGTCAGAAAGTAAGATCTCATTTTCTCTCCCGTTGAAGAAATCCCAATTGTTATTGGTAAACGGATACCCCTTGGTGTTGGTGTTCAAAGGAAATTCAGGTCTGTTTCTACCAAAAACTGTTTTTAGAGTAACTTGAGTAATTAAGGTAGAATACGCAATTGCTTTGAATGCATTTACACCCACAAACTGGCCTTTTTCATTGTTGGTAAACAAAGATCCTAAATAGATTCCAATAATAGGGTAAGTTAAATATGTGTTTTCAGTGTTATTTATCCACATATTTTTTGAATCTCTAAGAAAATGTGGTGTTAAGTTGGGTAATCTATAATCAATATTTTTTTCAATATCTTGAAAGGCTTTGGTGGTGATTTTATCCGTGGCAATTAATCCTAAAACACCCGCTGCATAATACCCCGTTTTTTTCCAATCATCAGAGAATTCTTTGCCTAAATACACAAAATCATTTGGGATGGTATTAAAGCTTGTTTTAAAAACATATCCAGCTGTTTGAAAATGATTTTTTGTTTTTTGCTGATTTTGAGAAGAGACCATTAAGGTGAAAAACAGAAGGAAATACGTAATTAATAATTTCATAAGCTCGATTGTTTAAGTGGAGTAAAATTACAAATTTTGTGAAAACGGTAGAAATTTATTTTTGGTTTATTTTTTAATGCTCTAAAAAACCTTTTTTGTACATTCGTACACTTATAATTATTAGCTTATTGCATGCAAAACATAAAAATAGCAATCATCGGTTTAGGATATGTAGGGTTGCCATTGGCCCGATTGTTTGGGACCAAATATCAAGTGATTGGTTTTGATATCAATCCCAAAAGAATTGCAGAATTAAAACAAGGCATAGATACCACTCAAGAAGTAGACAATGCCTTATTGCAAGCTGTATTACTGGATGAGGTTGCTGGTAAAAACGGACTCTTTGTGACCGAAGAAAAGCGCTTTTTGCAAGATTGCAATTATTTTATTGTTACGGTGCCTACTTCTGTAGACAAAAACAATCAACCCGTATTGCAACCGCTTTTATCTGCCAGTAAAACCATAGCCCAACACTTAAAAAAAGACGATATTGTTATTTACGAATCTACCGTCTATCCTGGAGCTACCGAAGAAGATTGCATTCCGGTTTTAGAGCAATATTCCCAATTAAAATTCAATGAAGATTTCTTTGTCGGTTATTCGCCAGAGAGAATCAGTCCTGGAGATAAAGTAAGAACGGTAGAACATATATTAAAGGTGACCTCGGGGTCTAACAAAGCTACTGCCCAAAAAGTAGATGACTTGTATGCTTCTGTTTTAAAAAACGGAACACATTTGGCGCCTTCTATTAAGGTAGCCGAAGCTGCAAAAATTATTGAAAATTGTCAACGAGATATTAATATAGCTTTTGTTAACGAATTGGCAAAGATTTTTAGTTTGATGAACATCAATACCAGTGATGTGTTGGAAGCAGCAGCAACCAAATGGAATTTCCTGCCCTTTAAACCAGGTTTGGTGGGCGGCCACTGTATTGGAGTAGATCCGTTTTATTTGGCACAGAAAGCACAACAATATGGGTATTATCCCGAAATTATCCTTTCCGGAAGACGATTGAATGATAGTATGGGGGCACACGTTGCTTCCGAAGTCATTAAATTGATGATAGCTCAAGAGGTGAAAATCAAAGGAGAAAAAGTGTTGATTTTGGGCATCACCTTTAAAGAAAATTGTCCTGATATTCGAAACACAAAGGTGGTCGACTTGTATCATGCGTTAAAGAGTTATGGTGTAGCTGTGGATATTTACGATCCCTGGGCCAAAAAAGAAGAAGTGCTGGAAGAATATAACATTAATTTAATAGAAGATGTACACCTAAACAAATACGGCGCCCTAGTTTTGGCGGTTGCGCATCAAGAGTTTAAAAGCATTGAGATTACAACCTTGCAGAAAAAGAAATCAGTGATCTATGACATTAAAAATTTCTTAGAGGTTAAGGATAAGAGTTTGTGATTTTGAGTGATGAGTTGGGAGTTATGAGTGATGAGTTACGAGTTCTGAATAACGATAGTCGAGTAACGATAAACGACCCACGACCCACGACCCACGAAAATAGAGGTTAGGAAGTAGAAAATATTTTATGTTTAGTATTTGATTCTGGAAGTAGTTTGTAGTTTTGAGCTTAGAGCTTAGAGCTTAGAGCTTAGAGCTTAGAGTTACGAGTTAAGAGTTGAGAGTTCTGAATTAGGAATAACGATAGTCGAGCAACGATCAACGAAAAACGAACTACGAAAAACGAAACAAGAATAGAGAAAATAGATTAGAGATTAGAGAGGATAGAGGTGGAAAAATAGTGAAGAGTAGAGTTGTGAGTTATGAATAACGATAGTCGAGCAACGATCAACGAAAAACGAAAAACGAAAAACGAACAACGACCAACGACCCACGAACAGCGAAAATAGAGGTTAGGAAGTAGAAAATATTTTATGTTTGATGTTTAGTATTTGATTCTGGAAGTAGTTTGTAGTTTTGAGCTTAGAGCTTAGAGCTTAGAGCTTAGAGTTACGAGTTAAGAGTTGAGAGTTCTGAATTAGGAATAACGATAGTCGAGCAACGATCAACGAAACACGACCAACGAACCACGAAACACGAACAACGAACAACGATCAACGAACCACGAAACAAGAATAGAGAAAATAGATTAGAGAGGAGAGAGGGCAGAGGTGGAAAAATAGTGAAGAGTTGAGTTGTGAGTTATGAGTTATGAATAACGATAGTCGAGCAACGATCAACGAAAAACGAAAAACGAACAACGACCAACGACCCACGACCCACGAACAGCGAAAATAGAGGTTAGGAAGTAGAAAATATTTTATGTTTAGTATTTGATTCTGGAAGTAGTTTGTAGTTTTGAGCTT
>NZ_JBSSBG010000039.1:0-4701 GCF_054968445.1 Polaribacter sp. M10
AATACTTGGGAATTTTTTACTGTTTGAAAATTTAGTAATCATTTAAAACACTAAACTTTTGTTTGAAAATTCTGGCTGGAAATTCCTTTCAAAACTCGTTTAAAAATGTTCCAAGAAAAAAAATAACAATTGCATGAAAAAAAAGAAATCAAAAAATATAAAAAAGGAAAATATAAAATGCTGAAAAAAAAAGAATGGAATTAAAACGTGTAAAACATTGTGTTTCGCAACTAAACATAACACTGTATAAAAAAAATTGCTATTTTAGTGCTTAATCAAAGTCAGTTGCTTTTTTTTTGTAAATTCTGAATTTCCTTCGGAAATTCCTCGTTGACAAAAAACGCAACTTTCCTTATACGAGAAACGTTGGCAACAATTGCTATGAATAAACTTATTCAAATTTTAATTTTTATCTTATCTCTGACTAATTCTTTTTGTCAAGTAAATAACATTTTTGAGATAGAAGAAGTTTTAATTGACAGAAAATTTGAAAGAGTAAAAGATAATTCCGAAAATGAGAAATTCTTATTTGAAGATAAGGAATACCTTATAACAGGTACTTGTTTAGGGGAATGGGGTGGATCTATTTGGTTTAAAAACAAAAAAACAGGAAAAATATATTCTTGTCAATCAACTTGCCCTAAATCAGTAAATAAAATTGAGAATAAATACTTTATTACAAATTCTTTAGCACACGGAATTGGATTTTCTGAAATTATAACAGTAGATAATCCAGAAAAGTTAGAAATATTTGAAAAACCAAAGCCTAGAAAAGATAAAAATGGAAATTCATTTAATTATGGAGTGGATTTTGAATCTAAATCAAGAATAGGAATAAATGTTCTTTGGAGAAAATACGAAATTTTGACTTTAGTAAGTTTTCAATATAAAAATTTGCTTTATCATATAATGACATTTGATAATGCCACATACCTTACAACAATTGAAAAAGGACAAATCGTAATTATTGAAAAAGTTTCTGAAAAAAGAATTTGGAGTCATCATATTGAAAAAAGGATTAATATAAATCACACTATTCTTTATTTAGGGAGGAAAACTGAAAGAAGTCAATATTTAGAAATTAAAAAAAATAAACTGAAATTGGTAAGAAATAAATAACTGTTGCCAACAATGGCTATATTTAATTGCTAGTGTATTTTTCCGTTGGAAAAATACGCAGGCACGAAGTTGTTTTATTTTTTTGCTTATTTTTAGCTAAATAAAATCGCAACTAAAACATAGCCTAAAACGTTGGGTTTAATTAAAATGAAGAAATATTTAATATTAATTATCGGAATTTTATTAATAAGTTGTTCGAATAAAAACAACAATAAAATTAGCTATAAGAAACATAATTTAGAATTTTTAAATTGGAATATAAACATTCCTGAAAGTTATGTTAGAATAACATTTGAAGACTATAAAAAGAAAATTTTGGAGAACTATTCAGACTCAATTTATATTTCAAATAAAATTAAGCAAATTGAAAACTTTGAAAGTTCTAACGAGCCTTATGCTTTTTTTAGTGACACAGCAAATATTGAAAATATTTTCATAATATATTTTATGCTTAATGAAATTCCAAATAAGATTCTGAAAAATGAAATTGCTAACGAAATACATTCCAACTTTAAGGAAAAAGGAATTGCTCAAGATTATGAATATAAACCTATGGAAAATAAACTTATAAACGATTGGCTTATTAAAATAAAAGGGGAAAACAAATTTGAAAATAAAAAAACGACTTATTCTACAGTTTATTTTTCGAGTAATTTTGGTGCTTATATTTCAAGTACGAATAAGGAATTAGATTTTGAAAAAGAACTAACTGAATAAAAAAACTAAACCCAACACCGTGTAAAATTTATTGCTTTTTAAGGTTTTTCTAGCGAAAAACCTCGCAAGCGTAAAAGTCTGTTTATATTAGTTGTTTTTGGCTAAATTTACGCAACAAACCTTACACAACAACGTTGTGCGTCATTTAAGAACAACCGAAATTAAACAGTCATTAATGATTAAAAAGTGGTTTCAAAATCTTTTTAAACAAGCTAAAACAAATATAGAACTTGATTTAGTTAAAGAAGCTGTTATTGACTATCGAAACGATGGAAAAGAATTGATGCGCAAACTTGCGGAAAAATACAGTCTTGATATTGAAAATGAGGATGATTATGAAAAGTTAATCTCGAGAAGTAATAAGGAAATACCAAGAAAAGGAGAACTTTCAAAACGCTGGAATTATTGTTTTCACGGTTGCGAATGTGGTTTTTACAATAAAAAACACCAACAACAAGTCGAAGTTGTCTTGAGTAATGCGCCTGAATTTGGACATATTGATTCTTGGTTTTTATTGTCTTATATGGAATCAACTGAAAAATATAAAAACGGAATACAAGGAGTTAAATGGCAAGAATTGAAATCAGTAATTGAAAAATTATATAAAATGGGTGAAATCAAACCTGTGAAAGAATAAACACGAAATGGAGATTGATAAAAAAGAAATTAGACCAATAACAAATGTTTTAGGACTTGCTATTTTAGATTCTCAAAGAATGGAATACAATATTGCGTTTATGATGTTACTCGTGAATAATGAACTTAATTTCACGAATAGAGAACATGATGAAAAGATTGATAATTATATGCTTAATCTTTCGAAAAAAACTCTTGGAACTTTAATTAGGCAATTAGAGAAACTTATTAATGTGAGTGATGAATTTTCTGAAAGACTTAAGGAGGCTTTGGAAGCTCGAAATTATCTAACACATAGATTTTTCAATCATCAAGGAGAGAATTTATTGACTTTAAAAGGAAGAAAAGAAGCATTGGAATTAGTAAAAGAGAAAAGAGAAATATTATATCAATGCATTTTTTTTCTTGACCCATATATTCAAACTTTAATGAAATTGAGAGGGTTTGCACCTGAAATATTTACAGATGAAGTTTCTGAGAAATATGAACGTGAAGAATAAAAACGAACGCACAACACCGTGTATAATTAATGGCTAGTTCTCGCCTACTTACGAAAATCCTCGCGGATTTTCTATTCGGTTTTTATTTGCTAAATTAGGTGCTTAAACACGCCACTAATCATACACAAAAACGTTGTGCATAATAAAATGAAAGTCTTACAAAACATAATATTTTTGCTTTTAATTAGCTTTTCGTGTTTCAGTCAGAAAAACGAAAAAGGAATGTTTGACTTTAAGTTTTTAGATAAATGCACGAATAAATTTGTAGAAGCTGAATTTGAAATTGACACCATTCCAGGATTAGAAAATAGTATTTCTCTTACCTATTTTATCAAACGAGGGAATTTAATTTCTCAAGGTTTTTACTCAAATAGAATTAAGGAAAATTCAATAGACACAATTATAATACCGAAAATTCTCTTTTCTTTTGGAAACGAACTACATTCAAAACGTTGGAAATATCTAAACTGTGAAATAACTTGCGAAGGTTTAGAAACTGATTTTTATGAAAATGGAAAAAAAAGAATAGTTGGAAATTTTAAAGAAGGAAAGCCAATTGAAATAAAAGAATATAGAGAAAATGGGACACTTGTAACTCAAACTTTTTACGAAAATTTCACTTTAAATATTAGTCGAATAAACTATTTTGATTTGAAAGAAGAATTGATTGAATATGAAGTTTATAATAACAAAAAAAGAAAAACTATTATTAAAACTTATGACAATAAAGGAAATTTAATCGAAAAAGGAATGAACAAAAAATATGTTGAAAAATACAGTTGGAATTAAAAATTACTATGCACAACACCGTACAAAATTAATTGCTTGCTTTTTGCTTAATTACGAAAATCCTCGCGGATTTTCTTTGTCAGTAATTATTTAGTAAATTTAGTGCTTAAACCACGCAACTAACCTTGTACAAACACGTTGTAACTAATACCCAAGCAAACTCAAAATGGAATATTTAATTGAACAATTTGACAATAGATTTGAGCTATCAAAAAAAGGAGATAGCCGAATAATTTTGTACGGAAATTGGTCAATGTTATTTGGAAAATATAAAGCGGAAATTTTCAATTGGAATGAAAAACTGATTTATTCAATTAAACGAAAATTCAGTTTATGGAAATGGAATATGACTTATACTATTAAAAACGAATATGGGAAACACATTGAACTGAAAGCGAAAAATAAATGGCACTCAATTTATGAAATGAAAATTGAGCAAAATGAGTTTCAGATTAAACTTCATAAAGGCCGAAAAAAATCGATATTTAAGAACGGACAACAAATTGCGGAATTAGACGAATCTCTTGTAGAAGTTTTTTATCACGACAAAATTAGAATAATCACGACTGACCAAGAAAATCTGAATGAAATCTTTTTAATGATTATTTGTTTAAAAATCGGAGATGAAAATGAAGGCGGAATTACATTTGACTTTGGAAATATTGGAAAAATGGAACCAATAAACGAAAATTGGAAAACTGAAAAAATAAAGTACTAGTTACAACACCGTGTATATTTTATTGCTTTCTTTTAGCCAACTTACGAAAATCCTCGCGGATTTTCTATTCAGTTTTTATTTACTAAATTTACGCTAAATCAACGCAACAAAGCATACACAAACACGTTGTAGTGCATTTACGAAATGTACTTTCCTGAAATAGGTTGACTAAAAATTAAGCAATTAATAATAGTCACTTATGAAAAACCAAAAACAACACTG
>NZ_JBSSBG010000040.1:0-4598 GCF_054968445.1 Polaribacter sp. M10
TTAAAGAAAATAAAATAAGTCTAGATTTTTGGTTCTTTTCATCAATGGAAAAGAACAGAGGGATTAAAAGAGTTGAGGTTGATTGTTGAATTTTGAAATTCTTCGGTTAACCAAGCTACTTTCAATCAAAATACATTTTGATTTCAGTAATTCTCGAAATGACATTCTGCTTGTCATTCCGACCTTGAGGAGGAATCTATTTCTTCGTTAAAAAGGTGTTCATTCTTTTTTCCATTGATGAAAAAAGAATCAAAAAAATCTAGACTTCCTATAATTTTCTTGAATACTACATACTATTCCACTATCGCGTCCAGACCGCAGGCTCTTTGGACGCTTACCGTTTCATAGTATTTGTATTCCTACGAAAATTCTAGGATGTCCGTTAGTGAGATTGTATTTAGTTTTTGAATGTAAAGATTTCTTGGTTTCGCTATTTGCTGCGCAAGCTACTTTCAATCAAAATACATTTTGATTTCAGTAATAATCGAAATGACATTCTGTTTGTCATTCCGACCTTGCGGAGGAATCTATTTCTTCGTTAAAAAGGTGTTCATTCTTTTTTCCATTGATGAAAAAAGAACCAAAAAAATCTAGACTTCCTATAATTTTCTTGAATACTACATACTATTCCACTATCGCGTCCAGACCGCAAGCTCTTTGGACACTTACCGTTTCAAAGTATTTGTATTCCTGCGAAAATTCTAGGATGTCGGTTAGTGAGATTGTATTTAGTTTTTGAATGTAAAGATTTCTCGGTTCCGCTTGCGCTCTACTCGATATGACAGATGTTTATTGAATCCACTTTGTCAATGTCATCCCTATTTTTGTAAAGAGATCTATTTTGGCTATTCGTTGTTGGTTTTTCCGATTTAATTTACCGACATACTTTAATTTTCTGTAAAAATTCAATATCGCTGTAACTGAGGAGTGTCCAAAGAGTGAAACGGTCTGGACATGGATCGTGAAAGGGATAGTAGAATTTAAAGAAAATAAAATAAGTCTAGATTTTTGGTTCTTTTCATCAATGGAAAAGAACAGAGGGATTAAAAGAGTTGAGCTTGATTTTTGAATTTTGAGATTCTTCGGTTAACCAAGCTACTTTCAATCAAAATACATTTTGATTTCATTGATAATCAGTATGCATTCAGCTTGTCATCTCGACTTTATGGAGAGATCTAAGAGATTTCTCGGTTTCGCTTGCGCTTTACTCGAAATGACAAGTGATATTGAATGGAGAATATATATGTCATCTCGACCTTGTGGAGCCCTCTTTGAACTCAAGTATTATTATATAAACTAAAAGTTAATGTGTTGTGTTAAGACCAAATATCTTTTTGTATAAATCTCCTTGAAGGATTCGCTTTGTAGTGTAATCTCTATATTCTTTATCGATAAAAGACATTTTTAGCATAAAAAGATAATTATACAGTTTTGTGTATTTATGAATAATATTGGTTTTAATTTTAATTTTTTTAGAGTTACTTAATTTTAACAAGTAAGACTTTTGATACTTTTTTGAGGCTCTCGTATTTTCAACGGTTATCGTGTCTGGGTTGTTTAAAACTAATTGTATACAACTTAAATAGTTATTGAATTTTTTAGACACCCTTTTATGGGCTATGCTATTTTTATAATCGCTATTGTTTGTCATTAAAAAAACATCATACATGGTTCTCATGGGAATGATGTATGAATAGTATAAGTTGTCATTTATAATCTTAGGGAGGATTGCGTTTAATACTTTATAGTTAGTAGATAAAAAGCAATAATTCGATTTGATAACAGCGCTTTGTATAATGGAATCTTCCTTAAATAGATGGTCAAAAGGTTTTTTTAAAATTTTGTTATGGACTTCAACAGCAGCAATTTTTTTAGGATGGACAAGTTTAGGATAATGCCAATGGAAACTACGTCTAATCTTTTCATCTTTATGCACCGCATATTCCTGTTTCTTTAAAATTTGAATGGTTTTATGATAATCCTTTTTAGACACAATAAAGTCAATATCTCCCACCATGCGCTCGGCGATATCTTCATACAATCCTTCTAGTAAATTGCCTGTACCTTTTAAAAAAAAAGGAGTGATGTTATTTGCTAATAATAGCTCATTGATTTCTTTTGCTTGTTCAATAATTTGCTGATTACGTTCTCGATTTAAATTGGTAATGTGTATCATATATTCCACCAATTCTTTCGGAAGATAATGCAAAAAATTAGCCCGTTTTAAATTGCAATACAAAGCTGGGAAAACGAAATGCCCTGTACTCACCTTCACCACTTCATCCCAATCAATAGTATTATTTTTTAAAAGTTTTTCTATAATATTTTTATTCTTACCATTATGATTGATGGTTAAACATTGGCCAACAAAAAAAAGAGTATCTTTAGTATTCATGTTATGGTTTCTGTTGTGTATTATATGAACTTTTTATTATTCAACAATAAATTCTCCAACTTGATGAGGTTCTTTTTAGTACCAATCGTTTGCAACAATTTTAAATGCTCAAAATGATGGGTATCTGTACCTACAAAATCATAGAGGTTTTCTTTTAACAACTTTTCAGAAGTTTTTTGTACGCCTTTCCCATAGTTTTCAGTCAGGGATAATAAATTCAATTGAAACAAGCAGCCCGCATTTTTAAGTTTTTGAAAAATGCGAAAATTGTTGTGGTAACTGACATAGCGTTCTGGATGCGCCAAAACTGGTTTATAGCCTTTTAAACCTAATTGAAATAAAATGTCGAACAAGTTGTTTGGCGGACTGAAATACGACATTTCTACCAACACCAAATTGTCTTTTAGGGTTAAAATTTCTTGGTCTTCTTGCAGCAGGGTTAAAAAATGCTCGTCCATCATGTATTCTGCAGCCGCGTCAATTTGTATGTTAGGCAGGTTTCTTTTTTTTAGTTCTTCTTGTACCAATTGCAATTTGCCACGAATGATCTCTGGAGTGTTGGGATAGACATCTCCTAAAATATGTGGAGTGGTGATAAAATTTTGAATGCCATAGGAAGCCATTTGTTGAATCAATTCCATAGAGGTATCCAAATCTTTGGCACCATCATCAATGCCAGGTAACAAATGCGAATGAATATCGATGAAGCCTTTTGGGAAAAATTCGGTTAACAGGATTTCTTTGGGTTTAAAAAAAAACATGGGTCTTTGATTTGTTACAAATTTACAATTTTCGAGAGGATTATATGATAATTTTATCAAACGAAAACGATTGAAGTTTATCGGAAGCTTGTACAGCATTTTTTGTTGTAATATCTTTGGGTAAAAAATAACATACTTATGATTTTAATTGCTGACGGAGGTTCTACAAAAGCAGATTGGATTGCAATCAATAGCGATAAAAGCGAGGCTTTTAGAGTAAGAACATTAGGTTTAAATCCTGCTGTGGTAGCAGAAGAAGAGTTGAACAATAGAATTGTAAATATGTTTCAACTAATGACCGTAAAAGAAGACGTTACTGAAATCCATTTTTATGGAGCAGGCTGTGGAACACCAAAACCAGCTAAAATTTTAGAAGAAATTTTACAAGCTATTTTTGTAAATGCTAAAATTTATATTGCTGAAGACATGTTGGCAGCAGTTTATGCAGCCTCAGGAACAACACCAGCGTTGGTATGTATTCTTGGAACGGGTTCGAATAGTTGCTTTTTTGACGGACAAAATGTAATCATGAACACACCTTCTTTAGGGTATATTTTGATGGATGAAGCCAGTGGAAATTATTTTGGTAAAGTGTTGTTAAGAGAGTATTATTATAACAAAATGCCAAAGCATATGGCCCAAAAGTTTGAGACGGAGTTTAATTTGGATGTAGATGACATCAAACAAAACTTATACAGAAAACCGAATCCAAATATGTATCTGGCGTCTTTTGCCAAATTTATGTTCGATTTTAAAGAAGCGCCTTATATTCATAAAATCATTCGAAACGGATTCAAAGAATTTTTTGAATACCGCGTTTTGCCTTTTGATAAAACATCAGATACTCCTTTGTATTTTATAGGTTCTATCGCCTTTTATTTTAGAGAGATACTAGAAGAAGTGGCCCTAAAATATGATTTAAAAATTACAGACGTGATTCAAAGACCTATTGATAATTTATTGGAGCACCATAGGAAGATGATTTAGTTTTGCAGTAAGCAGTTGGCAGTTGGCAGTTGGCAGTTGGCAGTTGGCAGTTGGCAGTAGGTAGTGGTTAGTAGGCAGTATGCAGTATGCAGTTGGCTTTATGCAGTAACGAATCTCGAAGAACGTCCTTCGTCCATCGTCCATCGAACAACCAATAATCAACAACGAGATTCCTCCACAAGGTCGGAATGACATATGTACTCTCAATTCAATATCCGTCTGTCATTCCGATTATTACTGAAATCAAAATATATTTTGATTGAAAGTACCTTGCGTAGCAAATAGCGTAACAGAGGAATCTCTTGTGTAACGAATAGTATGGACTTTTACTGTAATCGTAACGAAAACCAACAACTAAACTCTAAGTATTTAAACCCTTAGAACGAAATCAACAACGGGCAACGAGCAACGAAACTCGAAGAACGTCCTTATTTTCTCGTCCATCGTCCATCGAA
>NZ_JBSSBG010000041.1:0-4435 GCF_054968445.1 Polaribacter sp. M10
TTTTTTTGTAAATTCTGAATTTCCTTCGGAAATTCCTCGTTGACAAAAAACGCAACTTTCCTTATACGAGAAACGTTAGCACAAATATGACTCACTAAATGAAAAAAAAATTACCTATAAAAAAGATAATTCCTCCTTTAATTTTTATTGCTGGTGTTTTAGCTACAATCTTCTTCGAGCGAATTACAGAAACAATTTTTCCAAAAGAAAATGAAACCGTGAATTTAGCTAAAGATACTTTATTCGTAATACCAATTAGAAATGAAAAGGTCATCATAGAAAAAGATTCTTTAACCTATTCAAAAAATAAAACTAAAGAGGAATTGGAATACTGGAAAAGTTTAGCTTTAAAAAAGGAAAGTGCCTCTAACAAGAATCTAGCAAAAGAATTTGCTAACTTAATAGAGGAAATAAAATTAGCAAATATTTCAAATAAATCAACAAAAGAAAATGTCTCAAAAGAAAATCTAGCAAAAGAAATTTCTAACTTAAAAAAGGAGATAAAATTAACTAATAGCTCAAATAAATCAACAACCGAATTTATTTCTGATAAAGGATACAATGAATTGATTACTAATTCAGAAGCTTTGCTGCCAAATAAAAAGGGTTATCAACCTAGTTCTGTGACAAACTTCTTCGAAGGTAAATGTCCAGATTTTAACGTGAATGATGATTATATAAATCTTGATTTTTTAATAAGAGATAAAAATGTATTTGAAAAAAGTGGCGTTATTTTCGTATCAATGAGCGGAATAAATGAAAAGGGTCAGCATTACTTCATATACGATGAGTATTATAAACCTCAATATGGTTTTAATCATTTAAAATTGAAAAACATAAATAAGCGCGGGAAGTATCAATTTATCTATGGCATTATTTTTAAGTCAGATATGAAAAATGAGTTCCCAATAATCAATGGATTTAATTGTCATTTCAAAAAATAAATACTTGTGCTAACACTGTATAAACTTTATTGCTGCTAAATTTTTCCTTCGGAAAAATACGCAGGCACAAAGTTGTTTAAATAATTGTTTACTTTTAGCATAAATAAAACGCAACAAAGCTTATACGAGAAACGTTAGCAAAAATTAAAAAAAAACTATGAAAAAAATTGCATTTCTATTACTATTGTCAATTAACCTGAGTTGTGAAAAAGAAGTTTTGGTTGAACAAGAAATTAAAGTAAGTCTAATAAATATAACCCCCGAAACAAGTGGAAATTGTTCAAATGGAGGCTATAAAATTGAAACAGGAATTGACTCAAATAATAACGGAATATTAGAAGCTAATGAAGTTCAATCAACCAATTTTATTTGTAATGGAACAAATGGTAATGATGGAACAAATGGTAATGATGGAAATAATGGTAATGACGGTTCAAACAGTTTAATAAATATAAGTAATGAACCTGAAGGAACAAATTGTTCAAATGGAGGCTATAAAATTGAAACGGGAATTGACTCAAATAATAACGGAATATTAGAATCTAATGAAGTTCAATCAACTAACTTTATTTGTAATGGAGCAAATGGTAATAATGGCTTAAATAGTTTATTAAATATATTGGAAGAACCTAAAGGTGCAAATTGTGAAAATGGAGGCTATAAAATTGAAACAGGAATTGACTTAAATAATAACGGAATATTAGATTCAGAAGAAGTAGAAGCAACAAAATATATTTGTAATCAGAAAATAATAATTCCAACCAATTATAATTTAGAAACAAAATATAATATAGAAGGTATTTTAACTTATGGTCAATCTCTTGCAGTGGGTGGTGGTGCATCAAACAGCAACTCTGATTTTAAAAACACATTGTCTTTTATTGGTGGTAATTCCGTAGTTAATCCGATTGATTTTTCTTCTTTTATAAAAGTAGAAGAAGCTACAAACGTTATTTATGGCCCTGTTATGGCTTCTACTTTAACTTCTTTAGATTTAATAGAAAAAGAAAATAACTTAGATATTGAAGAGTATGACTATCAGTATCTATCTTTATTTGGAGGCCAATCAGGAGCAGCAGTACATCTAATCAATAAAGGAACTCAAAAATATCAAAATGTTATTGATGCAATTACTAATGCAAAAGCATTGGCAGACAAAGAAGGTAAAACATTTGCTTGGAGAGTTATTAATTGGGTTCAAGGAGAATCAAATGCTAATAATACTAAAGAGCAATATTATAATCAAGTTGAACAACTATTCAATGATTTTAACACAGATATAAAAGCAATAACAGGACAA
This sequence comes from Polaribacter sp. M10, assembly GCF_054968445.1. Taxonomy (NCBI): domain Bacteria; kingdom Pseudomonadati; phylum Bacteroidota; class Flavobacteriia; order Flavobacteriales; family Flavobacteriaceae; genus Polaribacter; species Polaribacter sp. M10. The sequence goes on from NZ_JBSSBG010000041.1 coordinate 2,245, forward strand.
ACAGAAGATATTATTTTTATTATTCATCAAACTAGTCCTTGGCTTGGTCGTTTAGAAGGTTTAACAAACAATGTACAGGAAGCACAACTGCAACTTGCTAACGATAAACCAAATGTTTATATGGATGGTGGAAGTTATCAATTTAAATATAATGACTCTTTTCATCCTTCAGACAGAGCAGTTATCGGAATTAAACAAGGAGTTGTTTTAAAAAGAATTATCAATGACAATAAAGAATGGAAAACTTTTCAACCAATATCCCATAATATAGTTTCAGATGGGAATAAATATTACATACACTTAAAATTTGATGTACCCGTAAAACCAATGAGATTTGATATTAGTGGAGACATTTGGCACAACCCAAATGGTAAACAACAAAATTTTGGTTTTGAAGTTTTAGATAATGGTGTTGAAAAACAAATAGTAGAGCCTTATATCACACTTGGGAATACTGTAGTTTTGACAACTGAGACAAATCCTGTGGGAATGACAATTAGATATGCTGTTAATGGACACAAAGGAGGTGGCAACTTATGTGACTCACAAAATATAATTATTGAAAATAAAGGCTTAAATTATGTAATTGATAATTATGCTGTTTCATTTAGTGAATATATAATAGATTGAAAATAACTTTTGCTAACACTGTATATAATTTATTGCTAGCTTCTTGCCTACTTACGAAAGTCCTCGTGGACTTTCTTGGTCGGTAATTATTTACTAAATTAGTTGCTTAAAACACGCAACAAACCATATACAACAACGTTGTAAATAATAGTGGAAAACACTTAGGAACGTGAAAATTTGAACTTTCAAAATGTCTGAATTTAGTTGTTCGTGGGAATTTTTTAATCGCTTAAAAATGGAATATAACAATTGCTGAATTATCTTTCACTCGTGAAAAATTGTCTTGGGAATTTTATCTTGTTTGTGGAAATTTTAAACGTGTGAATTTACTCAGACTGGAAAATTAAAACGTGGAAAAATTAGCAAGACTTGAAATCAAAAACTGGAATTTAAGCAACTTTCGGAATTGAATTTCTTTGCGGAATTTATTACTTAAAATTTTGAATTAAGCAAAGTGCGAAAAATTACAATGGAATTATTAACTGGAAAAAAATCTACTATTTACAACACCGTGTAAAAAAAAATTGCTAGTAAAAGCCTACTTACGAAAATCCTAGCGGATTTTCTTGGTTCGTGTTTTATTTACTAACTTTATTGCTTAAACTACGCAACTTTTATTACACAAACACGTTAGGTGTAAGCTATGAAAACCTGTCCAAAACCAAAATTTCGTAATGAAAAAATAAATGAAAAATGAAAAACTGATTTACGATAAGGTTGTTGGATATATGCTTAAAATAATTAAGTCAGGTATTAAAATTAAAAAATTTAAGAACAAATTTAACGCAATTAAACACGGAGACTATGTTTGTTTTATAGAGCTATTGAAAGTTGGTATTCCTGAAGACATCATAGTAAATAAAATTGGAGAAGGAATAATTCCAACTGAAAAACAACTTGAACAAAAAAATGTTGACTTTCTTTTTTTATTATTAGCCAGTAAATCATTATTGGAATTTTATAAAGAATGTTACTTAGAATATGGAGAAATAATAGACAACGATTTATCAGATAAAGATTTTGAAAATTTAGAAAATTTTGAAATGGTTCTTAGAATGTTTTATAATAACTCATTTGAATACAATGGAAGAATTAACCTAATAGATATAATTGAAAAATATTTGAATTATAGAGGAATATCAGAACCTGAAATTAAAAAAGTTCAAATAGGTAGAACTTTTTTAAATATGGTGAAAGGTCATAAAGCGAAATTTGAAAATTATAATCAAGGTTTAATTGCAATTAATGAAGCCTTAGAAATTTTAAGAAAATATAAAATTGAATTATGAATATAAAAAGCCTACACCTAACACCGTACAAAATTAATTGCTAGCTTTTAGTTTACTTACGAAAATCCTCTCGGATTTTCTTTGTCTGTAATTATTTAGTAAATTTAGTGCTTAAACAACGCAACTAACCTTGTACAAACACGTTATGTTTAATTGCTCAGGAAAATCTAATTTCAGGAAAAATTTGCTGAATATTTTTTTAAAGTTTGTTAAGTTCAAACCAAAAAAGGAAAATAAAAACGTGGGAATATTTTAATTTCTGAAAATCTAGT
>NZ_JBSSBG010000043.1:0-3303 GCF_054968445.1 Polaribacter sp. M10
AATGTATCTTTTAAAACCATTGCCTATGTAAATAAACAAGAACAAGCAGAAGAAGTGTTACAAAAGTACCATTTTTTTTACAAGTTTTTAGGTGTTGTTTACACTTGTTGAATCAACTAAATACACCAAATCATATTTTATAAATCATTTTAAAAATTAGAAAAAATGAAAAAAGTAATTTTAAGTTTAGTATTTGTATTAGCAACAGGTGTTAGTTTTATAAATGCAAATTCATCGAATGATGAATTTTTACCGGTAACAAATGAAGTTATAGATGTTGTTGAAGATTTTGGTTGTGCAAGAGATTGTGTTGATAGGACATTAGAACTTTTTGGAGATTCACCTGGTGACCTTCCCCAACAAGAAATAGTTATGGCACTTTATTTAGAGCAATATGGAAAATGCCTTAAATTTTACTGTTAAAACAAAAAGTAAAGTTGCATTAAATTCTTAGTGCAACTTTTTATAATCTATAAAAGAATATGAAGAAAATACTATTTATTTTGCTCGTTTCATCTTTATCTAGAGTTTGTGGTCAATCCATAAAAAATGGAGAAATAATATATAAAATTAGTGTATCTAAAGAAAATATTAAAGAGTATAATGAGAAAAGAAGAATAAAATTCAAAAATAAGTTTGCAATTAAGTACTGGGATGATTTTTATCAAGAATCTAACTATACTGAAGGAGTCTTGAAGTTTAATGGATTAAAATCATCATATCAAATTAAGAAAAAATTAAAAAATGAAGGAAAAATAAGTTTAACGACATTAGACATTTTCGCTGGAGGTAGAAATACTTATTTTGTTGATATTTTAAAAAAAGAAACAATAGTTCTAGACAGCCGTACATTAGGTGAAAGTTTTTTGATAAGTTATGATTTTCAAAAATGGGAACTGACCCAGAATTTCAGAATAATAAATGGTTACAAGTGTTATTTGGCTAAATCTGAAACAATTGGGGAAAATAAAAAAACTATTTTAGCTTGGTATACTAATGATATCCCAACTACTTTTGGACCAATGTTTTACTCTGGATTACCAGGTTTAATTCTGGAATTAGATGATGGAACTCTAAGTTATAAAGCTAAAAAAATTAAATTAAATAATAAGAAAAAAATTATAATTGAAGAAAAAGGAAATGGTATAAGTATAACAAGAGAAGAATTTTTAAAACTTGCAAAAAAATCTTTTCCAAAAGAGTTATTCAAGAATAAATAATCATAATTTAATAATGTAAAATAGTTGAAAAATGTTTTTTGAAAGTTCAGCCAAAACTATAATGGAAAATGAATCAAGAGACAAAACATACAGGAGGTTATTTGTGTAATAGAATTATAAAGAAAGTAATTTTCTCAATTTTTGAAAATTGAGATTCGTTTTGTAAAAAAAAGCTAAATAATGTGTTTTAAAATCAATTAAAAATGAAGAGTTTAAAATTTTACATCTATTTTTTTTTAAGTATTCACTGTTTTTCTCAAAGTGGAGAAATATTGTATTCTGCAGAAATAATACCTATAGATTACGAAAAAAAACTAAATAATGATACTATTCCTGAAACACAAAAAACTTATTTAAGAAATGTTTTAAAGAAACAGCCAGCAGTGTTGTATCAATTATTTTTTAATGAAAATGAATCTTTTTTTGAAAAACAAAAACCAATGGAAATTGAGAGAAGAGGATTTAATTTAACAGTATCAAAAATGGGTAAAGGTGTCTTTTACACCAATAAATCTCAAAACGTAATTTACATCAAAAAGAATATGTTGGTCAAGAATTTTTGATATCCATAACTCCTTATGATTGGAAATTAACCCAAGAAAAAAAACAAATAGGGAATTATACTTGCTATAAAGCAACTACTAGCAAATTTGTTGAGGGGAGAAATGGAAAAATGGAAAGAAAAGTAATTGCTTGGTACACCAATGAAGTCCCTTTTAATTTTGGGCCAAAAGATTACAATGGTTTACCTGGTTTAATTTTGGAGCTACAAGAAAATATTTTGCTGATAAAAGCTACTAAAATATCATTAAACCAAAAAAAGAAAAAGGTGATTAAAAAGCCAAGTCAAGGTGAAAAAGTAACGTTAAAAGAATATAATGCAATTGTAAAAGAAATGTATAACAGTCGTCGTAAAAGAAATTAAAAACCTCCGCTTGCGGAAATAAGAAATATAAAAATTTTGCAAATAAATGTATCATTTATAACTAATGCTTATGCATTTAACGCTCTCTTTGAAGTTTGTCAAGATGGAGGAGATATAGTTGATCGTATTAATCAAGGATAGATGAGAATGAAAAAAATCTTTATTTACTTAATACTACTGCTAAATACGTTTGTATTTTTTGGACAACAAAAACTCGAATTAAGGCTTATTTACGAAGTTAGCTTAAAACAACATGATTATAAAACGAAATTAAAATCAGGACAAAAAGAATTTAATAAGATTGCCAAAGAATCTGGTAAAAAAACGCTTATCCTTGATGTGAAAGATCATGAAAGTTTTTTTTATTTGAGTTCTAAAATGGAATCTGATGCCCAAAAGAAATTTGATTTACTATCAGTTTTTGTAGGTAATAATAAATATTACTACAATTCTTCCAACAATTTGAGTATCACTGAAAAAATGTTTCTAGGAGAAAATTTCATGATTGTTAAAGAACCAAATTTTAGTTGGAATCTAACTCAAGAACAGTTAGTAATTGGGAAACATAATTGTTACAAAGCAACAGCTATAAAAGAGGTTACCAATAGACTTGGAAAAAAAATACAGAAAGAAATTTTAGTTTGGTATACATTAGAAATTCCTGTAAGAGCAGGTATAAAAGATTTTCAAGGATTGCCAGGTGCAATTGTTTATTTAGAAGCAGAAGGGTTAGTGTATAAGCTTTCTGAAATTATTACCAAACCTGATAATAGTATTCAAATAGAAAAGCCATCAAAAGGAAAAATTGTCACCCAAGAGGAGTTTGATAAAATATTGTTGAGAATAAATAAAGTAAGATAGCATTTTTTTAAATTGAAACTTTCATAAATTATTTTCGTTTTTAAAAAGTAGCGTATTAACTATAAAGTAAATATTTTTCAAACGTGAATAAAAGAAATTGTTATGAAAAAAAATACTACACAAAACCATCAGTCAATGGGTTATGTATTGCATTTGTTTCAACAATAACATAACAATCTCTTTTTTTTCTGTCATTCCTGCGTAGGCAGGAATCTAATCTAAAACAAAAAACCTCCGCTTGCGGAAATAAGAAATATAAAAATCGTGTAAATAAATGTATCACTTAAAACCATTGCC
>NZ_JBSSBG010000044.1:0-3302 GCF_054968445.1 Polaribacter sp. M10
GTCGCCATGGAAACTTTAGGTATAAAAAGTAAAACAACACTTCAGAAACTAAGGGATAATGATGAAATTGTTTACTCAAAACATAGCAAAACAATTATGTACGACATCAACTCCATTGATTATTTTTTAGAAAGAAATAGTAATAGGGAAAGAACAAATAAATAATGGAAAATCCAAAAGAACAAAATTATACGAAAGGCTTTAATGCGGGTTACATTGTTGAGAAATATGGAAAACCTGATTTTGAAGATTTAGAGAAATATGAATTTCAAACTTCGTTTATGCAAGGATTTGTAGATGGCAAAAATCAAGCAAAACATGAAAAAGGGACTGAAGGTAATTCTCAATTACAAGAAATAGAAATTTAAATGACAAAAAACATATTCCTCAAATGTCTATTTGTCTTTATAGTGAAAAAAAATAAATTATATTGCAGTTATAATAATCTCACATCCTTTTTTAAAGGATAATAATAACAATAATAAAATGTCTTGTAAACGATTCAAAGAAGCAGTAGAACATATTATACACTTAAGTAAGGATGATTTAAACAAATTAAATGATGAAGAACTTACAATTAATCATGATCAACTCGAAGATATTTTAGCGATGACCGAAGCCGAAAAGGAATTAATGCATTCATCCTATGACAAAAAAGTATGCACAGCTATAATCGTTTCCATGAAAAGAAAACTAAAAGATATTAAAGATGTCATTGAGAACAAAAAGAAGGCTCAAACACTAAATAACAATAATATAAAAAGCAAAAAGATATCCGAAAGAGCTTTTACTCTAAATCAAAAATTCTTGCTTCTTAAGAAAACCGGATATATAAACTTAATAGTAGATAATTTTGACCCAAAAATCCAACACAAAATTTTTAGTGCTATTTGTAATTGTAGTGAAGATACTTCTCGAAAAATTCATAATGGAAGTTACAAAGATACCAAGGATGTCAGACCTTTGGAGTTTCAGCAACTTTTAAAACATATTGAAAATAATAAAAAGTAACCATATATGGCACTTTTTTGGATCTGTTATGGTTCTACAGTTTAGGTTGCTATCTTAATCTCCTTTTTCTTTGCATAAAATTTTAAATAGATGCAAAGGATAATAACCGTTAAAATTACACTACAAGGGCTTCCAGGTCTAATCAATCAATCTGTAAAGAAAGCTATAAAAGATTCCTTCTCAAATCCAAAGAAGAGAAGTATCAGTCTTTCAAGTAAACCTTACCAAACTAAAAAGAAAACTGAAGAATTCTTTAATGTAAGTACTAATTGTATAAATGATTGGTTCAACAAAGGTATTTTGTTCAAAAAGAAAATTGAACAAGGAACCTATTTCCTAAAATCAGATCTAATGACACTTTTATTAGATTAACAAGAGAACTAAACATTTTTTTATACCTCCCTACCTCTTATGTAAGAAGTAGAAGTTTAAAACTAAACAGATGACATAAAATATTTTAAATCTGTCAGCGACTTAAATTGATTTTAAAGCTGATGCAACTAGGTACCAACAAAATGATGAAATAAGCATGGATACCAACTCACCTAAATAAGGGATTTCATGCCCAGGTGATGATTATAAATTAATTTAATTAAAAACATACAAAAATGAATAATGACAATAATAAGTCAAACGATAGCATGCATAATTTTCCTTTAGAAGTTTTTCCAATTAAAATTCAAAAATTGATTAAAAACGCAAAGGACAAGGTTAATCATAACCCAGAATATTTCAGTGCAGGTCTCCTATCCACATTTGCAACAGCTATAGGAACATCTGCAACTATAAGTAATGGTTCTTACAACAGCTATCCAATTTTTTGGTTGGCAGTAGTAGGACGATCAGGTAGTGGTAAAACACATCCTTTGGAATATGCAACAACTCCAATTAGTAAGAAAGATACTAAGACATTTGAAGAGTATCAATCTAACCTTCAAAAATTCGAAATGGATACTACAAAAAAGATAAAAAAACCCAATTATAGCAGTACGATTTTAGGAGAGTTTACTAGTGAGAAACTTGCGGAGAATCTAAATCATAATAAAAAAGGGGTTTTAATTTTCCAAGACGAACTTATTGGATGGATTAAAAGCTTTGATAAATATCGTAAAGGATCAGATCAGCAAACCTATTTACAATTATTTAATGGAGGAACTTTAACTGTGGATAGAGTATCTAAATCTCCAATAAGAATAGATAAACCAATTGTTAATATTTTGGGTGGATTACAGCCAAGTGTTTTAAAGGAAATGGCAGCTAAAAATAGAGATAGTGATGGATTCTTAGCCAGGTTTCTATTTGTTTCTCCGAATTCACACGATCCGAATTTTTTTACAGGTGATAAAATAGACGACTCGCTTGAAAGTTACTACAATCAATTGGTAGGCAAATTATACGATATGAATCAAACAGATTTGCATGCCAGCACAAGTAATATTGAGATTTATAAAAAATGGCAACATGAAAAGGTAAAAGAACATAATGGAGATGATTTAGATGTATTAATTCAGTCTAAATTAGAAGTTTATGTATGGCGATTTGCTTTGGTTATTGAATTGTTAAATCAAGTTGACAAAGAAAACTTCAGCGATTCTTTATCAGACAAAAGTATAGAATTGGCTATAATTCTTGCAGAATACTTTAGGGAAAATGCTTTCAAGGTTTATAACAGAATAACTAATACTTTTCCTTTGGATAATTTATCAAATGACAAGCAGAAGCTTTTTAGAAAACTCCCTATAAAATTTAAAAGAAATGAAGTCAAGTCAACTTTTGAGGAATTTAATGTAAAAGGAGGCTCGATTAATCGATTCCTTAATAAAAGAGAATTATTTATTAGATTAGATAGTCAAGGTAACTATAAAAAGAAGTTTGAATAATCAAGTTCTAAAGCCACCTTTAATTAGGTGGCTTTTTAGTTTACCACTTTACCATAAGGCTTACCACCAAAACACCATTCTAATCCCCTGTCGCTATTGAGCTTTACCACCTTTACCACCTTTACCAACAGGTATGTAATAGTTAATAAGCGTATCTATATTTTTAAAAAAATATCATTCATAAAATATATTTTATGTCAAAACCGGGGGAACTTTCTACTACTTATAGAGAGTAAACTACCTCCCCCAGATTTGACATTTTTTATTAAAACGGAAAAAACAGAAAGAATTACTTCTTTCTATTTTTTTTTAATTCTCGAAAAATGAAAGTACCTCACTCATCATAGATTCCCAAGCAAACCAGGCAAGCCAATTAAAATATTGTACCTCATCAGTTGGACTTGGTTTATT
>NZ_JBSSBG010000045.1:0-2597 GCF_054968445.1 Polaribacter sp. M10
ATTGATAAAGGTTTTCATTGTAGACCCCAAATTCTTTAATTTGAGAACCTTTCTGTCCTACGGCTACCCAATGACTTTGACTACCGATGTCAATTCCAGCAGCATTTTTGTTGATTACATCTAATGTGATTTTATCATCCATAAAATTTAAATTTAAAAAGCTCTAAGAGAATGTGCTTTAGGCAAATAGATTATTCTGAACGGGATCCACACAAAGTGTGGTCGCCAATGTACTGATGGCAAACATTCTAACCAGGATTGCGCTCGTGCTTACATTAACAACACTTTGAAAAACGGTCTTACAAAGAGCTAAATATTAAGTCAGTAATTTACAAATTTTACGTTAGCCTACGTACTGAGGAGTTTTTGGGTTTCTATGGGGGATTACTGGCAACGGTCTCGGCTATGAGTAGTTGCGTGGTTTAGCACTTAACTTTGCAAGTACACACCAAACTGAAAATCCGCGAGGATTTTCAGAAGTAGGCGAGAACAAGCAATTACTTATAGCCATTGTTAGCACCAGTTATTTTTTATTGAATTTTAAATTTTTTACTCTGCCTGAATCAAGTTCAAAACTAGAAATAAGCCCATTTTTTCTTTGAAATCGAACTAATCCGAATTCCATAGTGAATTGGTCAGCTTCACTTATTGTGCAATCCATTAATGATTTTTTTTCTTTAATTCCAGCCTTTAATACTCCATTTTCAAGGTCAAAATCATAGGTCACATTTAATTCCTGACTATAATAGCTTCCTACATAATCATTTAAGTTGATACTGGACAAATCAACTTCTTTTTTCCTTTTAGCCTTTGTTTCTGAGCCATTTTGTAAAACGGTAAGTGTTTGCGTAAAACCATCTTTTAAGTTAGAAAATGAAAAATTTATAGTTTCATTTCCTGGTATTTGGAATGTATTCCCGCTTACTTTTACAACATTATAGGTTGATTTATTCCAAGTTTGAAGGACATTTAATGAGTCGTTCTTAACAGATAATCTGGCAATAATACCAGGTTGTATTTCATAATCACCGATTATTTGACTTAGTTGAAATTCCTCTTCTGCAACAGCTATCTTTACTTTTTTTTCGTTCTTAACTACCTTTTCAACTAATTTATCTTTTAGCAATAAATCAGCAACTTGGTTCGCCATTCTTGATGGATTGGCGTCACCTCTGTTGGCAAATATTGCAATGGATAACTTTTGTTCAGGAAACCGCAATAGTTCAGCTCTAAAACCAACAAAAGCTCCTCCATGTCTTACAGTTTTTAATCCCTTGTATTCACTTATCATTAGACCAGAAGCATAGTCAATAACTTCTCCATTGTTTAATATGCCTTGTTTTGTCATCACACTCCAAAACTCTTTGCTCAAAACATTTGAATCATAAAAAGCATCATCCCATTTCTTAATATCATTTATTGTAGTAAAGATTCCACCATCGCCAATCATATCCAATGTAGTCATACTGATTTTATAAGTCCCATTATTATCAGGAACGTATCCAGATGCTCTATTTTTTACTATTTTTGTATGGTCATTATGAAAATGTGTGTTATCCATCCCGAGGGGCTCAAAAATTTCATTCTCCGCAAATTCTGCCATGTTCATTCCAGATACCTTATTTACAATTTGACCAAGAAGCCAATACCCAGAATTACTGTATAAATATTCTTCACCAGGTGTAAAGTTTAAATCGGCTTGGTTTATTAGCCATTTCATAATATCATCATCTGTATAATAGTTATCATCTCCTAATCCTTTTAAATAACTAATTTGCAAGTAATCTCTAATGCCGCTAGTATGATTTAGTAAATTTCTAATTGTAATCTTTTCTGCATATTTAGGAAAGCTAGGGAATAGGCTTTTCAAATTATCATCAAGACTTAATTTGTCTTTTTCTGCAAGTAGTACAATACATGCAGCCGTAAACTGTTTGGAAGTTGAACCGATTCTAAATACAGAAGAAGCAGAGTTTGGAATATTATATTCCATATTGGCCATTCCGTATCCCTTGGAATAGATAAGTTGCCCTTCTTTTATTATTCCCAATGCACAGCCTGGAACATCTGGTTTATTCCATTCTGTAAATATGCTGTCTATAGATTGACTTTCTTTTATCTGTCCATATGATAAAAGTGAAATGGAACAAAGTAAAAATAGTAGAAAATGTTTTTTCATAGTTGTGCGTTTTAATTGGTGCTAACGTTTCTAGTATAAGGAAAGTTGCGTTTTTTGTCAACGAGGAATTTCCGAAGGAAATTCAGAATTTACAAAAAAAAGCAACTCACTTTGATTAAGTACTAAAGTAGCAATTTTTTTTATACAGTGTTATGTTTTGTTGCGAAACACAATGTTTGACACGTTTTAATTCCATTTTCTTTTTTTTTCAGCATTTTAGATTTTCCTTTTTTATAATTTTCCTTTTCTATTTTTTCATGCAATTGTTATTTTTATTCAAGAAAAACAATTTTTATTTTTTTCCTTGGAACATTTTTAAACGAGTTTGGAAAGGAATTTCTAGCCAGAATTTTCAAACAAAAGTTTAGTGTTTTAAATGATTACTAAATTTTCAAACAGTAAAAAATTCCCAAGTATT
>NZ_JBSSBG010000046.1:0-2383 GCF_054968445.1 Polaribacter sp. M10
TAAACGGCTAAAAAAATAATTTGAACGGTATAAATTAAACCTAAAAAAAGGTCAACCTATATCAGGATAATACAAAACATCCTGCATTTAAATCAAAAACACTGATTATTGAGAAAATATCTCAATAATTACATTTTTTTATGTATTTTTACTTAAAAAACAACTACAATGTTATTAGAATTCAGAGTTAAAAATTTCCTATCTATCAAGGACGAAGTATGTCTTGATTTGAAAGCGACAAATATTACTGATTTTGGGGATACTAACTTGATACATACAGAGAGACATAATATATTAAAAGGAGCTGTAATTTATGGTGCTAATTCAAGTGGTAAGAGCAATTTAATAAAAGCAATGTCTACAATGCGTAGAATTGTTTTTCAATCCTTTGAAAAGTCTTCTACTTCCGACCTAAATATAGAACCATTTTTACTAGATACAGTTTCCGAAACTGAACCATCATTCTTTGAAGTTACTTTTTTATTAAATAATACTAAATATCGCTATGGCTTTGAATTAACCAATTCCGAAATTAAAGCAGAATGGTTAATGGAAGCAAAAAAAATAGCTGAAAAATACTTGTTTGTAAGAGAAGATGATGGAATTGATGTTAGTCCTCAATATAAAGAAGCCAAAGACTTAGAAGAAAAAACCAGAGACAATGCTTTATTTCTATCTGTAATAGACCAATTCAATGGTAAATTAGCCAATCAAATTATGAAATGGTTTGATAATTTTATTACAATTTCAGGTTTAAGACACGAAAGATATAAATCTGTAACCTTTGAAATGCTCGAAAAAGAAGAGAGTAAACACTTGCTTCAATCTTTTTATAACGATTTAGACCTTGGCTTTAACAATGTTGCAATCAAGAAAAAAGATTTTAATTCAAGTGATATTCCAGATGATATGCCTGAACACATTGTTAAACAATTAGTGTCAGATTTAGAAGGAAAAAAAATTGTGAATGTAAAAACTGTTCATAAAAAAAGAAATCCATTAAACAATAATCTTACTGATGTAGAATTTGATATGCGTAGTCAAGAATCCTCAGGTACAAATAAAGTTTTTAATATTTCAGGTCCTATTTTTGATGTCCTTACAGATGGTGGAATATTAGTAATTGATGAACTAGACGCTAGTTTACATCCATTATTAACACTATCAATTACTCGTTTATTCAATTCTACAGAGCATAACCCGAAAAATGCTCAATTAATCTTTTCAACTCACGACACTAATTTATTTTCTTACGGTAAATTTAGACGAGACCAAATTTATTTCATTGAAAAAGACAAGAATTTTTCCTCTGACTTATACTCTCTTGTTGAATATAAAGGAGATGGAGGAATTACGGTAAGAAAAGATAGAAAATTTGAGAAGGACTATATCCAAGGAAGATATGGTGCTATCCCTTTTATTGGTAATGTTTCAAACACAATAAAAGAATGGCTAGAAAAGTAAAAATCCCTAATCACATTCAAAAGAGATTAGCAAGAGATGCACATAAAAGAAAACGAAACACAAAAAATAAGAGAAAATACTTTCTTATCGTTTGTGAAGGAGAAAAAACTGAACCAAACTATTTCGAGTCATTAAAAAATGATTTACCAAAAGGTGTTCTGACCTCTTGCAGAATTGACATTGAAGGAACAGGTCGAAATACTCTTTCATTGGTAGAAGAATCAATAAAAATGAAAGAGCGACTAGAAAATGAAACTAGTCTTTCAATCGATAAAATATGGGTTGTATTTGACCGAGATAGTTTTGAGCCTGAGAACTTTAACGAAGCTATTAATCTTTGTAAAAATAGTTCACCAGAAATTGGATGTGCTTGGACTAATGAAGCTTTTGAACTTTGGTATTTATTACATTTTCATTTCTATAATACAGCTATTAATAGGGAAATGTATCAAAAATTGATTGAAGGAAATCTAAAGCCTAAAGTAGGAGAAGATTACGAATATCAAAAGAATAGTACAGAAATGTATAATTTGTTGAAAGAGAACGGTAATCTTGAATTAGCTATCAGGTTTGCTACAAAGCTAGAAACCGAATTTGAAGGTCGTTTTGATTTTGCTAATCATAATCCTTCTACGAAAGTTCATCATCTAGTTGCTGAATTATTCGGCCTAGAAGAATTACTAAAAAAAGAGGATGAAGATAAAGCCAGTGGCTAACAATGTATAAAAATAATAGCGGTTTAATCGTTAAAACGAAAGTAAGTATATATAAAAAAGGTCTGTGTTCAACTGAAAAGTTAGTGCTTAAAAATCCGCTACTATTCTTATACTAGACCGTTGTACGCAATCCCCCATAGAAACCCAAAAACTCCTCAGTACGTAGGCTAACGTAAAATTTGTAAATTACTGACTTAATATTC
>NZ_JBSSBG010000047.1:0-2150 GCF_054968445.1 Polaribacter sp. M10
GTACCTGGATCTAAAGTTACTGTTGCTCCTGCTAAACCATCTTCGTCAGCATCTTTTATTCCATCTCCATCTGTATCGTACCAAACTGTATCTCCTATAGAACCCAATCCATTATCGCCAACATAACCAAAGTCTTGATCTAAATTATCTTCTCCAGAACCTAAAGTTATACTACTTGTATTAGGTGTTGTAGTACCATCATTATCATAAGTTTGCACTAAATCTGCAACTGTAATACCTGTTGGTAAACCAGAAGTAACAGTACTTACATCAACAGTAACTGTGTAATCACCAGCTGGTAAATTATCGAATAAATAATTTCCATTTGCATCTGTAGTTGTAGTTACATCATCACTTGTATCTCCAGGAGTTCCTGGATCTAAAGTTACTGTTGCTCCTTCTAAACCATTTTCTCCAATAGTTGAACCGTCACTATTTGCATCATACCAAACAGTATCACCTATGCTCCCTAAAACAGGAGTCACAGTAAAAGTAACATCCTCAGAAGTAGCAGAACAGTCACCATCTTCAGCAATTGTATAACGAATTACGACAGTAGTATCTGTATTGATATCATCAGGCGTATACGTTGAACCAGAGATTGACCCACCACCAGAAATGATTGACCAAGTACCCCCAGCAGGCGAACCTGAAAGCGTTTTAGTTTCATCTTCAGTTATAGAAGCAGTAGACGTTGTATTGTCAGCAACCACATCACACACAGGAGTTACTGTAAAAGTAACATCGTCTGAAGTGGCAGCACAGGTATCATCCTCAGCAATTTTATAACGAATTACGACAGTAGTATCTGTATTGATATCGTCAGGTGTATATGTTGAACCAGAGATTGAACCACTACCAGAAACGATCGACCAAGTTCCTCCAGCAGGAGTACCTGAAAGCGTTTTTGTTTCATCTTCCGTGATTGAAACGGTTGAAGTTGTATTGTCAGCAACTTCACAATTTTGATTTATAGTGATATTATAATTGTTTGTAATTATTGTGCCACAACTATTTTCAGAATCAATAGTTAAAACATCTGTACCGTAAAATCCTGAATTAGGTGTATAGGTTAACGTTCTTAAGTAATTATTGATTGTTCTTTCATTACCTGTAATTAATAAATCACCAGGACCATTTACTGTTACGTCATTTCTTGTTCCACTTACTCTGATAATTACATTTAACGTACCATTACTTACTCTTAGTCTTACAGAAATTAAATCATCTCCAGAAACACTAGTAGTATTAAGATTTAGTTGTGTGTCTTCTGTTGTAGTTAAATTTGATGTTACAGAATTAATTGGATCATCACAAACAGGAGTTACTGTAAAAGTAACATCATCAGTTGTAGCAGCACAGTCACCATCAGCAGCAATTGTATAACGAATTACCACAGTAGTATCAGTGTTGATATCATCAGGAGTATAAGTTGAACCAGAGATTGAACCACCACCAGAAACGATTGACCAATTACCACCAGCAGGAGATCCTGAAAGCGTTTTAGTTTCATCTTCCGTGATTGAAGCCGTAGATGTTGTATTATCAGCAACCACATCACAAACTGGAGTTGCAGTAAAGGTAACATCATCAGAAGTCGCAGCACAATCACCATCAGCAGCAATCGTATAACGAATTACGACAGTATTATCTGTATTGATATCATCAGGTGTATATGTTGAACCAGCGATTGAACCACCACCAGAAACGATCGACCAAGTTCCACCAGCAGGAGATCCTGAAAGCGTTTTAGTTTCATCTTCCGTGATTGAAGCCGTAGACGTTGTATTATCAGCAACCACATCACAAACAGGAGTTACCGTAAAAGTAACATCATCAGAAGTCGCAGCACAATCACCATCAGCAGCAATCGTATAACGAATTACGACAGTATTATCTGTATTGATATCATCAGGTGTATATGTTGAACCAGAGATTGAACCACCACCAGAAACGATTGACCAAGTTCCCCCAGCAGGAGATCCTGATAAAGTTTTAGTTTCATCTTCTGTGATTGAAGCAGTAGATGTTGTATTATCAGCAACCACATCACAAACAGGAGTTACAGTAAAAGTAACATCATCAGAAGTCGCAGCACAATCACCATCAGCAGCAATCGTATAACGAATTACGACAGTATTATCTGTATT
>NZ_JBSSBG010000048.1:0-2072 GCF_054968445.1 Polaribacter sp. M10
GTATTAAAAGTTGCGATTTTGTGCCATCGTTATTTTCCGAAGGAAAATATAAGATTGCAAAAAAAGCAACAACTTTTGGTTAAGCTAAAAATAGCAATTTTTTATACACTGTGTTAGCTTTTCGTTGTTTTTTATTGATGATTTTATGTTCAAATTTTTAGCTTTTTATTAATTTCTAATAAATTTTCATTTAAGTATTATTTCTTTTCAGTTCGTTTAAGTTACTTTGTATTCAAACATGGTTACTTTTCAGTTCGTTTAAGTTTCTCAGTGTTCAAGAGTGGTTACTTTTCAGTTCATTCGAGTTACTTAGTGTTCAAGAGTGGTTACTTTTCAGTTCATTCAAGTTACTAAGTGTTCAAGCGTGGTTACTTTTCAGTTCATTCAAGTTACTTAGTCTTCAAGTGTGGTTACTTTTCAGTCCGTTTAAGTTACTTAGTGTTCAAATGTAGTTACTTTTCAATTCATTCGAGTTACTTAGTGTTCAAACGTTATTGCTTTTCAATTCATTTGAATGACTTCATACTCCAAATCGTTTATTTTTCAGTAAATTAAATTTCATTAGATATAATTTAAAAACATATTCAAAAATTAGAAACTCCTTTTTCCGAGTTTGAGTGGTCAATGAAAGCTAACGTTGTTGTATAAGATTAGTTGCGTGTTTGCGTGCGAGGAATTTCCGAAGGAAATTCAGATGTAGCAAATACGCAACTACCTTTGTTTAAGCACAAAATAGCAATTATTTTTATACATTGTTGGCATTAGTAATTTTAATTCGATTTTCAGTTTTGCCATTATCCGAAATCAAAGTCAGTTCGTTATTTTCGCCTTTTTCCATTGTCCAATGAAATGACTTTATTCCAGTTTCCAAAACTTCGATTTTATTTTTTAATCGGTCGTAATAAATCAAGTCATTATTTGCTCTGGTATGAACTCCGCTTTTAATCGGATTAGAATTCCACTTTTGCAGATAAACACCATCTTCTGTTCTAAAAAACCAATCTCCAAAGAATTCCTTTCCGAAAGTATTTTTTGGTTCAGTTTTTAGATGAATAAAGACAGGTCCAAATCTTAATTCGCCAGCATATTTGCTTAATAATTTTAATTCCGAAAATGAAGTCAGAATTGCCCATTCATTTTTTTCGTCAGCATAAGAGTCGTATTCAGAATTTTTGTCAATTCGTTTACGCTGTAGCAGAAGAACAACGACCAAAATCCCAATCACTATGTATCCTATTGTTATTGTCTCCATTATTAATGCCAACGTGTTTATATATGGTTTGTTGCGTGATTTAAGCACCTAATTTAGTAAATAAATACTGACAAAGAAAATCCGCGAGGATTTTCGCAAGTAAGCAATAAGCCAGCAATAAATTATATATGGTGTTGCCAGTAGTTTTTATTCAGATTTATATTTATCAAATTCAGATTTGTTTATTTTCATAATTATAGTTGGTTTCTCATATTTTACTTTTCCTTTCTCATTTATAGTAGCTTCGTTCTCATTTGGTTTTTCCAAAAAGTACTCAAATTCCTTTTTTGCAAAATCATATTTTGACCAAGCAAAGGTTCCTTTTATTTTTTCATTATGATAATAGTCAGTTTCCGATTTTGTATTAATAATTCCGTATTCAATTACTTTCTTAAAATGACCATTTCTTGGTTTAGGTTTCCAATAGTAAGTTGTAAATTGGTCAGATTGATATTTTCTATTTTTCCAATTTTCTCCAATTTTAGGTATTCCTAATTTTTCACGTTCCGAATTAAACTCAATTCCGTGATTTTTATTTATTGGAATTATTAATTCGTAACCATATTTTATACCTATTAAAAAACCATAAAAAATAAGTCCTTGAAAAATTCCTTTTCCCAAAGTTTTTAAAGATGCTTTAAATTCAGATTTATTCTTTTTGTAATCTTTATAATAAGCGAATATAATTCCCAAAGGAACAATTATAAATCCAATTATGGTGAATATGTTTTGAGTCATTTTTTAATTCTGACTAACGTAAAATTAAGTTATTGTTATTCAGTAAGTTGCAAATCTTTATTTGTGAGTCCATATTTATGAA
>NZ_JBSSBG010000049.1:0-2040 GCF_054968445.1 Polaribacter sp. M10
TGTATTTAGTTGATTCAACAAGTTTAAATAACACCTAAAAACTTGTAGAAAAAATGGTACTTTTGCAACACTTCTTCAGCTTGTTCTTGTTTATTTGCATAGGCAATGGTTTTAAGTGATACATTTATTTACACGATTTTTATATTTCTTATTTCCGCAAGCGGAGGTTTTTAATTTCTTTTAAGACGACTGTTATACATTTCTTTTACAATTGCATTATATTCTTTTAACGTTACTTTTTCACCTTTAGTTGGTTTTTTAATTTTGATTTTCTTTTTAGGATTTAAAACAATTTTAGACGCTGTTATTGTTCTTTTTTTCATTTCTACCAAAAGCACTAATCCTGGTAAACCATTAAAATCTTTGCCCCAAAACTCACTGGTATTATCGGAGTAAACCAAACCACAGGTTTCAATTTATTATTTCTTAAAAATTAACCTCTAATTTTTCGATATTTTTTAGTTGCGTCAATTGCCAAATCTCTAAACGCTTCAAGTGTAATACTTTTACCCTTTTTAGGTTTATTAACTTTCACAAATTTCTTTGGATTAAATTCTATATTTGTTACGTAATAAACTATCTTATTTTTTTTTAACTCTAAAATTAAACCTGGTAAGTTAGAATAACCTATTGGACCATATTGTATATTAATTTCAGGTGTGTACCAAGCTGTTATTTTATAGTTAATAAAACCATTATCAGTTTTAATTTTTTCTACAGCAGTAGCTTTATATGCTAAATATTTACCTATTTTTTTTGACTCTTTTGATAATGTCCATTTCGTATAGTCAACTGGGTATTTTACTGAAAAAATATCACCAAAAGTTTCAACTACTTTTATTCTTTCAGTTTTAGAATTATAATACACTCCTTTACCAAAAGGTAAAAGAGCCAAATTTTTTAATCTATTATTTGGCGTATCCATAAAACTATTTACTTTAAAAACTGCTTTATTAGCATTATATTTTAATGTAAACGAGAGTGAATTTGATACTTTTTCAGCTTTTTTTTCAAGTGCAGCAAACCTATCAAACTTTTTTTTACCTATTTTTTTTTTCTTTTCATCAGTAAAAGTTTTTTTTGTTTTTGTTTTTTTATAAGTTACAATTGCAGAATTAGTCTGTGCGTTTATATTGAAAAAAACAAAAAATAAAAAACTTAATTTAAGTATTTGTTTCATATTAAATTTTTATAAAACTGTTTAAAAATTATTATTTTTAAACAGTTTCGATTAATTTCTATTCTACTTCCGAT
Organism: Polaribacter sp. M10; assembly: GCF_054968445.1. Lineage (NCBI taxonomy): Bacteria > Pseudomonadati > Bacteroidota > Flavobacteriia > Flavobacteriales > Flavobacteriaceae > Polaribacter > Polaribacter sp. M10. The sequence goes on from NZ_JBSSBG010000049.1 coordinate 1,255, forward strand.
GATTCATTTTTATAAGAGCCATCTTCACTACAATGTAATTCAAAGTATTGATTAGTATATTCATATTCTAACGTTGGGTTACCTTCGCCTTCTTGAGTACCATATTCCCATACATCAGATGTACAATCTTCAAAAAAGATAATTTCTTCTCTAGTTGAATTAATTACACTTGCATTCATAATAGTTCCTGTAGCAAAAACAAAAACCATTGCTAAAATTAATTTTTTCATAATATAAAATTTGTAACCTAATTTTTATTTAGGTTTATTAGTTAATATTTTTTTGAGGTTTTAGTTGAGTAAACCAAATTAAAATTCTCTAAAAAATTGGTAGAAAAAGGCTTACTTTTGCAGCACTTCTTCTGCTTGTTCTTGTTTATTTACATAGGCAATGGTTTTAAGTGATACATTTATTTACACGATTTTTATATTTCTTATTTCCGCAAGCGGAGGTTTTTTGTTTTGGTTTAGATTCCTGCCTAAGCAAGAATGACAGTAAAAAAAGAGATTGTTATGTTATTGTTGAAACAAATGCAATACATAACACATTGACTGATGGTTTTGTGTAGTATTTCTTTTTCATAGCAACTTCTTTTGCTCAAATTTGAGAAAGATTTATCATAAATAAAAATAATTCTATGGCTGTTTTGGCATCCCTATAAATGGGGAGAGAGCTATCTCCCTATAAATAGGGATGCCAATTTGGAAAATGAAAAAGTTTAAAAATTAGAAATAAATAAATTTTTAATACTTATTATTTTTCCTTTCAAATATGATTCCATAGAAA
>NZ_JBSSBG010000050.1:0-1829 GCF_054968445.1 Polaribacter sp. M10
CTAAAAGATATTAAAGATGTCATTGAGAACAAAAAGAAGGCTCAAACACTAAATAACAATAATATAAAAAGCAAAAAAATATCCGAAAGAGCTTTTACTCTAAATCAAAAATTCTTGCTTCTTAAGAAAACCGGATATATAAACTTAATAGTCAATAATTTTGACCCAAAAATCCAACACAAAATTTTTAGTGCTATTTGTAATTGTAGTGAAGATACTTCTAGAAAAATTCATAATGGGAGCTACAAAGACCTTTGGAGTTTCAGCAACTTTTAAAACATATTGAAAATAATAAAAAGTAACCATATATGGCACTTTTTTGGATCTGTTATGGTTCTACAGTTTAGGTTGCTATCTTAACCTCCTTTTTCTTTGCATAAAATTTTAAATAGATGCAAAGGGTAATAACCGTTAAAATGACACTATAAGAGCTTCCAGAGCTAATCAATCAATCTGTAAAGAGAGCTATAAAAGATTCCTTCTCAAACCCAAAGAAGAAATATATCAGTCTTTCAAGTAAACCTCACTTAATTCGAAAAGAGACTACAACGATTTTTGGTGTTAGCTTAATTGCATCAATGATTACTAATTAACCTTAGTCAATTTTATATGCATAAAATGACACTAAAAAAACAATTTAAAAACCAGATAACTATAACCACAGTAAAAGTAAGTTGACTTTGTCAATTACAAAATGTTATAATTGTATAAAATAGAAGACAGTATGCAAAAGATACAATTTACATTATAAAGGCTAGAAATAATTCTAATAATCGGGTACTAAACCAATAAGTGTGTAAGTAAAGTTATTCTGAAATTTACGTATACATTTATTGTAAGACTAAAAGGGTTATTAAACTAAGATTTTTTAAAACAATTCAAAAACAAGATCAGAACTAGCCAGTTTTATAAAAAAGCTCCACAAACGCGGAGTTGAAAAAAATACTTGAAGGCGAATTAGATGCACATTTAGACCACGCAAAGCATCAAAAAAGTAAAAATCCCAATTAAAAAAATGGTAATAGAACAAAAAACCATTAAAACGAGTTTAGGCGAGACTCAAATTCAAAATTTAGTTATTTAGAGAGTGTAGGTTCCATTCCCACCTGGAGTACTAAAGAAAACCTCAACATGCATGTTTAGTTTTTTTTGTTGGGTACAAGATAGGTACAACAAATTGATGTTTTATTTGTATTAAAATATGTCATGCACAAAATCAAATCACATATATGATTAATTAAAATAAAATACTATATTTATACAAACATAAGTAAACAAATAGATGAAAAAAGAATTAATATTAAAATTTGAGATATTTGGTATAATAGAAGAAATAGATTATTGGTCTGATATGGTTGAAGCGTATGCACAGAAATATAGTTTCGATAAAGAGTATTTAGAACATCAAGGTGTACAAAATCCAAAAACAGAATTAGATTTTCAAAAGTACAAGGAATTTAGAGCGAAAGATCTAAGGGAGAAATTTTTACAAAATTATGAAGGAAAAGTTTTTGAATTTTACTATTCAAACACTAAAAAATGGAAGAAAATTATTAAGAACTATATCTCGAAAAACTTCTAAGGTATTTTTAGATTTTTTTAAAGTAAGAATTAGGTAGCTCTCTAAATCATTTAGAACTAAAAAACACAATCTCGATTTAAAATATACCGTTTTATTTCGGATAAAGATAGATTAAAAGAGAAGGGGGCTCCCTTCTCTTTTAATCATAAAACTCCGAAAACGAGATCACTTCACTCATCATAGATTCCCAAGCAAACCAGGCAAGCCAATTAAAATATTGTACCTCATCAGTTGGACTTGGTTTATT
>NZ_JBSSBG010000052.1:0-1769 GCF_054968445.1 Polaribacter sp. M10
ATGGCAAATTTAGGCGAGGTTGGTATGTTAAACACACCTTCTCCAGAACAAGCAGATAAAGCTTATCCTTGGTTATTACAATTTTTACCAACAGGATTAAAAGGTGTGGCTTTTGCTGCATTAGCAGCAGCTGTTGTTTCTTCTTTAGCTTCAATGTTAAACTCAACTTCTACCATTTTTACTATGGATATTTACAAGCAATACATCAATAAAAATGCAAATGATAAACAAACTGTAAATGTGGGTAGAATTTCTGCTGCAGTTTCTTTATTAATTGCTGTAATTGTTGCTCCTTTATTAGGGGGTATAGACCAAGCTTTTCAATTTATACAAGAGTGGACAGGTATTGTAAGTCCTGGTATTTTAGCTGTATTTATGTTAGGTTTATTTTGGAAAAAAACAACCAACAACGCAGCAATTTGGGGAGCTATTTTATCAATTCCGATTGCATTAGCATTAAAGTTTTTACCAATTGCGGCTCTAGAACCTTGGATGCATCAAATGGGAATTGCAACTTTATTATCTATGGCAGTAACTATGATATTAAGTTATTTACAGAACAAAGGTGCAGATGATGAAAAAGGTATAGAAATTTCTAAAAACCTATTTAAAACAACTCCATTATTTAATATGGGGTCTATAGTAGTCTGTATTTTATTAGCAGTATTGTATTCGTTATTTTGGTAGTATAAAGAGCTATACAAAAGATTATAAGTAAATATTCTGAAATGATAACATCTTAATTATATTAAAATAATCTATAAAAATAACCTATAGTTTTATCTGCTATAGGTTGTTTTATTTAATATCCTTTGTTTAAAATTTTATTAATAATATGTTTACATTTTTTTAAATGTACTGGTAGTATGTTAAAAGGTATAATAAAAGTTATATCAGACTTTAAGAAGGACTTTTTTGAATATATTTTATCTAAAATAAGTTCTTAAATATAATAAATTTTCAATAAGATTTTAAGAATCTAAAATTGATTTTAAAAAGTCCATTCCAAGGTAACATAAAATATTATTCCCATAAATTTTTATAAGGTAAATATCCAGCATTAATATGTTCATATTTAATATAAAATTGATTTAGTGTTATGTTTTTAAGTAGTTCAAATAATTCATGTTTTTTACTAGAATACGAAGGTTTTATAATAGAGCATAAGAAAAAAAATAATTAGCTTTTACTTTACCTATTGTTTGTAAAGGTGGTAAACCTCAACAATAGAAGAGGTTTTAGGTGGTTTTTACATGGTGAAAGATTGGTAAACTGGGTAAAAAGTTTAATATCCACCCATTTAAAATTGGTATTTAAACAGGTGGTGTTACTGATTTATTCAAACAATTTCTTAAAACTACCTTGATTTACTCTTTTAAAGGGCTCTGCTTTATTCAAAAAACGAGCTATAGAGCCTCCACTAAGTTTATGTTCATCAAATAAATTTTACTTTTTCGCTTTTTGTGAACTCCAATGATAACTTATTAAAGAGATTTCTCTGATTTTCAGAAAAATTAGCTTTAAGTGAAAATGATTTAATTGTTTGTTTCGACGCGTCTTTTTTAAGGTTTAGTGGCCTTATTAGAAACAAATATTATGTCTAAATTAAGTAAAAAAAGATTTTTAGAAAACCACAGTTCATTTCCAAATTTTCACAAAAAAGTATTAGAACAAGGAGATGTAGAGTGGAAGCTCTTAAAAGAAAATCCACAAGATTATTATGCTGCAAATAGTGGATCAGTTCCTGGTATGATTTATTATACAGATAC
>NZ_JBSSBG010000053.1:0-1705 GCF_054968445.1 Polaribacter sp. M10
AATTCATAAATATGGACTCACAAATAAAGATTTGCAACTTACTGAATAACAATAACTTAATTTTACGTTAGTCAGAAGCTAAAAACAGAACTAATTGAGAATTTTAGATTGGATAAAGAACAAGGAAATTAAATCGGAATTTGACAAGGCATTTTCTGACTTAAAGAGAATGGGAGAAATTAAACCAAGTGCGAAAAAGACTTATGAATTACTTCGCGAATTGGACTTTGATACTTCTGACTCGCAATCTGAATTGTTGATTTCGGAATTTAATAAGATTCAATACAAATCGAATACCAATAGTTTCTTTTACTTCTATTTTCCGATTGTAACTCACATTTTGCATTACAAACCAAAATATGAGAAAGACATTTTAGAATATTTAATCGGACCAAATTTTGCGAATGGAGATACAGAAACGAAAGATTTGATTCCATTAATAAAAAGTGCAATGGAATTTAAACTGTCTGAAAACAAAAACTATCTGACTAAAGAAAGCAAAGATTGGATTCTAAATGAACTACCGAAAATGGAAAAAGAAGTTGAACGTGAAGTACAGAAATGTTGGAAAGAATTGAACGAATAAAAAGCCAGCGTACAACAATGTATAACCGCAATTACGGCGGATTCGACTTCGTCCGAATCCACTCGGAATTGCTAAAGTCTGTGCTAAACCGAAAATTAACGCATATTAACCCGTAACTGACGGTTATACGAGACCGTTAGGCACAAGCGCAAATCAGAATGGAAAACATCTCAAAAATCCGAAATAACATTCAAGATAGAAACTCTGAAGCTTGGTTAAAACTTTGTGAATATGTTGAATATATTGCAAAAAAAGGAAAAAAAGAATTTAGTCCAAGAGAATATTTAGGAGACGAACTATTTGCGAAAATTTATACATTGCCTGAATCGATAGGTAAATTAAAGAAAGTTAAAAAAGTCTGGCTTTATGGAAGTAATCTGAAAAGAATTCCTCCAGAAATTGGAGAAATGGAATCACTAGAATATTTTGATCCATACACTTCATATGATTTGAAATGGCTTCCTTATGAAATAATAAAATGCAAGAATTTAAAACAAAGTCGAGTTAGTACAAGAGCTTTTTACGGGAATTTCAAAAACAGAAAAGCTTTTCCTAAACTTAACCATAATCCTGTTAGATATTTAGGAGAAAAAGTTAAATGTAGTGTTTGTGAAAAACAAATGTCATATCACGAAACCAACCAACTTTGGACAACTCAAAGAATTGGAACAGATACTGTGCCTTTACTTGCTAATTTATGCTCAAAAGAATGTAAAGAAAAGATTCCTAATTCACCAAAAGGTTTTGTTCAGTTTCCACATAATGGTGGAGCAGATTTGAAACAACCTTCATATGAAGAATGGAAGAAAGAAAACTTAATTAAAATAATACCAAATGAATTAAATGAAAATAACAAAAAGGAGAAACCCAAACTTTTGAAACTAATAAGAAAAATTTGGAAAAAATAAAAAGCCAGTGCCTAACACCGTACAAAATTAATTGCTAGCTTATTACCTACTTACGAAAATCCTCGCGGATTTTCTTTGTCAGTAATTATTTAGTAAATTTAGTGCTTGAACCACGCAACTAACCTTGTACAACAACGTTGGCAACAAGCAAAAAGCAGAACGCTAAAAGATGAAAGAAAAAGGAATTAAAATTTTGTATGGAATTTTAGCA
>NZ_JBSSBG010000054.1:0-1692 GCF_054968445.1 Polaribacter sp. M10
AAGAATTTAATTCTTAGATTATTACTAGATTTTCAGAAATTAAAATATTCCCACGTTTTTATTTTCCTTTTTTGGTTCGATCTTAAAAAGCTTTAAAAATATTCAGTAAATTTTTCCTGCAATTCGATTTTCCTGAGCAATTAAACATAACGTGTTTGTACAAGGTTAGTTGCGGTGTTTTGCAATAAAGTTAATAAATAATTACTGACAAAGAAAATCCGCGAGGATTTTCGTAAGTAAGCTAAAAGCGAGCAATTAATTTTGTACGGTGTTGGCAATAGTAAATTATTTAATCCAATATATTAAATTCATATTCAAACTTCTATTTTTAATATTAGTTTCTATAAAGTCATTATCTCCATCTTCAGCAATATTATTTAGCCCAAGATTATAAAAGATATCAAGAGTAAATCTATTAAATTTTATTCCAATTCCACCAGTTAGCCCAAAATCAAATTTCTTGAAGTTTTCATTAACTGTTTCCTCAAAAGGATAATTTATAAAACTATATTTTCCTCCTATTAAATATGAGAAATATGCACCAAGTTTCAGATTTGGACCAACTTTGGTTTTTGGGCTATCCATTAATAAAGTTACTGGAATATTTAAATAGTTTAATTTGGCTGAATTCGCTATTGTAAGATTTTCCGTATTTTGTTTAAATCCATTTTGAATAAAATTCAAACCTGTTGAAATATATAAATTATTTGATATTTTATTTTTATAATCAAATCCGATATTAATTCCAAGAACATTTTTAAAATCGTTTTCTTTAGAATTATTTCTTAGTTTGTCCTTATTTGTTTGTGTGGATAAATTTGTTCCAAAATGGAAACCAAAGTTTTGACTATATGTTGATGTCACAAATAGTCCCATTAAAATTAAAATTCCTTTTTTCATATTTTTCTTCATTATTATTGCCAACGTCTTGGTGTAAGAAATCGTTGCGTAAATTAAGAAAATAAATGAATAAATAAACAGAAAATGGAACAAATAAAAGAATTATCAAACAAACAAAAAGTAGCAATGTTTTTTACACGGTGTTGGCAACCGTTATTTTTTTCAGTCAAAAGGAATTTCAAACTTTTTAAAGAATCTATTTTTTATCTAAGATTACCTTATTATTATTCAATAGTTCAAGTCGTTTTATGGTCGATTCTTGCTTTTTCACTGACTGCTTTAACTCTTCTATTTCTTTATTTGATTTATTCTGAATTATCACAAGATATAAGCTTATTATGGTTGTAATAACTGGAACTATTATTGAAGTCCAATCTTTTAAATTTTCAATTATGTTTTTATTATTTCTTGAAATATATGTTTTACTTATAGAGTTTATTTTTCCTTTTGCATTTATTGAATATACGTTTATGTCATCTTTTTTATTTTTAATTATATCTTCGCTTGATAATAATTCAGTAATTGAATTTGATAAATATTTATTTTTTATATTTTTATTTTCGCTTATTTGTTTTAAACTTATACCAAAATCAATAGGAGGGGATACTTCAACTTTTTTTTGTTTAAAGTGTAATTCCTTTTTAGCTAAAAGAAGTTTTAATATTCTATGTTTAGTTATATTGTTTTTCATTCCTTTTGAGTGTGATTGGTAATGGTTGCCAACGTTTCTCGTATAAGGAAAGTTGCGTTTTTTGTCAACGAGGAATTTCCGAAGGAAATTCAGAATTTACA
>NZ_JBSSBG010000055.1:0-1443 GCF_054968445.1 Polaribacter sp. M10
ATTAGAAGGCGCAACTGTAACTTTAGATCCAGGAACACCTGGAGATGCAAGTGATGATGTAACTACAACAACAGACGTAAACGGAAATTATTTATTTGAAGATTTAGTTGCAGGAGATTACACAGTAAGTGTAGATTTAAGTACAGTAACTGGAGGTTTACCTGCAGGAGTAACAACTGCAGATTTAGAGCAAACTTATGACAATGATGGAACAGGAACAGCCAATACAAGTGAAGTAACTTTAGCAGCAGGAGAAGATAATTTAGGCCAAGATTTTGGTTATTCAAATTTAATTTGCACATTTCAAAACCCTACAGATGCAGCTTTAGATTTTAATATTTTTACAGAAGATGGTTTAATTTTACAAACTAATGAAACAGAAGGTAGTATCGCAACAGGAGGTGATTTAACGATATTGGGATCTTATCAAGCTGCCATTCATAATGCAGGAACTTTTCAAGTTAATAACACAAATATTGGTTTATTAGTTGATGGAAAAGTAGTTTATCAATCTGGTAGCTCTTTACAAGTTGGTTCAAGTGCTTATGTTAAAATAGGAAATCAGAATAATTCCGTTGCTTGGTATAAAGATCAAAATAATGCCACACCACCCATAAGAGTAACATCTAATTCAAACTACAACAGTAATCCTTTTATTCAATTACAACAAAACTCAACATTTTTTAATGTTTCTGAGACTAATAATCCAGTTTTCGAGAGTAATTTAATAGATTTTGTTAGTGCCTTTCAAACTTTAGAAGCAAATTCTACTAAATTATCTCAAAATACAAATAATGCACAATTAACCGATCCAAATGGTAATTCAATTTCAAATACAAATTTGCCTAATCAAGTTAAAATTAACTTACAAAACGGAATAAATTATTTGAATGTTACTGGTACAGATTTAAATAATGTAAGTGTATTTACCTATAATAATCAACCATCTTCATCTAAAATTTTAATTATAAACGTAGATGCATCTGGAACGTTTAATTGGAATGTTTGGAACCAAGCAGGTGTTGCTATTCAAAATGCACCTTATATTCTTTATAATTTTTATAATACAACTCAATTAAATATCAACGGAAATTCAACAATTGAAGGTACTGTTTTAGCCCCTTTTGCAGATATTGATAAAACTGTTAATCAATCTAATATAGAAGGTCAAGTCATTGGTAAAACTTTTAAACATGCTGGAGGTGAAGTTCATTCAGCTAATTTTGATGCAGATATTGATATTTGTTCTTCTACTACAGCTACAGGATCAATAGGAGATACAATTTGGTTTGATGCAAATAACGATGGTTCATCTATTGGTGAAAACGGATTAGAAGGCGCAACAGTAACTTTAGATCCAGGCACTCCTGGAGATGCAAGTGATGATGTAACTACAACAACAGACGCAAACGGAAATTATTTATTTGAAGATTTAGTTGCAGG
>NZ_JBSSBG010000056.1:0-1085 GCF_054968445.1 Polaribacter sp. M10
TTGAACTTAACAAACTTTAAAAAATATTTAGCAAATTTTTCCTGCATTTCGATTTTCCTGAGCAATTAAACATAACGGTGAAGCTATGGCAAGTAGGGCAGGCAAGGAAACTGTTCGTTTCCGTCTGGTCTGCGAGCCAGAGCTTTTTGTTTTGTAATTATTTTTTCTTTTTTAATTGCCAAATCCAAAAGATTTGGCGGACATAGTAAACACGCCCAAGCCTTTATATATAGCACTTTGTGCCCTATTTGCTATAGGTAATGTTAGCTAACGTTTTTTTATTAATCGTAACGTTTCGGTACTGTCTGAATAGGAAAATGAATTTGAGTCCGAAAAGTCTTTTGTAAATCTCCTTTCAATAGTAAGTACGCTATCTGTTACGTTTAGTAATTTCCAATCTTTTTGGTAACCCACAAAATCTGTATAAAGATTATCTTTCATTATTATATATGACAAAGAGTTGTCCATTTGCATTTGTGTGGAATCAATACCTAAACAATAACTTATGATTTTGTTTCTAGAAATTTCGTAGTAAGGTGGCCAAATTGTATCATGCTCAGGAATTCTTGCAGGGGGAGGAGGAATGTCCGAATTCTCAACTCCTACCCAGCGTTCTTCAGTCCATTTTCCTAAAATTTTGTCCAACTTCCATTTTGGCAATTTTTCCTCTAGTCTTAGTTTAGTATCCCTCTCCCCAATACTAAGTCCAATTATCGTTGAGTCATTTTCTTTATGAATTGGAATAGTCATATGACCCAATATTAGGATATTAGATTTTTCAAAATTAATCAATCTCCAAGGTCGGTTATACTGATTTAAATCTAGAATATTGCATGTTGAGTCCATAAACTGGACTGTTAGAGTTCCTTTACTATCTTCCGCATTCAAAACAAAAGTTCTGCCTTTGAGGTTTAATTTTTCTGTCAACTTTTCTTTTTCCACATTGCTTTTACACGATAGAATAAGAAGTAATGTTAATAGTAAAAATCTTTTCATTTGCAAATGTTAGCTAACGTTTCTCGTATAAGGAAAGTTGCGTTTTTTGTCAACGAGGAATTTCCGAAGGAAATTCAGAATTTACAAAA
>NZ_JBSSBG010000057.1:0-1082 GCF_054968445.1 Polaribacter sp. M10
GGAACTTACACAATCTCTGTTGATGTTAGCACTGTAACCTCTGGAATACCTGCAGGTAAAACTGCAGCAGATTTAGTGCAAACTTACGACTGGGACAGTGTGGGTACTCCAAATAACAGTACCATTAATTTAACAGCTGGTGAAGATAATTTAGATCAAGATTTTGCTTATGTTATCCCTACAGGAGGAACTTCTGGAGGTAACAATGGTGGTGTGGAATCTGAATCTTTAGGAGATGCAATCTCTAAAATCTACGTAGGTAGAAAAAAGAATTCTGTGCCAACTGAGTTTGTAAAATCTAGTGCAAACCTATATAACAAAGCAAAATTAAAATCGAAACAACCATATCAAGGTAAAGGACAAACCATGTTAGATATGTTCCCTTCAGAATTATTTGCAGGTAATGTAGCAAACGTTACTTCACCAACTGATATCTTAGATTACACAATTGCTGATGAGGTATTGTCTGTTGACTTCTCTTTAAATGGAGAAACAAAAGGTGTGGTTTTAGGAATTAAAACTTCTGATAAAATTTACAATCATACAAAAGCTTCTTGTGATCGTTTAAGAGGTGCTGAGATTTTAAACATTCAGAAAGTACAAATTCAAGGATACAATTTCTTAATGCAAGGTATTAAGCAAAGAAGTGGAGAAGTAGAATATGCCATCTCTTTTGCAACTGCTAAGAATAATAACGATGCGAATTATACCATTCAAACCAACTGGTATGTAAATAACTATACCAAGTTTAATGATGTGTATAACTTCCAAGTATGGTCTACAAGACCAGCAGATACTCAGAAATTAGTAGCTGATATTTTAAACAACTTACAATCTTATATTCCTGTTACACAAACAGAAGTACAGAAGTTTCCAGAAACCTATGCTTCTAAAATCTACAGAGATAAAGGTGAGTTAGTAGTAGCATTAAGAAGTACAGAAGAAGGTAAAACAGCAGATATTTCTATGGTTGAGTTGTATTCTGAAACTGCAAACAATATTAAACACAGATACAATACTGTAAGTACAGAAATTCAACAAAGCTTAAGAGTAGATATTGCAGATGGTTATGAGTATGATGC
>NZ_JBSSBG010000058.1:0-1043 GCF_054968445.1 Polaribacter sp. M10
TTCTAAACGGCTAAAAAAATAATTTGAACGGTATAAATTAAACCTAAAAAAAGGTCAACCTATATCAGGATAATACATATGAAATCAAAATTAATTATTTTTCTGCCTTTATTAATGTTAATTTCTTGTGGGAGAAATCAATATGAAAAGAGACTATATGGAAAATGGTATGATATTAAAGAAATGACTAAACTTGAATTTAGTGAAGATTCTCTAAATATATCAGATTTAACATTTACAAAAGCTAATTGGAAAGCAAATAGTGAAAAAATTACTTTTGAATTTAAAAATGTCTTTAATGATTCATTAAAAGTAAATTATCTAAAATATAAACTAAGAAATGACACTTTGATTGTTAAACCTGAAATTGACTCTCTTTCGGAATTTAAACTTATAAAAGCTAATAGTTTTACAGACTTCATTATTAAAAAGAATAATGTAAATATAAATCTTGAGAATAAAGCAAAATCTGAATTTACTGGTCAGAGAAATAAATATGGTTTGAAAATCTTTTTAGAAAATAAAAACGGAATAATCAACGCTAAATCTGAATATTCTGAAAATCTTGATAATTTAGATAGAGATTTGGAAAAAATACTTCAAGATTTGAGTCCATATTTTATGAATGAATATAACGACTTGCATTCAGAAAGGTTTACAGTTGAACAATGGATTAGATTGAATATTTATTACTCTGTTTTTATAGATAAGAAAATATCTGAAGAAAAAATTAAACCCATCGTTGAGAAATTAAGAAAAACTAAAATCAAAAAAATTTATAGAATATATGAAACTGTTGAAAATGAATTTGTTGATTTTAATAACCAGAAAGGAATAAAACTATAGCCAACACTGTATAAACTTTATTGCTGCAGAATTTTTCCTTCGGAAAAATACGCTGGCACAAAGTTGTCTATTTTTTGCTTACTTTTAGCTAAAATAAACGCAACAAATCTTATACCAAGACGTTGCCAGTAATCCCCCATAGAAACCCAAAAACTCCTCAGTACGTAGGCTAACGTAAAATTTGTAAATTACTGACT